>JAPLCP010000179.1 GCA_026392155.1 Armatimonadota bacterium | reverse complement strand
CAGGCGCTCGTCGGCCCAGCGCGTGTTGGCAAAGAACGCCTGGAGCTTGTAGTAGTCTTTTGCGGTGATCTTGTCGTACTTATGGTCGTGGCAGCGCGCACAGCCCACGGTCATCCCCAGCATCACCGCGCCGACCGTGTCTGTGGCATCGTTGAGATAGTCCTGCCAGCGTCCCTCGGGATCGCGCGAGAGCTCGTCCCAGGAGCCCAGGCGTGCAAACCCCGTGGCGATAACGGAGTCAGCGGTTCGATTGGGGAGCAAGTCCCCCGCAAGCTGCTCGCTGAGAAACTGATCGTAGGGCTTGTCGGCGTTGAAGCTGCGGATCACATAGTCCCGGTAGCGCCAGGCACGGGAGCGGATATTGTCGGCCTCAAAGCCATGTGTTTCGGCAAAGCGCACCAGATCCAGCCAGTGCCGTCCCCAGCGCTCCCCGTAGCGCGGGTCCGCAAGTAGCTGATCTAAGAGCTTCTCGTAGGCATCCGGCGCACTGTCCGAGAGAAACGTATCGGTTTCTTGTGGGGTCGGGGGCAGGCCCACTAAGTCTAAATAGACGCGGCGTAGGAGCGTGGTCTTATCGGCGGGCGGGCTAGGAAAGAGCTTTTTTTCCTCCAGCTTTGCCAGCACAAAGGCATCTATCGGATTTTTGACCCACTCGTCGCGCAGCACCGGGTTCTTGAGCTTAGGGCTTGCGGGATTTGTCGGCGCGAGGTAGGGCCAGCCCAGCTTTGCCTCGTCCACTTTTGCCCCTTGTGTGATCCAGCGCTCGATAGTCTGAATCTGCGCCTCTTTGAGCGGCGGCATCCCAATGGGCATCTGCGGCTGGTGCTTGCCACGCAGGTAGCCGATCAGCGCACTCGCGGCAGGCTTACCAGGGACGATCACTTTTTTGCCAAAGGCCGTTCCTCCCACAAAGAGCGCCGTGCCCTCCACCGAAAAGCCGCCCTGCTTCGCCTCGCCACTATGGCAGCCCGTGCAGTCGGCTTTAAGGAGTGGCTCCACTTCCTCTCGGAAGCTGACCGGCTTTGCATTCTTTGTGTTCTCCGCCTTCTGCCCCGACGCCCCCAGAGAGCCAACAGCAAGAAGCCCAATCAGAGGCAGTACTGCCATAAACTTGCGCATAAACCTATTTTACCAACTTTGTCGTAAAACCTGACCTGTTTGTTCCTCCAGAATTGGGAGGAGATCTCAGAAAAATTCGCGAATCTGCCTTCATGTCCCAGCTGATCCTCATTGATTTTGAGAACATTATCCCGACAGATTTCAAGCACATCCCAGAGCAGGCCCGTGTTCTGATCTTTGTCGGGAAGCAGCAAGGCAGCATTCCATTCGATCTTGTCTGTGCGCTTCAGCCTCTGGGAACACGAGTGGAGTGGATCAAGGTCAGACAAAGCGGAGAAAATGCCGCAGACTTTATCCTCGCCTATGAGCTAGGCAAGTACCTCACTAACAACCCAACGCGCCACGTTACGATCCTCACCAAAGACAAGGGCTTCGATGCACTCGCCCAGCATGTCACCCGTGGCTCACGGCGTTGCTGTCGCATTGAGAGCCTCACCGACCTTATTGCCGAACCTACTCCGAAAACCGAGCTGCCTGCGAAAGTAGCTCCCCCCTCAGGAGCCGAGGATATCCTCAAAGTGCTTCTGACTTACCCCAAAGCTCGCCCCACCAAGCGCAAGCCTCTGGAGAACTTTATTGGTAACCGTCTGAAGGTAGCGCCCGAGGCAGTGCCTCCTGTTATCGCGGAGCTGATCCAGCGTCAGAAGCTTCAGATCGACGAAGGCACAGAGAAAGTCACTTACCACTTTTAAGCTCTGGTTCCACGAAATCTCCACCGCCTCCGCAAGGTGTGCGAGTCCGAGTGGGACAGGCTACTGATCCCACCCGCTCTCCGGGCACTAACCCGCTTCGTTGAGTACAGACACATAATTGCACGGAAAATCATTAAATTATTTCCGATATGTTTCGAAAGCAGAAACGACTGTGGTATGATGTCACTTCCCCTATGCAAGTAGACCTACCAGATTTCGCGCTCGTTGTCCTTATCGGCGCGAGTGGCAGCGGCAAGAGCACCTTCGCAAAAACACATTTTTTGCCGACGGAAGTGCTGTCGTCGGACTACTTGCACGGCGTTGTCTGTAATGTACAAGAGCATGCCCCCAAGCCACTTCTGGAGGATTGGATTGGTCGGGCGAGCCGTGCCGCCCGAGAGTTCTGCCTCATCGAGGGTTCCTTAGAGCGCCCCGAAGAGGCTTGTGCCTACTTTGCCAAGAGCGGCTTCGACGAGATCATCTGCCAGGAAAAGCACATGGGCAGCCGCGTGGTCGTGATTGTCTGCCGGGACGAAGCCGTGGCGCAGAATCGCTTTGCAGAGCTACGCGAGGCGCTTACGGAGACAGAGCTCTGGCAGGAGCTAGAAACTGACTGGCTGATTTTAGACAGCGAGCTACTTCCCTGGAACGCAAAAGTGCAGGGATTGTTACAACAGCAATACGCACCCGTGGAGGTCGCAGGGCCCGTACGCTTGAGCGCGGCACGCAGCCTGACAGAGCAGGCAACGTCGCGTGAAATTGCCGGATGTAGCGCTCTGGCACAACGCTTGCGAGAGAGAGAAACCCGGCTCGCGGCGTACCAAGCCCAGCTATTGGCTGCCGAGGGGCGCACGCTACTGGAGCAAGATCATCTCTGGCACATGCAGACCCTCGCACGCCCTGCCGTCGTCTCAGAGAGAGTTGTCGCAACTGAGTTTCGGACGCTTCCCCCAAGTAATCCTTCACAAGTGAAGGAGCGGGGCGCGCGGTGGGACAAAAAAACAGAGGCAGGTACAGAAGGAATTGTGATGAAGACTCGCGAATCTATCCCGGTTCGGAACTTGATGACTTCTCTTCGCGTCTGCGAGAGTGCGGCCTCTCCGGCAAGCGTGCGTTAGCCCTGCGGGAGCTTGCCCTGGGAGTGGAGGGGCTGGAGCGGTTCGTCCGCCGAGAGCCTTTGCGTCGGGTTCATGAGTGCGCTTTTGCGGTTCTTGCTCTGGAGTCAGAGTCGGTAGACCCGCGATTGTAAGGATTATAGGATAGGGCGAAACCTCTTGCGGTTTTGCACCGTCTCTAAAAATAGTAAGGGGTGAACGTCCGTTTAGCACGTTTCCTGTTAAAAACGATAGGGAACTTATCAGCGGTTTACACCGTAAATAATAGGATAGTACTGTCTCCGTAAGCCGGAGCAAAGACCGGAGGCGTTTCAAAAGACACCTCCACTGGGTATAAGAAAGAAATGACTACACTAACGCCGGATACCATAACTGAACAGCAACTGGATACGGCGGAGGCGCCAACGACGGCTCTCTCCGAGTCGGAGGTTGCGCAGAGCACTCCCGAGCAAGATGAAAGCTTTGATCCGATGAAAGAGTTTTCGTTTACGGCATTTGTCGCCGACCGTGGAGGCGCCAACAGTGTGGCCCTTTTAACACCACGTCAAGAGCGCTGGCTCGCCCGCTGTGTTGAGCGCGGTGGCAAGCAGGGCGAGCGTGCCCGTGAGATCCTGGTGAATGCGAACCTGCGCCTTGTCACCAGTATCGCCAAGAAGTACCAGAACCGTGGGATCGCCATGGAAGACCTGATTCAGGAAGGCACCCTCGGCCTGATCCACGCCGTGGATAAGTACGACTGGCGCCGTGGCTTCCGCTTCTCAACCTACGCCACCCACTGGATTCGCCAGGCACTGGGCCGCGCCGTGGAGAACCAGGGACGCACGATCCGCCTGCCCTCGCACGCTATTGAGAGCCTGGGTAAGATCAAGCGTACCCGTGAGATGCTGGCCACGCGCTTCAACCGCGTCCCCACCCCACAGGAGATCGCCCACGAGATCAGCCTGCCGGTAGACAAAGTCGAGACGCTCTTAGAGGCTGAGACACCCGAACCCATGAGCTTGGACGCGCCTGCGGGCGACTCCACCACTCGCCTCGGCGATCTGCTGCCCGCCGAAGATGCCACGAGCCCCTCGGCGCGCATCTTCCGCCGTGCTCTGCGGGACGAGATCAACAAGGCGCTGGATCACCTGAGCAGCCGCGAGAAAGAAGTGCTCTCCCTGCGCTACGGACTCTCAGAGGATCAGGAGCAGCCCATGACTTTAGAGCAAGTCGGCAAAGCGCTACACCTCTCTCGGGAGCGTGCCCGCCAGATCGAGGCAGGAGCACTGCAAAAGCTACGCCGTAGCGAAGTTGGGGGCCGCCTCCGCGACACAGTCATTGCTTAGATCGCCTAAAATTAAAGGCCCGCCGGATGGCGGGCTTTTTTTATTTGCGGAGCGCTCTTGCAAATCTCTCGGTGATCTGAGCCGGGCGGGTGATCGCGCCCCCCACGATCACCGCAAAGGCTCCAGCATCAAGGGCAGCGCGAGCATCTTCCGGTGAGTGAATCCGGCCCTCGGCGAAAAGCGGCACGGGAAGCTTGTGCGCGGCAAGTCTTGCGACAAGCTCTAAGTCCGGGCCAGAAAGCTTGGGAGAGTCTGGCGTGTAGCCGGAGAGTGTGGTGGAGATCGCATCCGCACCGGCCTCAACCGCAGCCACCGCCGATGCTTCGTTGTCAATATCGGCCAGCACCAGCCGCCCCGTTGTGCGTTTAATGGCCTGAATTAGCTCTGCCGTCGTGCCCTCGGGGTGCGGACGGAGTGTGGCATCTATCGCGATAATCTCCGCACCGGCCTCAGCAATGGCCACCGCCTCACGGAGCCTTGGGGTGATATAGACCTCGTCAAAGCCCGGTACGACCACTTTCCAGAGCCCAAACAGCGGCAGCTCGGGTACCTCGGCCTTGATCGCGGCACAGTCTATCGGAGTATTGGCGCGAATTCCAACCGCTCCTCCGAGCGTTGCCGCCCGTGCGAGCCTGGCCATGATCTCGGAGCCAAAGAGCGGTTCCCCTTCGAGTGCCTGGCAGGAGACGATCAGTCCGCCTTGAAGCGGTGTAAAAAGCTTGTCCACGGCGCTATTGTATCAAGTCTGACTAAGATCAGGGCCAGATCGTCGTAGAAGCGCCCGGCGGGGGCGGAGGCCAGAGCCACCAGAGCATCGGCGGCGGCCTCAACATCGGCGGCTCCACGAACCGCATCGGTGACCGCGAGGGGATCGGTGTACTTAAAGAGCCCGTCGCTGGCGAGCAGGAGGGTTCCGGGCGAGGTGAGCTTGAGCGCAAAAGCAACAGGCTCTGCGGCGGCGGTACCCAGATGCGGCTTGCGTCTCTGTGCCTCCGTGATATCGAAGTGCCCCTCCGACGTGATCCACCAGGCCTCTGAGTCGCCCACGGAGGCTCCCACGAGCTTTTGCGAGGTGAGGGTTAGCCCGATCAGCGTGGTCTGGCCCGCATCTGTGTGGGCCGCTAAAGCGTCGTCCAGCGCCCGGAAGAACCCCGGCCAGAGCCGAGCGCCGTTCTTAGCCAGCTTGGCCCCCTCGATCTCCACAGTCTCGATTGCAAGCTGCGCCGCCTCACCGCCGCCCGGTCGCCCGCCCACCCCATCGGCAAGAGCAAGCACCAGGGTCTGTGGCGCGGCATGCACAATCAGCGCACGGTCTTCCGAAGCCTCGCCTCGGTAGCTTGCCAGCCGCGAGGCACTCGTAAAAAGCGACATGGCTACTTTACCGGTGAGCGGGTGATCTCGGTAGCAAGCGCTTCTAAAACCAGCGCAATGGGCGCTATTTTCTTACTCGTAGGACGCTTTGCGTTCGGATCATCGAAGCGGGCAATCGCGACGGTTTTCTGAAACGGGAGTCGGCGCATGACCTGAAGGGACTCGGCGGCAACGCGCTGGGCTCCAGTGCCACGCATCACGCGGGCAGCAAACGTGAGCTGTGCTTCTTTGGGGCTCCCATGAAGCACTCCCTGTAGCTCAAACGCCCCCTGCCCAAGACTCTGAGCAACCTTCGTGTTGTTTTCGAGCACCAGGATCTTCTTCTCGATAACCGTCCTGCGCGTCCCAGGGCCAAGCCGAACCAGAGTCAGGGCAAGCTGGTAGCGCAGCGAGCGCACATCGGCAAGCGGCACCAGCTGGGCAAGAAGCTCGACGGCCTCTTTTTCTCCCTGAACCGTGAGGCGCATCTGCGCGTCATTGGGCGTCAGCGAGACAATTCCCTCGGGCTTTTTCAGGCCCGCGACGAACTTACTGGGCTTGAGGTTCTGGAAGTGCAGGTTACGGATGACGGTCTGCATGGCACTAGAAATCCGCGCTTCCGGGCGTACGGGGGAAGGGAATCACGTCCCGAATGTTCTTCATGCCCGTCAGATAGAGCACCAGGCGCTCCAGCCCGAGACCAAAGCCCGCATGGGGCGCGGAGCCGTACTTACGCAGCTCCAAGTACCACCAGTACACGTCTTCGGGGAGCTCCTGCTTGCGGATCTTGTCAATCAGCACGTCGTAGCGCTCCTCGCGCTGGCTCCCTCCAATGATCTCCCCGATACGCGGCGCAAGAACATCCATGGCCCGGACGGTTTTTTCATCGTCGTTGAGGCGCATGTAGAACGCCTTGATCTCCTTGGGGTAGTCCGTGACAATCACCGGACGCTGGAAGACTTCATCGGTGAGATAGCGCTCATGCTCAGACTGGAGATCACAGCCCCAGAAAACGGGGAACTCGAAGCTCTTGGCCTTGCTGGCTTTTTCGAGGATACTGATGGCCTCCGTGTAGGTAATCTGTCCAAACGTGCTACGGGCCACTTTTTCCAGAGTTGGCAGAACATTTTCATCAATGCGCTTGGTGAAAAACTCCAAATCAGCCGCCTCGGCTAAGTGGCGTGGGGTATTGGAGTTCTCAGCTCGAAACGTGGGACCAAAGGTGTAGCAGTTGGTAAAGGCTAGCGCGAAGATCTCGGCCTCAAGCTGCCCGGAGACCGTGAGATGCGCCTGCTTGCCAAAGAAGTCCTGCTTAAAGTCAATCGCTTTGGTCTCTGTACGCGGCAGGTTCTGCAGGTCTAGTGTCGTGACCCCAAACATCGCGCCGGCACCTTCGGCATCAGAGGTGGTGATAATTGGGGTGTGAACGTAGAGAAAGCCACGCTCTTGGAAGAACTTATGGATCGCCCAGGAGACTGCACTGCGCACCCGGAAGACCGCCCCAAAGGTATTGGAGCGCACGCGAAGATGGGCCTGCTCGCGCAGAAACTCAAAGGTATGGCGCTTGGGCTGGAGGGGATAGGTGGCGGCGTCGGCAGTCCCAAGAACCGTAATCGCCTTTGCCTGAAGCTCCACCGCTTGGCCGGAGCCTGGCGAGGCGACGAGCTCTCCCTCAATCGAGAGACAGGCCCCTGTGGCCACTCCCTCCGGCACGAGAGTGGGATCGGCGACCACTTGAAGATCCGCAAAGCACGAACCGTCAGAGAGCTGGAGAAACGAGACTCCCTTGCCCGAACGGACGGTTTTAACCCAGCCCCGGGCGACGACAGTGCTGCCGACCGGCTGGGTGAAGAGATCACGAAGATACTGCCCAGGTTCAACCATGCGCTCAGGATACCACAAGAAAAAGGGGCGAGGAGACTCTCGTCTCCTCGCCCCCTCTCTTAAGCGGCTAGGCTTCTGACCTACGGCAGAACGTGAGGAACCGCAGCCCCCGTACCAACGGAGCAGGTTGGATCGGTGCCTAGGTTGCCAACGGTGTAGGTACCACTGGACGGACAGGCAGGAGAGCCACCCTTGATATAAGTAGTGGTACCGGAGCCACAAAGCGCGGACAGAGCGGGCATGGTTGCCCCCTGTGCAAGGCGGTTGTCCATGGCGTATTGCTCCTTAGCGGAGTCAATCTGGCGAAGGTTGGCCACACAAGCACGAGCACGTGCAGACTCACGAGCACGGATAAAGTTCGGAACAGCGATCGCAACAAGGATACCAATGATCAGAACTACGATCATGATCTCCACAAGCGTAAATGCACGACGAATTGACTTCATATCTTTCTCCTAAACAAATGGGAATCGGTTTTTAATCGCTCCCCTGTAGTGCTCCCTCATGGGGATACACTCCATATTATGGAGAAAAACCCATTTAGTCTTTAGGGTAAAAAACACTAGTAATTTATCTAGTCTTAAATAGCCAAGGTCGGACAATCCCGACCTTGATCTTAGTTGCGCTTGCTACGCAGCTCCCTCCCTGACTTCTTCGCTCGGGTATCCGGATTGGTCTCCGGGTCGTAGGAGCGGCTGATGCGCGTCGTCTGTCCGGTGCTCAGGTTGAGTCGGTAGATATCGGAGTCACCGTCTCGGTCGCTGTCAAACATTAAGAAGTTGCCATCGGGGGTGTAGACGGGGAAGCCATCTTCGCCACCACCGCCATCGGTGAGGCGCTGAAGGTCACCGGAGCCATCGGTGCGTACCTGGAAGTTGCGGAACCTGCCGCTCTCCCGATCCGAGGCAAAGGCCACCCAGCGCCCATCGGGCGAGAAGCTCGGGGAGTCATCGGTAGCGGCATTCTGTGTCAGTCGTACGAGATCGCCGCCATCAGAGGCGCGAACCGAGTAGATATCGGTGTTCTCCGTAGACGATGGCGTGGCGGCAAAGACGATTCGGGAGCTATCGGAAGACCAGGCAGGGGTCTGCTCAGAGGCGGCGGTATTGGTCAGGCGCGTCACTACCCCCGTTGCCAGAGTCATGATATAGAGCTCGTCGTTGCCGTCGCGGTTGCTCACAAAGACCATGCGCGTCCCATCCGGTGAGTAGGCAGGATCGGCCTCAAAGCCACTGCTCTCGGTGAGCTGCTCCAGCTCGCTACCATCCGTGCGCATGATAAACAATCTATACTGCTTGGCATAGGTCGCCGCCCGATCCGACGTGAAGATAACCCACTGCCGGTCTGCCGAGAGGGTAGGCTGGAAGTCAAAGGCGCTGGTTTGGGTGAGCTGCTGGACGTTGTTGCCATCACCATTCATCCGCCAGATATCGCCGCCCCGGGTGTAGACCACGCGAAACGTCGCTGCTGAGTCATTGTTGCCCGTGCCTGGCTCCTTCGTGGTTCCACTGCCACCTCCACAACCCGCTAAGACCATCGCCGTCAGTCCCAGTAGCGCCACAGCGGCACGTAATTGCATCTTCATCTCATCTCTCCTGTGTTGTTTAAAATAACGTCTCCGGGTAAGAGTGTGTGACAGCCTTCCCAGTTCCCCTCGCCCCGCACCAGGAGCGCCGTGGAGAGTGCATCGGCCACAGTTGCCGTCGGCGCGATCACCGCCGCCCAGGCAGTTGCCTCTACGGGCCAGCCTGTTTTCGGGTTCAGAACATGGCCATAGCGCCGCTGCCCAAAGACCGTCCAGCGCCCCGAAGGAGCCGAGACCCCGAGGCACTGGTTGCTGAGGGTGAGCGTCGGCCCCTCGGCTAGCGCGACTTTCCAGCCCTCCCCCAGCGCCACCACCGACGATGTCCCGCCGTGGAGCAGCGCCCGTGTCACCCCTGCCTCCTCCAGAATATCCCGCGCCCGGTCCAGTGCCCAGCCCTTGCCAATCGCTCCCGGATCGAGCCGTACTCCCCAAAGCACCCGTGCCACGGAGTTATTGTCGTCGTCGAGCACGATATTTTCCCAGCCGGTCTGAGAGAGCGCGTGGGCGACACTCTCCTCGTTCGGCTCTTCGTCACCGCGCCAGAGAGCAATTAAGGCACCGATAGTCGGATCAAAGGCACCGTCGGTGCGCTGGGTTAGCTCTTTTGCCTCCCGAAGAAACGCCAGCGTGGTCGGGCGCACTCGAACGGGCCTCTGAGCGGCTTCGGCATTGATGGCCCACAGATCGCTACCCGAATCATAGGCCGAGAGCTGCCGCTCGACCTCGTCGATCTCTGCCAGCGCCGCTTCCCCGGCTGCCAGAAGCTGGTCTTCGCGCTCCCCCTCAAGCACCAGCTCAAAGCGAGTGTGCATTGCCTCGGTCGCCAGCAGAACTGTTTTCATGGGGTAATTATAGCGGGTATACTTCTTGCATCTCAGATTTTTATCCATGCCCCGGACTCTTCCGCCGACAACGAGGACGGGAAGACGCACCGGCACACGGGCTGTGATCTGGTCGCGCCCAAGCTCACCCCCGTGATTGCGCCCTTAATGCGCCTCACCGGCACGCCCGCCACGCTTTTCTCGCAAGAGATCGTGCAAGAGGCG
This sequence comes from Armatimonadota bacterium, assembly GCA_026392155.1. GTDB lineage: Bacteria > Armatimonadota > Armatimonadia > Armatimonadales > Armatimonadaceae > Armatimonas. Next base: position 15,012 of record JAPLCP010000179.1, on the reverse strand, counting down.
CTGCGCGACAGCGGCTTCACCCGCTTCGGTGGTGCGGTCGGCAGTGGCCGCGTCGTGCTCATCCTCGCCGACGGCTGAATCAAGATTATTTAGGGGCTTCGGGCTTGTCAAGAGCGCGGAGCTTGATGTTACGATACTCCACTTTCATCGTCAGGCCAGGGTGGATTTGCAGGCCAATCGGGGCGGCTTCGGCGTACTTGGCGTCTTTAAACTGACTGACTTGCTTGCCGTTGCACCAGACCGTAAACGTCTCACCTCTTGCCTCTAGCTTAAAGCGGTTCCAGTCGTTAGGTTTAAAGGTTTTATCGAGGTCTTTGGTACGCCCCTCTTCGGGGTACTTCCCAACATAAAATGCGCCGGTCATGTCCACTTTGAGGCTGCGTGAGATGCCAAACTGGAGCTGGATCTCGGGCTTGCGGAGCATCACGCCCGAGTCAATCTCCCCGCTCCAGCGCACGTCTAGCTCCAGCACGAAGTCTTTGTAGCTCTTCTCGGTGCGCAGAACATGGCCTTTTTTCTTCTCGTCGTTCTCGCCGATCAAGACACCATTTTCCACGCGCCAGTACGGGTTGGGCTCGGGGGCTTGCCAGCCGGAAAGATCGCGGCCATTGAAGATACTGACGGGCTTCTGCGCCGGGGTGGCGGCGGCGAGCAGTGCCGCCAGAAGAATTAGCTCTCTCATAACGCTCTGGTGCGACACGCCGAGGAGGATTTCCTCCTTAGGGTTGCGAATCAGAGAGGCATGAGAGCGATTTTAGTGGACCGTCCCGATGGGGCGATCTCGGTGCGTGAGATTGACGAGGCACCGCTGCCTACGGAGTATGACTGCCGTGTGGCCATTGAGTACGGGACGATCTGTGCGGGCACGGACAACCATATCCTGCACGGGCGGCTTCCCTGGGAGATGCCCTACCCGCTGGTGCTGGGCCACGAGAGCGTCGGACGTGTGGTGAGCGTCGGGGCCAAGGTCAAGAATCTAAAAGTGGGCGATTTAGTGGCGCGGGTGGGGTGTGCGCCTGCCGTAGATAAAAGCTGGGACATTGGCTGGGGCGGCTTTGCGGAGTTTGGGTTCTGCCGGGACTGGCGTGCGATGGAGGCTGATGGCGTCGCAAAGTCCGAGTGGGACGCGTATCGCATTAACAAAGTGATTCCCGCCGATATTGCCGCCGAGTCGGGGCCGCTCTTTATCACGCTCCGCGAGACCCTGAGCTACACCAAGCGCCTCGGGATTGGCGAGGGCACGAAGCTGCTCATTGTCGGCTCAGGGGGCAATGCGCTGGCCTTTGTGGCCCATGCCAAGCGCTTGGGGGCTGCGCAGATCGTGGTGATCGGCAGCGCGGCACGCGAGGGAGTCTTTCGTGAGGCAGGCGCGACGGGCTACGTGAACTACAAGGCGCTGAGCGAGATCACGGAGCGCTTCGACAGGGTCATTGACACGGTAGGCAAGGAGAGCTCCAGCGATGATATTCTCCCGTTTCTGGCCGATGGCGCGACTCTGGGGATCTACGGCCTGGACGACTGGAAGAAGCTAACTCTCCGCCCGGCCCGCACGACCGCGACTTTTACGATCTACCAGGGCAGCTACGACGAGCCGGAGACCCACGACGAGATTGTGGCGGGTCTGCGTGAAGGCGTTTATCAGCGCACCTGGTGGACGGGTGAGGCGATCTTTACCCTCAGCACGTTTGAACAAGCCCTCGCCGCGATTGAGAGCCGCGAGATTATCAAGCCGCTGATTCGGATCAATGTGGTCTAGGGCGCAGCTTAGGCTTCCTTGACCCAGACTCCCATCTCGGTGAGGGTGCTGGCTCCAAACTGGGTGAGCATCGCGACATCGGCGGCATCGCGACCGTAGGCAATGACGATCCGTCCTCCGCGTGGCTGCTCTTGTGTGGCATCGAAGGTGAACCAGCGCCCGCCGACAAAGACCTCAAACCAGGCGTGCAAGTCCATCGGAACCAGCTCGTGGAGGTAGCCGACGACCATTCGCGCGGGCATGGTGAGGCTGCGGCAGAGCGCAATGCCGAGGTGGGCAAAGTCACGGCAGACGCCTTTGCGGTCACGGAGGGTCTCCAGCGCCGACGTGGACGCGTCGCTGCTGTTGTAGCAGTACTCGATATTGCCCTGAATCCACGCCCGGATCGCCTCGGCCTGATCGTAGCCCATCTTGCAGCCGTGGGTGATCTCCCGTGCCCGCTCCCCCACCAAGTCCGACTGGCAGTAGCGGCTAGGCAGAAGATACTGGAGGGTCTTGTCAGGGAGCGCTGAGACCAGGTCAAGGGGCGTGCCCGGTGCGACTTCCAGGGTCGCTGCCGTCTCGACTGTGACCTGGGTGGCGATGGAAAAGCGCCCCGCCGGAGCCTGCATCCGCTGGCAGATATTTCCAAAATTGTCGAGGTACTCCAGCACAGTGACCATCGGGGAGAGCGCATGGCGCTCCTCACTGACCCACTGGAGTGCGCTACTAGAGGGTCGCAGCATCAAAACAAGCGAGATCGGCCCCGGCTGATCTATCTCCAGCACCATCTCACACCCCGCACTCAGGCGCATGCGTCTCTCCTTACGGTTCTAAATATCTAGGATTACTATACCCGGCCCTACCACAAGCCCTCGGAACGACTTAAACGGGCATCGGGAGGGAGGGAGCACGTCTGCGCGCTACTCGCAGCGTGCCCACTCGGCGGTGGCAATAACTTCCCGAAGCTCGGCCTCGGTCTTTCCGAGCTTCGCCCCACCGCGCACGACATCCTCTAAGTCCACGCCATAGAGATTATGCTTGCCGGGATCTGCAAGGCCCGCGACGTTCCATGGCGCAATCGCCTCGGCCAGTGAGAGCTTGTTTTCCTGCCACGCCGCGAAGCTCTCGCGAAACGCCGCGTTTTTGGTGAGCAAGTAGCCCTGTGCCAGCTCTGGCTTTCCGATGCGCCGGGCCAGCTCGGAAAAGCTCGCGGCGGCGAAGTAGAACATCGTCGTGTCCACAAAACGCGGAAAGTCGGCGAAAGCGGCGTAGTTGGCCGCGATAAACGTGGCGACCCAGTCCAGCTCGGCAAAAGTCGTGGCTTCGTAGCTGGCCAAGCCCTCCGCCGTGATGCCTTGCTCCAGAAGCGTCGCCAAGCGCTGAATTCCCAGAAGCGTGAGCGGCATCCCCGTGGAGTAGAGCGGATCAATAAAGCCCACAGCCGAGGGCAGGAGCGCAAAGCCCTCCCCGACAACATGCTCGGTGCGAAATGAGAGCTTGGGACTGTAGTGCCATTTCTCGATAGGCTGCGCGTCACCAAACTGCGCCTGAATCGCAGGAAAGCGAGCGAGAAACCGCTCCCAAGCCGCAGCGTTGCCCTCGGAGAGCCCCAGCGCGTCTGCGAGCCCGTCTTCCACGGAAAATCCCGCGCTGGTGACACCGCTGTCAAACGGCAAGATCCACATCCAGCCACCCGGAAAAATATAGTGACTCGCTGCCGCATCGGGAGGGTAAGGCAATAAATTCTCCCCTTCCTCCCACCCGAAGCACCCAGAGGGTACCCGGTTATTGGGAGGAAGGGGCCAGGGGTAGGAGGGCAGCTTGACTCCCACAAAGTGCGAAAAGAGGCTCTGTGTGTTGGGATAGCCGCAAAATCCGACCTCCTTCCAGCCTTGGCGGCGGTGCAGAAAGCCCTTTGGCCCCGATGCATCGATCAGAAAATCTGCCTCGTCGCCATGATCACGCGTGCGCCAGCCGTTTTCGGTGCGCTCTAGCTGGGCCAGATCGACGTTGTCGCGGTACACCACGCCCAGGGCGATGGCTTCTTTGACCAGAAAGTGATCCACATCGGCGCGGAGCCAGTGGGTGTCGGCGCAGGGATCGCCAGGGGAGGCGGCGACCAAGAGACGCTCACCGGGCTGCGTGCCGTAGTAGGTAAAGCCACGCTTCAGCCCGACCCCAAGCTCGGGGTAGTGCGCTTTCCAAGTGCCATAGGTCGCCAGTGGCAGGAGGCGCGGCAGGTCGTAGGTGTGCGCGAGCTCCTCGATCAGTAAGTTCATGAGAGGCGAGGTGCTCTCACCAATGGCAAAGCGTGGGTGGCTCCCTCGCTCCAAAAGCAAAACGGACTTTCCCAGCCGCCGCGCCACCATCGCCAGAATCGCCCCGCCAAAGCCGGAGCCCACTATCGCCAGATCAACGTGCATTTAGTATATAATTACCCCAGGAGTACAAGAAACCATGCAAGACTGGGCAAACTGGCGCGGGCCAAGCTACGACGGTTCGACACAGGCGACGAATCTTCCGGTGAAATTTTCCCCCACTGAGGGCGTGAAGTGGGCGGCTGCGATGCCGGGGCCAACGGCGGCAACCCCGATTGTTTTGGGCGGTAGTGTCTATATCACGGCGGCAGACATTGACAAGCAGCAGCTCATCGCCTACTGTTTAGACCGTAAGACGGGAAAAGTGAAGTGGCTGGACGCGATGGGCAGTGGCTACCAGCCAGGCGGCCAGGGCAATAAAGTGCGCCTCGATGAGCGCAGCCACTACGCCGCACCATCGCCCGTGGCCGATAGCAAGCGCGTGGTGTTTTTCTTTGGCAACGGCGATCTGGCAGCATTTACGCACGCAGGCAAGAAGCTCTGGCAGCGTAACTTACAAAAAGACTACGGCGACTTTGCGTTCCAGTGGACGTTCTCCAGTAGCCCACAGCTCTGGCGCGAGAAGCTCTACATCCAGATTCTCCAGCGCAACCAGCCGGTCGGGGCGCGGGGCAAGGGATCTCCCGAGTCGTTTCTGCTGGCGCTCAACCCGAACACCGGAGCCGAGCTCTGGCGGAGTGCGCGGCCCAGCGATGCCATCATGGAGTCGCGTGAGTCGTACGGGACGCCCATCCCACACACGGTCAATGGCAAGCCGCAGCTCATTATCTCCGGCGGCGATGTGGTCAGTGGGCACGACCCGGAGACAGGCAAAGAGCTCTGGCGCTGGGGCACTTGGAACGAGGCGCACCGGGAAGCCTACTGGCGGCAAGTTCCCTCAGCCGTCGCGGGCGATGGGATGGTGCTGGTCTGCGCCCCCAAGCGTGCCCCGGTCTATGCGACGCGGCTTGAGAATGCCACGCCGGCCTGGAAGAGCGAGGAGCGCGGCAATGTCACCAGCGATGTGCCCACGCCGTGCTTTTCGCAGGGCAAGTTCTACGTCCTGAGCGATGTCAAAAAATCGCTCTCCTGCGTGGATGCAAAAACGGGCGCAGTCGGCTGGAGTGTTCCCACGCCCGGCCGCCAGATGTGCTGGGGCTCCCCCACCCTCGCCGATGGCAAGCTCTACGTGATTGATCTCAACGGCGTCGTGTTCGTCTTTGAGGCCACAACGGGTAAACTCTTAGCTGAGAACCCCATGGACACCGAGGGCTCCGACATCCGCTCCAGTATCGCGGTGGCCTACAACAATCTCTTTATCCGAACTCGGGATAAATTGTATTGTGTAGGGAAATAGCCCGCCGCTTTCAATCGGCGGTCAATAAAACACAATGCAACAATTTCGTATCGCGCCAGGGAAGCTGGCAAACGCACTGAAACAAGCATGGCGGTTCAAGACCGGCAAGCCGATCTTGTCGTCGCCGGTGGTGGATGGCGCGGGGCGTGTTTTCTTCGGCTCTGAGGACAAGAGCGTCTATGCCGTGCGCCTCGCCGATGGGAAAAAACTCTGGGCCACACCAACCAACGGCGAGATAGAAGCGTCGGCGCGGCTGGTGGGCAAGCTCGTGGTCATTGGCTCGTCGGATGCGCGCCTCTATGCCTTCGATGCGGCCACGGGCAAGCTGACGTGGAAGTACAAGACCGATGATAAGATCCTAGGCGCGGCGAACCTCACAACGGCTCCCGACGGAAAAACTCCCTGGCTTGTTTTTGGCAGCTACGACAATCGGGTGCACTGTGTCAATGCGACTACCGGGAAAATGCAGTGGACGTACGAGACCGATAACTACGTCAATGGCATGCCCGCGATCTCCCAGGGCAAAGTGGTCTTTGGGGGCTGCGACGGCTTCTTGCATGTCTTAAACGCTGCCGATGGCAAGAAAATCAGTAGCATTGATGTCGGGGATTATATCGCGGGTTCCGTGACCATCGACGAAGGCCGGGTCTACTTAGGGCACTACGGAAACGCCGTGGTCTGTCTTGATCTCACCTCCGGTAAGAACGTCTGGACCTACCGTGACAGAGGCTTCCCCTACTACTCCACTCCCGTCGTTCTTGGGGATAAAGTCGTGATCGGCGGGCGCGATAAGTTCGTCCACTGCATCAACAAAGATACGGGCAAAAAAATCTGGACGTTTCGCACACGCGGCAAGATAGACGGCTCTCCAGTGATCTGCGACGGTAAAGTGGTGATCGGCTCCGAGGACGGGCGGCTCTACTTCCTAAACCTCACCGACGGCAAGCAAATCTGGAGCTTCCCCATCGGTCGCCCCGTCATGGGCTCCGCCTGCGTCATCAACGGCAAAGTCCTCATCGGCTCCGACGACGGCTACGTCTACTGCTTTCGCTAATTTTGGTAGAATCCCCTTATGAAGACCAACTGGACGGGGCTCATTGCTGCTCCTCACACGCCATTCGCCGCCGATGGCTCGCTGAATCTTGGCGTTATTGAGAAACAGTGCGAGAAACTAATTACAGATGGCGTGACCGGCGCGTTTGTCTGTGGCTCGACGGGCGAGGGCGTCTCGCTGAGCACGGCGGAGCGGCAGGCGGTGGCGCAGCGCTGGGTGGACGTGGCGCGAGGGCAGCTCAAGGTGATTGTCCATGTCGGCCACACGAGTATCGCTGATGCCGTGGCGCTGGCGGCGCATGCGCAAGAGAGCGGGGCGGATGCGACCTCGGCGCTGGCTCCGTATTACTTTAAGCCCGCAAGCGTGGAGCACCTGCTCGACTTTCTCGCGCCCGTGGCAGCCGCCGCGCCCGAGCTGCCGTTTTTCTACTACCATATTCCCGCTCTCACCGGCGCGGCGCTGCCGATGGTGCCGTTGCTGGAAAAAGCCACCGAGCGCATTCCGAACTTTGCGGGGCTGAAGTTCACTCACAACGATCTTTTAGAGTTCGCCGCTTGCTTGCGCTTTGATACTGGACGCTACGATATTTTCTGGGGCTCCGATGAGTGCATGCTTCCTGCGCTGAGTGTAGGCGCAGTAGGCTTTGTGGGGAGCACCTACAACTACTCCGCGCCGCTCTATCAGAAGCTATGTAAGGCGTTTGAGAGCAGTGATCTTGTCGAGGCAAGGCAGCTCTCGGATACCGTGATGGAGGCCGTGCGAGCGCTTCTCCAAAATCCAGGGCTTCCCGCAGGCAAGGCAATTATGGAGGGAGTTGGTGTGTCTGTGGGCTCCCCTCGTCCCCCTCTGCGGCCCCTGACGGCAAAACAAGCCGAGACGCTGCTGGCGCGATTGCGTGCTCTCGAAGCCGTATAATGCCTCGGCTTACATGACCCAAAACGATAAAAAAATCAACTTCCTCATCTGTCTTGCCGACGCGGTGGGGTTTCCTCTCGGAATCGCTTTCTTCTCCACACAGACGATTCTCCCCGCATTTCTGGATCACTGCGGTGCCTCCCCTGCGACACTCGGGGCGCTGACGGGGCTCTCTAGTCTGCTGATTTTGGGACCGGGGCTCCTGACAGTCGGTGTGCTACAGCGGCTCAAGCACGTGCGCTACTGGCTGTTCTGGGTGGCACTGATCGAGCGTCTTTTCCTGCTCCCCCTGGCATTTTTGGCACCGCTCTGGGGCACGACCCACCCGAGCTGGCTGATTATTGCGACCTTTATTGGGTTCTGTGGGCACTCTCTTGCGATGGGCTTTAATATCCCGGCGTACTGGACTGCCATCGGAAAGACTATTCCCCTGCACTGGCGTGGGCGGCTCTTTGGAATCGCAGGCGGGATTGCGGGAGTCTGCACCCTGGGCACCGAGTGGCTCCTGCGCCATGTGGTGCTGGGGAGTGGCTTTCCCGGTGGCTACGGGCTGGGCTTTGGAATCGGCTTTGCGATTCTCACTGTCACGATCATCCCCTTTCTCTTTCTGCGAGAGCCCGATGGACGCGCCTCAGAAAGCGAAAAAGGCGAGAGTGCCCCCGCTCGGCTGGATTTCGCGCGGCTCCTCGCAGTATGGCAAGCGGACTCTCAGTTCCGTCAGCTGAGCTACTCACAGGTGGTCTTTGCGCTCACGCAGGTCGCCTCGCCCTTTCTGGCACTTTTCGCCGCGCGACGTTTTGGCGCGACGAACACCGACTTGGCACTCTACACGGCGGTGAGTATCTTTGCGGGCTCCGTGGCAGCGCTGCTGATCGGGTGGCTCGCAGATCGCTGGGGCAACCGCCCGATGGTCGCACTAGCCTGCGTGGCAGCTGCGGGAGGGTTTCTCTTCGCCATCCTCGCTCCTAGTGGCGGAGCGTTTGCCGTGGTCTTTGTCCTCTGGGCCCTAGCGACGGCCGGGGTGGATCTGGCGGCGAGCAACCTGATGATGGAGCTAGCCGGTGAGCCATCCCAGATCCCGCTCTACTCCGCGCTCTATAACATCGTCCGCGCCATCCCCCGCATGGTCGCTCCCTGGCTCGGGGGAGTGGCGGTGGGCTTAGTGGGCTATGGTCCCCTGATGGGCGTGGCAACCATTGCGGCTTTGGGCTCGCTGGTTCTTCTTCAAGCCAAGAGGAGGTAAAATACGCACACTATGATTAAAGTAGCCATGATCGGCGCTGGCAGCGTCGTCTTTTCAAAAAACCTCACCGGTGATATTCTCTCGTTCCCTGAGTTCAAGAACGCGACTTTCTCCTACATGGACATTGATGCCGATAGGTTGGAAGTCGGGGCGGCACTGTGCCGTAAAGTGGGCGCAGCGCTCGGGGCCAACCCGACCATTGAGGCGACTCTGGATCGCAAGAAAGCGCTGGAGGGCGCGGACTTTGTGATCAACATGGTTCAGATCGGCGGCTTTGACTCGACCCTGGTGGACTTTGAGATTCCGAGAAAATACGGCCTCGGCTTCACGATCGCCGACACGACCGGGCCGGGGGGATTTTTCCGCGCCCTCCGCACCTACCCCATGCTCAAGGGCTTGGTCGAGGACATGATGGAGATCTGCCCCAAGGCCGTCCTGCTCAACTACTCTAACCCCATGAGCATGAACATGCAGACCATCACTCGGAGCTCTAATATCCAAGCGGTAGGGCTGTGTCATAGCGTCCAAGGCACGCTGAATCAGATCATGGGCTATATCGGCGTGAACCCAAGTGAAGTCGGCTTCACGTGTGCGGGCATCAACCACATGGCTTTCTATACCAAGCTGGAGCGCGAGGGAGTTGATCTCTATCCGCAGCTCTTTGAGGCGATGGGCGATCCGGCCACTTTCGCCAAAAACAAGGTGCGCTTTGAGCTGATGAAGCGACTGGGCTACTTCATCACCGAGTCTAGCGAGCACAACGCGGAGTACAACCCGTGGTTTATTCCGCGTGGCAAGGATAAAATTGCGGAGTTCTCGGTGCCCATGGACGAGTACCTCCGGCGCTGCGATGGGATCGTGGATGAGTTCGAGCGCATGAAGGTCTTTGCCCGCTCTGAGGACCCGATCACGGTGCACAAGTCCCATGAGTACGGCTCGACCATTATCCACTCGATTGTCACAGGGACGCCGTCGGTGGTCTATGGGAACATGCCCAACAACGGCGCGATCTCGAACTTGCCCAACGATGCCATCGCCGAGGTGCCGACTTTGGTGGACCGGGCGGGCCTGCAGTTCACGACCGTTGGGGCGCTACCGCCACAGCTCATTGGCTACATGATGCCGCACGTCACCCAGCACGAGCTCTTTATCCGCGCCGCGCAAGAGGGCCGCCGTGACCATATCTACCAGGCCGCCATGTTCGACCCGCTCACCGGCGCGACTCTCTCCACGGATGAGATTGTCGAGATGTGCGATGAGCTGATTGTCGCCCATGGAGATTTACTGCCGCCTATTGACACCAAGAAAACCCTGGTTCCCACGAGTGGCAAGACCTTCAACCCGCCGACGCCCCAAGAGCTACGGGCAAGCTGGGACGCCGCCCAGAAAGAGGGTCACGAGGACGACCTGCTCCACTGGCGCGTCCTAGGGCCGTTTGCACTGGACAAATCGGAAGGGGAGATCAGCACCAGCTGGGTCGCCGCCGATGCCGACGAAGAGATCTTTGCCAGCGGCGAGCATAAGTCCGGCTGGCGTGAGACCATCGCCAATAAAAAGGGCTATGTTAATCTGGGCCGCGCCATTGGCAACCACGACAACGCCGTGGCCTACGCCTACACCGAGCTAGAGTCGGTTCATGCCCGTGAGACAATCCTCAAGTGCGGCTCCGACGACGGCATTAAGATCTGGATCAACGGCACGGTTGTTCATGAGAACGACACCCGCCGTGGCTACACGGAAAAAGAGGACGAAGCCCCGATCCGCTTGGAGGAAGGTGTCAACCGGATTCTGGTCAAGATCACCAACGCCATCCACGGCTGGGGCTTCGGAGTCGCGGTTCCCAAGCCGAATTTTTAACCTACCCGCCCCCCTATCCCCCGCCCGGCGGGGGGAATATAAGGAATCAGATTCCTATTCGTCCCCCCGTTCCACGGGGGTTAGGGGGGATGGTTACTTCGGGATCGCGGCGGTGAGGTTGATCGGGTCGCCGTCGGTGATGAGGATATCGTCCTCGATGCGAATTCCGAGCGCCTTGTCGGCCAGATAGAGGCCCGGCTCGATGGTGATGACCATGCCGGGCTTCAAAACGCCATCAGGGAGGGCATCATGGACATCCAGCCCGAGGCCATGCCCGACGCCGTAGGTGTAGCAGTCCGGCATCCCGGCTTTCTCAAAGACCGCACGCGCGGCTCGGTCTACCTCCCACATCGCCGTCCCCGCGCGGGATGCCGCAATCCCCGCTAATTCGGACTCCAGCACGAGGTTGTAGAGATACTGCTGCTCATCGGTGAAGCGCCCCGAGACGGGGTAGGTGCGGGTCACATCGGCGGCGTAGCCTGCAAAGCTCGCCCCCGCATCGATCAGCACCAGCTCACCGTCTTGGAGAATCTGGTCGTTGTCCATGTAGTGCAGCACGGTCGCATTAAGTCCACCACCGACAATCGGGTTGTAGGCATGCTCACCACCGTGTCGCCTAAACTCGTTTTCCAGTGCCAAGGCTACAACCTGCTCGCTCATTCCTGGCTTGATGGCGGCTAGCGCAGCCTTGTAGCCATCCACGGTGGCGTCCACGGCTTTCTGCATCAGCGCCAGCTCTGCCTCGGACTTAATCGAGCGCATCTCTATCAGTAGCTGCGTTTTATCTTCAATGGCAACACCCGGAACGCGCTCGGCCACCTGCCGAAACGCCGCCAGATCGGGGGAGACTGCGCCGGGGTAGACCGAGTACGGGTGCAGGCAGGCGAAGCGCCGACCCCGTCGGGCGGCATTGGTGAGCGCCCCCGCAATCCCGCCGCTCCGCCCGATACTCGTAAAGCCCGTCTTGTCTTTGAGTGCCTGATTGAGCGGGTCGCGGTAGCCGTCCCAGTGCTCCCGCTCGGGGTCTCGGGACTTTAAGAGAAGTGTGATGCGCTTGCTCGGGTCGGGCGAGGTTGGGTCGAAGAGCACTGCGGCTCCCGGCTCGTTGGTGATTCCCGTCAGGTAGATAAAGTGCTTATTGGCCGTCCAGCGCCCCAGAAGTGGCGGCCCTCCCTCACCCGCAAATACCACACCCGCCGCGCCGTTCAGGCCCTCCAGCACACGCTCCCGCCGCGCCGCATACTCCGTCACTGAAATTCCGTTCATGCTCCAGAATGGTACCATAGCTTGCTAAAAAGTAGTTTGGTGCATATCTTGCATAAGCACCTAATCATGTCCGTAAGAACTGTCGGTCAGTACAAGATGTCATTTACTCAGGCACAAGGGCAACCCACCACAGCCCGACATGAAAGTGCAAAATCCCGCCTTGAGTTTTTAGATGGACTTCGTGCACTGGCAGCTCTTTATGTACTGCTGCATCATGTACGAAATGCGACTTTTACCGATCGCGCCTACTCAGGAACAGGAAAAGGTCTGCTCAATATTATTACGTTTCCACTGACCTACGGCCACTTGGCGGTGGCCCTGTTTATCGTTCTGTCAGGCTACTGCCTCATGCTCCCGGTTCTCTCGCGTGAACACTTCGAACCGAAGACCTTCCTGTTACGAAGAGCGCAGCGTATACTTCCTCCCTACTACGCCGCCTTAATCCTCACGTTTGGGATCACACTTCTGTCCAATGCCCTCTCCGTTAGTTTGAAAGATGCAATCTCCTGGCAGGGAATTTTGGCCCGAATTTTCCTATGCCAGGAGATCCCCCGTGCGATTCTATGGGAGTGGAACCTTCCGCTCTGGTCAGTCGCGGTAGAGTGGAAGATTTATCTGGTTTTCCCTCTGGTTGTTGCGGGTATCCGACGTTTTGGAGCAGAAAAAACCGTGGCGGCAACCTTGCTCTGCTCTCTCGTTCTACTTTATGGTCTAGCACTTCTAACCCCTCTGGCCCCCAGTTTGACACTAAGCCTGATGGAGCCCGTTGGAGTGATGCCACAGCTACTAGGCCTGTTTGGTTTCGGGGTTCTGGCAGCGGTCTGGTCTCGATCTGTAGGGAGGCTCTCCCAAAAACAGCTTCGGCTCGGCGCACTGATCGGAATGGGGCTAGGAGTTGGTCTGGAAGCCCTCTGGCAAAATACCAGCAAAGAGCTACCACGCTTTGTGACGGACTATCTCTTCGGCGCAGGAGCGGCTTGCTTGCTTGCTTACCTTGCCCAAGCGCCAAAAAGCCGCTTGAGGGCTCTGGTGGAGTGGCGATCTCTCGTGGCGCTTGGAGGAATGTCTTATAGTGTCTACCTGCTCCACGACCCGATTGTACGACTGCTCTCTCGGGGGCTCCTTTTACGGCTCCCCATCTCGCATGTCCCCTACTTTGTGCTACTAAGTGCGCTATCTCTGATGGTGACACTGGCACTGTCCTGGCTCTTCTTCCGCTTGGTGGAGCAGCCAACACTCCGCAAGATAGCTACAACACGCTCATAAACTCCCGGAGGGGGGCGAGCATTTTTTGGTACTCCACTAAGAACGCATCGTGGCCGTAGTAGAAGTCCACGATGAAGCTAGTGACATCCACGCCGCGTTTTTGCATGCGCTCAACCATCTCATGCGTCTCACGCACGGGGACGCACGGGGAAAAGATCATCTGATGAGATCCCAATCACGAGGCAGCGGGCTTGGATTCGCGCTAGGGCATCAGTAAGCGACGGGTAGCCACGGGAGATGTCGTGAAGGTCAATGGCGCGTGAGAGATAGAGATAGCTATTGGCATCGAAGCGTTTGACAAGCTTCTCGCCTTCGTCGTGGAGGTAGCGCTCGACATCAAAACGGGCGTGCAGGTCGTGACGGAAGGCGGACTCTTCCTCTTGGTCAGCATGGGTGCGGCCAAACATGTCCTGCATCGTGGCGTCGGTCAAGAACGTGATCGTGGCGATCATACGAGCCAGCGCGAGGCCAGAGTCCGGACTGCCACCTTCGCTGTCGTAGTAGTTGCCGCGCTGCCACTTAGGATCAAGAAGGATCGCACGGCGGGCGCACTCGTTGAAGGCGATGCTGCGTGCGCCGACACGGGCGCTGGTGGCAATCGGGATGCAGTTTTTGACGCGCTCAGGGTAGATTACGGCCCACTCCAGCGCCTGCATTCCGCCCATCGAGCCTCCTGCCACCACGGCCAGCTCCGTGACACCAAAGTGCTCGCGCAAGAACTGCTCCTGCACCCGCACCATGTCGCGGATCGTGATGATGGGGAAGGTCATGGCGTAGGGCTTGCCAGTCAGTGGGTTCACCGACGATGGCCCGGTGGTGCCCCGACAGCCGCCCAGGATATTGGGCGCGATCACGCAGTACTTATCCGTGTCGAAGACTTTTCCGGGGCCGATAAAGCCGTCCCAGTAGCCCAGTGACCTATTTGTCCAGGCATACTTTCCCGCAGCGTGCGACGAGCCCGTGATGCCATGGAGCACGAGAATTACATTGTCTTTTGCCGCGTTGAGCTCGCCGTATCTCTCGTAAGCAATGGTCACCTCGGGAAGCTTCTGCCGGTTCTCACAGACAAACTCGCCTAGCGTCGCGCTCTCTTTGACAACCAGCCCGATACTACACTCCTGCTCGTCGGGGTTTTCTCGGCTCATCTGCCGATCACCCACTCATCTTCACCGGTTGCACCGCCCACCAGCACCTCGATGCCCTCCGTGGCGGCCCACTCCAGTGCGGCGTCTATATTGTCCCGCTTGCCGGTGAGATCCAGCACCGTATAGCCCCCGATCGTGGAGTCAATATTGGCCTTGCGGATGGAGAACTTCAGCTCCCAGTCGTGGGCAAAGTGCCAGATAATCGGCTTGGTAGCCTCAGCAAGAGGGAAGTTAAGCTGTACACGAATCGTCTCGATATTCACAACGCTATTGTACAATGCCTTTATGAAAACACTCTTTTGTGGAGGCGTGCTTGCTTGCCTGCATCGGCGCAGGACTCGGTAGCTACAGCTGGCGCGGCACGGGCACGCGGCTCTTTGTCGGCTGGCTAGCGGGGCCACACCAGACCTTTGAGCTCTCCTACACCCGCCTACGCACCGGCGGCCCCACCGACCCCGTCTTCACCTACGGCGTGCGCTTCTAGTCCGACGTCATGCACTCGGGTTCCAAGGACGTGCGCTCGCATTTCGAGGTCATGCGCTCGCATTTTTAGCTTATACGCTCGGGCTTCTCGGTCGTGCGTTCGGGTTTTTTATGGCTTCGGAATGACGGCCTCCCGTGCCCGTGAGAGCTGAACCGTATCGCCACCTGTCCAGGCAACCCAGAGCCGACCGGCGGTATCGAAGAGCGCGACGGGGTAGCTGATGCCGCGGTACTTCCCTGGGACGAGCTGTGCACCGCGCTTGGCCGTCTCTAGGCTGGTCACCTCGGTGACGTAGGCACGAAACGCGCCCCAGCTATCGCCGCTATCGAG
>JAPLCP010000214.1 GCA_026392155.1 Armatimonadota bacterium | reverse complement strand
CACGGCCCGCTGTCGGACGCCAACGCCGCTGACATTGTCCTGTTCACCAGTGGCCCCGGCACCCGTGCTAAGTGTCGGGACGCCGCGTGGCTGGCCCAGTTCCGGCTCGACCCGTCTCGCCAACTTATCGGGTCGATGTGCTCGGGGGCACTCATCCTAGCTGCGCTTGGCCTGCTGGACGGAAAGCCAGCCACCACCTACCCGACGGCCAAGGGGGTGCTGGAGGGGTTTGGTGTGGAGGTGATCGAACGACCGTTCGTCTCCGAGGGGAACATCGCCACGGCGGCCGGCTGCCTGGCGGTTCAGTATCTGGTGGGTTGGGTAATCGAGCGGGCGGTCGGGCCAGAGGCGCGAGCGGACGTTCTCCGCTCGGTGCAGCCAGTCGGCGAGGGCCTGTCGTTTGCCGAGACCGAGCGGGTGCAGGCGATCTACGCGGGGACAAAGAACGCCGAACCCGGTGCTGCAGCGGACGGCCCCAAAGCGGGCCGCCGCTGATCTATGCCGTTAAGCTGCGCAAAATAGCACGGTGCCCTGCACATCGAAATCGCGCTCATTGTCCCCAAAACTTCAATCATTGTTCGACGTATTAGATTCTCAAGAAAGACCACAATGAAGTCATACGTAAATCAGACCACATTTATCACGGGCGGTGGATCAGGTATAGGTCGCGCCTTGGCAAAAGCTTTGATCGCACGCGGCGCAAAGGTTTGCGTCGCGGATATTAACTTTGCAGCAGCGCAATCTGTTGCGAATGAATGCGGCGCAAATGCGAAGGCGGTATCAGTGGATGTGCGTGACGCAACAGCGCTGAAAGGCTGCATCGAAGCTTTTGCGAACGAACATGGCCGACTAGACTATGTCTTCAACAACGCGGGAATTGCCGTCGCGGGGGAGGCTGACGAGATTCCGTTGCCCGCTTGGCAGCGCATCGTGGATATCAATCTGTATGGCGTGCTGCATGGTGTATTGGCGGCATATCCAATCATGCTCAAGCAAGGCTCAGGTCATATCATAAACACCGCTTCGCTGGCGGGTCTGGGACCGATGCCCCTGCTGGCCCCATATGCGTTAACCAAGCACGCCGTGGTTGGATTGAGCACCAGCCTGCGTATCGAGGCGGCCGCGCGCGGTGTGCGGGTGAGCGTTCTGTGCCCTGCTGCAATCGAAACCCCGATTCTGGACAGCGAAAACCCTGGCGACTTCAAGATCGGCTGGGCTCCTGATGCGCGTCGATTCCTTACGGCGTTGGCCGGCCCCCCTTACTCTGTTGAGAAATGCGCACAGGAAACGCTTGCCGCCGTCGATAGGAACAAGAGCGTGATCGTGCTACCGGGTCGTGCCAGACTTGCGTGGCGTCTTGGCAGGCTGTTCCCGACTTTGGTGGAAGTGGTCGGCCAGCGCGCTGTTACTGCTGAGAGAAACACCCGCGCTTGATGGAAAGCCAAGCTGAGCGCAGCCTAACCCTTTGTTGCTGCGGACGGGACGCCAGCTCCATCTCGCCACATAGAATTGCAGCGTACGGATCGAATTGGCTGGCTACGTGCTGCTGTGTTGGGCGCGAACGATGGCATTGTATCAACCGCAAGCTTGGTCGTCGGCGTAGCAGCGGCTGGCGCATGAGGACATGGGGGTAGATCATCGCAGTTTCACTTTCCGTCCATCACGGTAGAGGAAGAGGAGCGCAGCAAGAGCGTCCAGAAAGTTTAAAATCTTGTCATTTTCTTGGTATACTGTTCCCTGTAGAGATAGGGAGTAACCTTCGCCTACAGAACGGTTGAGAAAGGGCATTTCTGACAAAAAGTGAAAAATCTCACAGTAAGCCTGACAACAGCTGTTTGCGGCACAACACACCAAAATCGTCATTATGACCACGGCGGCAGAAATACTAGTTAGGTGGCTCCATGAAGACTCCTCGCAATCTTGAACTCGAAGTAGGGCCAGGCCGGATTCTCCGAAGGTTCACGGAGCAAGAAACCCGGAAGCTTCTCGACGAGTGGGTTTCGATATACGCAAAGAATGCTCAAGGAGCCAACATCGAGGCATTCCTCTGGCATACGTTTAGCTCAGGCGCATTCCCGTCCGTTTGCCAGCGAGAGGCTGAACTTCGCTACGCCGAACAAGTCGCATCGGAGGTCGTCGTGATGTCGAACGATGGGGTGTCGGCGCTGCTGACTGACTCGTTGCCGACTCAATGCAACGTGTTGGACTACCTCGTTTTCCCGATTAACCTTGCATGGTCGATGGCATTCACTCATGAAGATGGTTGGTTGGGACCTTACTTCGCAAAGCATGCAAGATATGATTATCTGGTTACCGAAAACATTAGGCGTAGTCGCGATACGCAGCGCAAGGCACTTGAGGCCGAGCGTGCTAAGCGTGAGGGTTGGCGTTGATAACGCCACCTAATTATTCGCTCAAGCGGACAGCTCCATACCTCCATCAGAATAACCATACTAAAAATGCCAAACCCCGAATTCATCGTTGCCAATGTCGCCTCGCATAGGGCCGAGCTTATTCAGCTCAATGTTGAGTACTTATCGTGGGTTTTCACGGAGATCGAGAGCCTGTTTGGCGTGCCGGTGAATGAGGTCGTTGGGATGCCCATCCGCGATTACGTCCCCGGCGTTATTGACAAAGTCTGCGGTGATCCGCCGCCCAAGGGCATCTTCTATCTCGTCATGGCAGAGAACCAGCTCGCGGGAATGGGCGGACTTCGCCTTCTTCGCCCGGAGGTTGCCGAGCTCAAGCGCATTTATATCCGGCCTGAGTTTCGCGGCAGGAAGCTGGGAGAGCTTACCCTACAACGCCTGCTCGACGATGCACGGGCGTTCGGCTACAAGAGCGTGTGCCTTGATACGGGCATCTTTATGACATCCGCGCACCGTCTCTATGAGGCCAGTGGGTTCACCGACTGCGCCGCCTATGAAGGCGTCGAAGTGCCCACCGAGTTTCATAGCCGCTGGCGCTTTATGGAGCGGGTGCTTACATGAAAAATAGGGAGTGCATTATCGAGCAGTACCGTGGCGGGAAGTCGGTGCACGGGAGAGCGACCTCCAGCTCATTCGCTTTGTCTACGGCAATCGACTTTCTTTCCCCCTAAGCTGGAATAAACACGACACCGTGTAGTCGCTAGCCTACTCTTGGCGGTGATGCGGTAAAATCCAACGGAGGATTTTAAGAACTATGTCTGGCCATAGCAAGTGGCATAATATTCGGTTGCGTAAGGGCAAGCAAGACGCGGTGCGCGGCAAGCTCTTTACCAAGCTGGCAAAAGAGATCATTATCGCGGCCAAGGGCGGCGGCAACCCGGACACCAATATCCGGCTACGCATGGCGGTTCAGACCGCCAAGCAAGCGTCGGTGCCTGCGGATACGATCAAGCGAGCGATCCAGCGGGGAACCGGTGAGCTCGATGGCGGCAACTTAGACGAGCGCACCTTCGAGGGCTACGGCCCCGGCGGGGTTGCGATTATTGTTGAGTCGCTCACGGACAATATCAACCGGACATTCCCAGAGCTTCGGAGCGCGTTTGCCAAGAACGGCGGGCGTATCGGGGACTCGGGGAGCGTGGCGTATATGTTTGAGCGTAAGGGCATTCTGATGATTGACCCGGGCGTGACAACCGAAGAGACGCTGATGGAGATCGCGATTGAGGCGGGTGCGGAAGATGTCCAGCCCACCGACGACGGCGGCTTTGAGATCACCACAGGCTTCACGGACTTTGCCACGGTGCGCGACGCCTTAGATGCGGCCAAGATCGCCACGTCGTCGGCGGAGATCCAGCAGATCCCCACCACGATGGCCGAGCTGGATGTGGCGGAGCAGAAGAAAGTCCTCAAGCTTTTAGATGCGCTCGAAGACAATGACGACGTGCAAAACGTCTACCACAACCTAGAGCTCAGCGAAGAAGCTCTCGAAGACTAAACCCTTCTGGCACAGAGGAGGTTTTACCTGCTCTGTGCCGCTCTTGCGGGGCCTAGATAGAGGCTATTGAAGAGAAACTTGAAGGTGCCGTGGGGCTGAGCGCGGTTTGCGACCTCGGGGCCAAGCAGGAAAAGCGAGCCTTGTCCGACACTCGCCTCCGCAATCGTGGTTCCGCCTTTCAGGTAGTCTTGTCCCCATGCCCACCCGGAGCGCAGCGGCTCCGCAGAGTCGAACCAGGCGATGGGCTTGACCATAGAAGTGGAGTCGGTGAGCGCGAAGACCGGAGAGTTATCAAAGGCAACATCCACCTGCGCAGAAACTCCGTGGGCGAGCGGCTGCGTGTTGTCCACCGCCACCCGCAGAACCGAGCCAGGAACATAGAACTTTGCCTGCTCCAGCGGCTTCTGAGTCCCTTTCTCAACCAGATAGTTGCGCACCGGGAGCCCCAAGTGCTGCGCTAGAGCCGTCGAGCTTCCGATCGTCACCACCGTCCCTCCTGCCTCCAGAAACGCCTTGAGCTGCGGCACGGTCTTGCCCACACTCACAGAGCCAAGCCAGGGCTGAAACTCCGCGGGAATGTTGGCGGAGCGTGCTGAAGGCAGAGCCGCTCGCCCTGCCGTCTCGCGAGTGGGGATGGCACCGTCCACAAAGACCAGCACATCGAACTTCTCTTTTAAGTTTCCCGCATCCAGCTCCTGGGCATAGACCACCTGGAACGGGAACTCGAACTGCTCGAAGAGCCAGCGTGTCCAGCCTGAGGGCATCGAGCCCCCGTAGCGATCCCATAGCCCGATTCTTAGCGGCTTGAGTGGCAGAGCCTTAGTCTCGGGAACGGTTTCGACGCCTGCGAAGTCCACCCCCCGCTCTATCGCCGCCTTTGCCACGATCTCTTGCGTCTTAGGCGTGTTGGCGATAAACCACTTGCCACCCTCCAGCTGCCAGTGCACCTCGCCGCCCGCTTTCAGAACGCGATTGATCACCAAAAACGCATCGTTGACCGCATGATCCACGAGCCAGCCCGCCTTCCCTGGCGTGAGCTTGCCAGGGATGACGCTCGCCTTTCCTGAAATCACCTCTAGCGGGGCCGTGAAGTCATCGAGAACCCGGTCGAATTGGACGCCCATCTGGTAGGCCAGTGTGTACCCGGCATTATCGTAGGGTGGCTTGGGCGGGCCACCGGGGTAAGGAATGTCATTGGGGTAGTCCTGCGGCTCGAACATGTCCAAGACGTGAGGGCGAAAGGCTTGCGCGGCCTTGACCACAAACGAGTGCGCAGGGTAGGTTTTCTCCCCCACCGTGAATGCCTTGCTTGCCTGGTGAACCGTGATCCCGTTCTGACGGAGTGTGTTGATAAACTTCACCACGGTCGGGAAGTCTGGCTGGTCGGCAGAGAGAATATAGCCACGCGGGTCGCGCAGCTCGGGGGCGCGCAGGGCGGCAAAGCTTGGCTTGGCGCTCTTTTTGACGTCGGCAATGCGCCGCGGGTAGTCCGTCCAGGTGTCGCGGCTGCCTTTGTCAATGGCGTTGCGGCCCATCTTGTAGATATTGTAGAGAAACTGCTCTCGATGGCGCGACGCAATGTCTAGTACCGCCCAGTTTGCAGTGAGGGAGTAGTCGATGGACTGCCGAAAGTGCCAGGTCTGCGGCGTGATGGGAAAGATATAGTCCTCTTGCGGGATTAATTTATCGGGCGTGAAGGCGATCTCCATCGGGGTTGGGCTGCCGATGGTCTCGGTGAGCAGGCCGATCATGTTGTGAAAGTACGTCGTGGTGCGCAGCCCCCCGTTCCACCAGGTCTGGTAGCTTGCCTGCGAGCGCCGCACCGCGCCGGGCTTGTTCTCCAGCACAAAGCGGTTGTGCATCGAGGTGCCCACGAGGTCAATTCCCGTCACCACCAGCGGGTCCACGTTGTGGTTGTGGGGCGCACGAAACGGCGGGGCAAAGAGCACCGTGCCTGCCGGGCCGGTCTGGTGGTGGTTGTAGACAATCTGGGGGAACCACTGCTCGTACTGGACTTTGAGCATGTTCTTTGTCTCGGCCTGGGTGCCCATGTAGAAGTCGCGGTTGTTGTCGTGGCCGATGTACTTTTGGTAGAGACGCGGGATGTCAAAGCTGCGCTTTTTCTCGTCGGGCTCGCGCATGTACCAGTCCGAGACCAGCTCCATGCCATCGGGGTTGGCGTGGACAAGAAGAACAATGCAGTCGTCGAGAAAGCGCTTCACCTCCGGGTCGTTGGAGTGGATGAGCTGGTAGCTCGTCTCGATGAGCTGGTGTGCTCCCAGTATTTCGTTGGCATGGAGTCCCCCGTCAATCCAGACCACTGCTTTTCCGATTGCCGCCAGCTTCTTGGCCTCGGCCTCAGTGAGCCCTTCGGCCCGCGCCAGTCGTGCGGCAATCTCTCGATACGTGGCGAGCTTTTTGTGGTTGGCGGGCGAGGTCACAATTGCCATGAGCTGAGGCCGCCCCTCCGCCGTCTTTCCCATCTCCTGCACCACCATTCGGTCGGACTCTTTATCGAGCTGCTTCCAGTACGCCGCAAACTGCGTGTAGTTGGCGAGCTTGTAGTCATCGCCTATCGAAAACCCAAAGAACGCCTTGGGAGACGTCACTTTTTGTTGCAAAGATGAATTCAGAGGGGCAGTCAGCGCAATCACTGCCAGTAGGGGTATGGACATGCCCTATTGTACGCCAGAGCGCTAGGATTTTGTCGTCACGGGAACCCGGCTTCGTAGCAGCGCTCCCTCGGGCGTTTCCGCCCCATAGAGGCGTGAGGCTAGGGCGTACCAGGCTTTGTTGTCACTATCGAGGTGCGCCACGTGCTCGGCGAGGCCCTCAGCAGCGTGTCGCCACTTGGCTTTGGCGGCGCTGGTGGCGGCATCGAGGTCTGCGGCGTGGGCAAGGCTCTGTGGCCTGCCAAAGGGCTGTCCGGGGAGGCGCTTGAGGGCTTCTAGCAGGGTAATTTAATACGAACAATGTGGAATGTGAAAAATTATATGAGTCCTGAGAAATTCAATCTTGTCATGTCAGTATTGACATTTATTAATATTTTAAGTTTTTTGTTTTTTGTTTTTTATAGATTTAAGAATTTAAAAATATTTTGTATATTTTGTATATTTTGTATTTTATTTTATTTTCTTAAGATTGATAGTCAAACAAAAAATATTTCAATATTGTGTTTTATGGCATTGCTTATGGGATTTAAATCAAAATATTGAACCCCAGCAGGCTTTTCTGCATAATGTTTTCGATTAGACATGCTTAACTACATTTTTGGTCGTATCTCGTTAAGTTACTGGGTCAGAAGGCAACGCGACAGCATAGCGATGACAACGACCAAGTTCAAGGAAACGGTTCAAAATACGACAACTAAGCAAAACCTCAACCGTCTGAGAAAACAGATTCTTTGTACTCACACTATCACCAATCACACTCTTGAAACGAAATATCTCTGACTCAACACGGCTACGCGTGTCAAACCGCGTGTAAAAGTGAACCACTGCGTCGGAGTGCTTTGCCTTTTGCCTACTGTGCAGGAAACTGCCAGGTAGATGGGGAATTTCTTGCCGAGGTTTCCCCATGCGCTCTGCTCTCTGTCTGCTCTGCCTGCTACTCACTCTCACTGCCCGTGCTGCCGAGCTACCGTCGCTCCGTCTCTCGCTGAATGCTGCGCGAACCAAGCTCTCCGTGCAGCTCACAGCAGAGGGCTGGCTCAAGGCTCCTGCAAATGAAGTCGCTCGTCAGGCACTTCAAGAGGCGTTTGGTGCCGCGCCCGAGAACCTGCGGGTCTATCCGCTTCAGGAATGGGACGACGAAGAGTACACCGACGAAGACGAGAGCGAGGGTGCCAAGCCCACCAAACCTGTCAAGCCTCCCAAGGTCACGGGCTTTGCTCTGGTGGCACAGCTTCCTGTCTCCCGCTCTTTGCTGGAAGTGCGCGGCACGCTCGATCCTCGCCCGCTCCAGGCACTCTTTATCGAGAGAAAGCCAGATCCGCTGAGTGTCTCTATCAGCCTCAATAACGCCAATGCGGGGCACGTGCTCTGCCAAGGGCTCTCCGAAAAAGCTCCCCTCTCTCTACCCCGTAGCCGCCGCACTCCCTTCCGTCAGTTTTCGGGAGAGCTTGCTGCCCGTGCCGCCCCGCTGACCTTTGCCGTGGGCTGGGACACCGCCGATCTCGCGCGGGTTCTCGGCCCGCCGTTTCTGCTCTTCTTGGTTCCCGTCATCGCGACCCTGATCTTTCGCCGCCGCGCCCAGATTGCTCTGGAGACGCTCTCTGCCGACGACGCCCGGCGTGCAGTGGCGACGGGTTATCTGCGCCTGCTCAACCACGGCACCCTGCTCTTCTCCCCGATCTGGCTGGGAATGTCCATTGCTCTGCGTCCTGAGCAAGTGTTTGGCTGGTTTCTGGGGCCGCCCAGCCCTGAGTTTGCGTTTGTCCGGGGAATGGGCAGTGTGGCTTTCCCTCTCTTTCTGGTTCAGCTAACCTGCGCCCTGATCTCCCATCCGGTGATCCGCCGCCTCCAGAAAAACGAGACGACCTTCCGAGATGTCTTCGCCGAGACTGGAGGGCAGTACTTGATTCAGTATGTCCCTGCTCTCTGCTTCTTTCTGGCTCTGGGCGCGTTATTTGGGGGAAGCTTTCTCTTTCTTCTGCGTCTCGCCTCGCAGGCACCCGAGCTTCGGGCAGCACTCTGGCGCGATCCGGGTCTGCACCGCGCGATTGGCTGGCTGGTGGCGGGCTTTGTTGCACGGTTCTTGTTGCCCGCGCTGGTGGGCGCACGCGGCATCACGACCGTCGCGCTTCAGAGTGGGCCGCTCTTTGAGGGTGTGCAAGCCCTAGCCCGCCAGATGGGAGTTCCTGTGCGCCAGGTTCTCTACCTCCAGACGGGAAAAGCGCTGGTTGCCAACGCCTTCGCCGCGCACGGCAATATTGTCGCCCTGACCGATCAGCTTGTCGCCTCCCTCACCCGCCGCGAGACCAATGCCGTGATCGCCCACGAGCTCGGGCACCTCAAGCAGAAACACGCCACGATTCTGGGCTGGCTCAACTCCCCACTTGTCTTAATCGGCCTGATGATCTTTCTCGTGCCACGCCTCCCCGACAGTGCCACGCTGGCCTGGCTCTATGTCCCGCTTCTTATTCTGGGGCAGACGTTTCTTCAGCTTGCCTTCTCACGTGGCTGGGAGCGCACCGCCGACAAGCTCGCCGCACAGCTTACCGGCGATCCTCTGGCGCTCTTGACCGGGCTGGCAAAGCTGGCGCGGATCAACGGGAGCCCGGAGAGCTGGACCCGCTGGGACGAGTCACTGCTCACCCACCCCTCCACCCAGCGCCGCGCCGAGAACCTTATCCGCGCCAACCTCATCACCCGCGAAGATGCAGAGCGCGTCTTTGCGCCACAAGCCACCCCAGACGAGGACTACTACCCGGCTCCGCCTCCCTCGCATACTTTTGTCTTCTCCGACCAGTGGCGACTGCGGCGGAACCTGCGAGGGATCCTAGGGATTTTGATTCTCTGTGCCGCAGTCCCTCTGATTGTCGCGGCCATTTTAGAGCGGGTCCATCTCGCCCAGCCTCTTCTTGTGGCGGTGCTGGGAACGGCGGCGGCAGTGGCGCTCTATCCCCTTCTCTTCGTGTTCTTGGGAATCTCCAAAGACGAGATCGCCAAGCTCCGTCAGAGCCTGATCGCACAGGGCAAGCTCACCTCAGACGACACCGCGCACTTTGTTGGGATGACGCCGGGTATCTTGCCGCGAAGCCTCGCCAGCGGGGGCAACTGGGACTATGGCTTCCTGGTGCTGCGGGAAGGCACCCTGCATTTTGTCGGAGAGCGCCGCGAGTTTGCTCTCACCGGTGCCGCGCTCTCGGAGGTCAGCCTCACCTGGCGCGCCGCTGCCGTGCGTGCCGTTTCCGCCGTCGTGCTGCGCTGGGGCCAAGGGGAGCATGCAGCCTGTCGCCTCCAGAGCTACCCACTGAGCACCACGCCCGCTCTAATGGATCACCTCAAGAGCTGGAAGGCACAGACCAATCCCAGCCCCGAGCCCGAGAGCCTGCCTTTCTTTGCCACTCTGGAAGGTCGCACGCCCCGGCAGATGGGCACCGCGCGTGCCATCCTGCCCAATTTCTGGGTACTCGGCCTCATGATCACCGGCATCTGGGCCTTCTCAGGAGTCGCACGCGGCCAGCTCCTGCCGATTCTCACCCCCGTCTGCTTTATCATGGGAGTAGAGTGGCTCAAAAACGCCCGCTTCCCCGAAAAGCAGCTGCTTGACTAGGGAATGACCTACTCTTCGTACTCTTCGTCGGTGAACTCTTCGTCGGCGAGGGCTTGGGAGTCGTCGGTGTCTTCTTTTTGCTGGGAGCGCAGGGCATCGTCTACGAGTGGCGCCAGCGTGGGCATCTCGATCAGAAAGGGCGACGGCCCGAGGGCTTTGGCGTTGTGGTACTGCGGCCACGAGAGGGCGAACTGCTCTTTGGCGCGGGTGATGGCGACATAGGCGATGCGGCGCTCTTCCTCAAGGCTATCTATCAGAAGCTCACCATCAACGTAGCGCAGGCTCCGGTGGTGGGGGAGTAGGTTCATCGCAAAGCCCACCACAAAGACGCAGCGCCACTCCAGGCCCTTCGACTTGTGCACCGTCATCACGTTCACCGCGTCCTGGCCCTTGCCCGCGTCTTTAGCCTTGCGCACCTGCCCGCCTACAAATGTCAGCATGCCCTCCGGCGCGAAGAAGCGCTTGCTCGCCGCGACCAGCTCATCCAGGTTGTCCATGCGACTAGAGCCCTCGCCCTCGTCCTCGCTCTCGCCCTCTTCATTCAAAATGTAGTCGTCGTAGCCGGTGAGCCGCGCCGTGACCAGGCGCGCTTGAGCGGTCTCGCCTGCCTCGTGGATCTCCTTGATCTGCTTACGAAAGTCAAGAATCGCCACTTCCTGCTGGGTGTTGTAGACCCCGTTTTTGAGCATCTCATAGAACGAGCACTTGTTCTTCTCCGCCTGCTCCCCCACTTTTTTCACAAAGCCAGGCCCCAGCGAGCGTGTAGGCCGCCCAAACTTCGTGCTGGCGATATTGAGAATGCGCTTACAGGCCTCGGTGCCCGCCTCGGAGTTCGGGTCCACGGAGAGCTGGAGGTAGGCAAGCAGGTCTTTTATTTCCTTGCGATTGTAAAAACTTGTGCCGCCGGTGATCTGGTAGGGAATGCCCGCATTGATCAGCGCGTCCTCGAAGCAGCGTGAGTAGGCATTGGTGCGGTAGAGCAGCGCGAAGTCGCGAAAGGCCATGTTCGGCTCGGTGCTCATCTGCTCCCGAAGGCGCTCCACCACCCAGAGCGCCTCGGCTTCGGCGTCTAAGTGCTGCGAGAGCCAGGGCTCTTGTGCGGAGAGGCGGGTGGGCTCCATCAAGAGTCGGTAGCGGTCGTCGAGCTCGGCGTGGGCGATGAGCTCGTTGGCAACCGTCACAATGGTTCCCTGCGAGCGGTAGTTGGCGGGCAAGCGGATGATCTCACCGCCGGGGTAGCTGGTCTGAAAGCCCATCACGGTGCGCTTGGGATCACAGCCACGGAAGCCGTAGATGCTCTGGCCCACATCACCCACAATAAACAAGTTCCCGTGCTTCTTGGCTAGTAGGCGGGCAAGCTGCCACTGCACCTCGCTCGTGTCCTGGGTCTCGTCCACTAAGATATAGTCGAACTTA
>JAPLCP010000075.1 GCA_026392155.1 Armatimonadota bacterium | reverse complement strand
CGGTTGACCCACTGGGCGTGGTCGAGCGCTACGGCTCCGATGTTCTGCGCCTCTGGGTGGGCAGCATCGAGTACACCGAGGACACCAAGCTCGGGGACAATATCTTAAAGCAGCTCGCCGACAGCTACCGAAAGCTGCGCAACACCCTGCGCTTCTTGCTCGGAAATCTGGCGGACTTCAACCCGAACACCGATAAAGTCGCAAGTGAAAACCTAGACCCACTAGATGCCTGGATTCTCTCCAAGCTCTCAGGCGTGGTGAGCGAAGTCACGGCTGCCTACGACGAGTACGCGTTCTACAAAGCAACCCAAGCGCTGATCGGCTTCTGCAACACGGAGCGCTCGGGCTTTTACCTCGATGTCCTCAAAGACCGGCTGTATACGTCGCTTCCTGAAGACCCCAAGCGCCGCTCGTCCCAGACCGCCATGTTCGAGGTCGCGACCGCTCTGGTTCGCATGCTCGCACCGGTTCTCGTGCACACCGCCGAAGAGACCTGGGACTTCCTGCCCGCGTGGGACGGCAAAGCCCAGAGCGTGCATCTCGCCGACTGGCCTGTCGCAGGGGAGAGCAACGCGGCATTGGAGGCTCGTTTTGTGGCACTTCTCACCGTGCGCGATGCTTTCAATCTTCAGATGGAGCCGTTTCGTCAGGCGCTGGCTGCCGCACGTGCCGCAAAAGAGCCAACGGATGGCCTGATCTCCAAGCCCGAGGAGGCCTACGCCGCGATTACAGTAACGCCCGCTCTCGCGGAGGCAATCGGCCCTAGCATTGAGGAGCTTCTCGCCTTAGCGCTGGTCGTGCCCAAGCTCACAGTCTCGGTGGGGGACGCACTCTCCGTCACGGTCTCGCCGGCTCCCGGAACCAAGTGCGCTCGCTCCTGGTTCGTGCGCGAAGATGTCGGCTCTGACCCGGAGTACCCCGAGATCTCCGCCGCACAAGCCGCTGTCGTTCGCGAGCTGGTTCGGCGCGGGACGATCCCTGCTGACGGAGCGGTATAATACTTCGTTATGCCTAAACGCCTCGCGCCTGCCGGGTTCTATCTCCTGGCAGGCGCTATTGCTATCGTCGACCAGGTGGTAAAAGCCATTGTTATCGCAAAGATTCCCGTTCACACGTCGGTGCCGCTCTGGCCCGGGGTTTTTCACCTGACTCATGTCCAGAACGATGGGATTGCCTTCTCGATGCTGGCGGGAAAGACCTGGCTGATTACGATTGCCTCGATGGTGATCATGGCAGGGATTGTATTTTCCGAGCGCAAGGCAAGCGGCGGGCTGGATCGGTTTAATGGAATCGCGCTGGCGTTGCCGCTTGGGGGCGCACTGGGCAATTTAATTGATCGGCTACGCTCCGGGCTGGTGACCGATTTTCTCGACTTCCGGGCGATTAACTTTGCGATTTTCAATGTCGCAGACACGGCGATCACAATTGGCATCTGCTTACTGGCGATCAAGAGCTTCTTACTGACCGACTATGCCCCTGCGAAGCCCGAGCGCACTGAGCTTACTGAGGAGACAACCTAGATGATCCCGGTTCTCTTTCACATTGGCTCGTTCCCCTTGCGCTCGTGGGGACTGCTCCTCATGATTGCTTTTCTCATGGGCGCGCTACACGGCACTAAGCTCGCACCGCGCTACGGCATCAAGCCCGATGACCTCTGGGACGCATCCCTGGCGGGGCTTTTTGGAGGCGTGCTGGGGGGACGGCTGGGGTATGTCCTCCAAAATATGGGCGAGTATCTCAAGAACCCTGCGCAGATTCTGAACTTCATGAGCGGGGGGATGACTAGCTTTGGTGGGATGCTCGGTGGGGTTGTGGTTGGTTTAGCCGTCTGTAAGAAGAAGGGGATGAATCTTTGGGATGCCGCCGATGTCGTTGCGCCGTCGCTGGCGATCGGGTGGTTTTTTGGGCGCATTGGCTGCCTGCTCAATGGCTGCTGCTACGGCCACAAGTGCGATGTTGCCTGGAAAATGAACTTCTACCCAGACGAGCACACGCAGGTTCTCGGGGTTCATCCTACCCAGCTCTACGAAGCGCTGGGGATGGTGCTAACCTATGCCACTCTTATGTTCATCACCAAGCGACGGGTATTTCGCGGTCAGGTTTTTGCGGCGTTCTTGGTGCTCTATGGCATCGTGCGCTTCGTGGTCGAGTTTTGGCGGGAGCAGTCCGGCACCGAGTCGGTGAAGGCGGGCCTCTCCACGGGGCAGTGGGCGAGCCTTCTGGTGGTCGTTGTGGGGCTGGCACTGGGCAGTGTGCTGGCAAAGAAGAATAAAGTTTGAGTTGTTTTTGTCCCCCCGCCCGGCGGGGGTTAGGGGGCGGTTTCGCATGATTGAGCTAGTTGTTACCGAGGCGGGCGGGCGTTTGGACGCCTTTCTGGCTGCACACCTTCCCGAAGTCTCCCGTGCGCAGGCGGCGCGCTGGATTGATGAGGGGGCGGTGCTGGTGAATGGGAAAGCCGTCAAGGTTTCCTACAAAACGCAGGCAGGAGACACGATTGCGGTCACGCCGCCACCCATGAAGCCGACGGAGCTGGTTGCGGAGGCCATTCCCCTCACGGTTGTCTATGAAGACGATGATTTTTTGGTGATCAACAAGGCAAAGGGCATGGTGGTGCACCCTGCGCCGGGAGCCAGGACGGGGACACTGGTTCATGCGCTTCTCGCCCACTGCAAGGGCAAGCTCTCCGGGATCGGGGGAGAGGAGCGGCCTGGGATCGTGCACCGGCTGGACAAAGACACGTCGGGCTTGCTCGTGGTGGCCAAGAACGATGTCGCGCACCGGCACCTACAAGAGCAGATTCAGAGCCGCACGGCCAAGCGCACCTATGTGGCCCTGGTCTGGGGAAGCCCGCACTTTGACGATGCCGTGATCGAGGCCCCGATAGACCGTCACCCGGGGGATCGCCATAAAATGGCCGTCAGTGAGCCAGGTGAGGGACGCGATGCCGCCACGGAAGTGCACGTTCTGGAGCGCCTTGGCCCAATGACCATGATCGAGTGTCGGCTGCGAACGGGTCGGACGCACCAGATTCGTGTCCACTGCCAGTTTGCAGGCTATCCTGTGGTCGGCGACTCGGTCTACGGTGGCCTGCGGAAGCTGGATATCGAGACGAAGGGCCAGGCGCTCCATGCCTGCAAGCTTGAGTTCATCCATCCACGCACCGGGGAAGCCCTCTCGTTTACGGCCCCCTTGCCCGGTTACATGCGCGGCATACTCGCCACCTACCGCCGAAACCACCCCGACTAAGCCCTCCTCCCCCTGCCCCTCCTCCCAACCTTGGGAGGAGGGGAGAAATCTCCCTCCTCCCGATCCTGCCTCCCAGGATTGGGAGGAGGGCCGGGGAGGAGGGTATAATTCCCGTATGCAACGACTTGCCGCAACACTTGCCGCGCTGGGGCTGGCCGCAGGAGCACTTCTGCCTGCCCTCTCCCAGGACAAAGCCAAGACCCCCAAGCCAGCTCCCCGCCCTGAGATGATCCAGCAGTTCGAGACCCACATTCGCCCGACGTTTGTGGCCTCGTGCTTGGGATGCCATAGCAAAGAAAACACGCTGGGAAACCTGCGCCTGGATGCTCCCGTCACGGCGGCACAGGCGGCAGAGATTGTGAAACGCGTCAAAGGCGAGGGGGGAAAGCCCCGGATGCCGCAGGGAAATGCGGCTCTGGCCCCGGAGAAAATCGCCGCGCTGGAGAGCTGGGCGAAGGCAGGCGCACCGTGGCCCGAACTGAAGGGCATAGTGGGAGGCAAGCTGTGGTCGCTGGAGCCTATCAAGAAGCCGGCTCCACCGACGATAGCGCTCAAGGCTTGGCCGCGCAGCAGTCTGGATAACTTTATTCTTGCTAGGCTGGAGGCCGCCAAGCTCAAGCCCGCCGCCTTTGCGGATCGTCGGACGCTGCTGCGGCGAGCGAGCTATGAGCTGACGGGCCTGCCGCCAAGTGCGCAGGAGACTGCAGCGTTTGTGGCGGATAAGTCGCCGGATGCCTGGCCCAAAGTGGTGGATAAGCTCCTGGCCTCACCCCGCTATGGGGAGCGGATGGCACGCTTCTGGATGGACATCGCCCGCTACTCCGATACCAAGGGCTATGTCTTTAATGAAGATCGCAACTACTACCATGCCTACACGTACCGGGACTGGTTGATCCAGGCATTCAATGATGATATGCCCTACGATCAGTTTCTTACCTACCAGCTCGCCGCCGACCGGATGGAACTCGGGGAAGATCGTCGCCATCTCTCTGCGCTGGGCTACCTAACGCTCGGGCGGCGCTTTATCAACAATCTCCACGACATTCTCGATGACCGGATTGATGTCACGATGCGGGGGATGCAGGCGATGACCGTGGCCTGTGCCCGCTGCCACGACCATAAGTTCGACCCGATCCCGACAAAAGACTACTACGGTCTCTACGCGATCTTTGCCTCGAGTAGCGAGAACCAGCCCGTTATCTCCAAGAAAGAGATCCGTGAGCCCTATGAGGCGCATGATGGCAAGTTCCAGGCGGCCAAGAATGAGCGTGAGGAGCTGATCCGCAGCGAAGTGCGGCGCTTGCGGGAGACGGTAAAGGCAAAGACGGCGACTCCAGAGCTTCAGAAGGTTCTTCAGGGCTTTCGGGAGAACGAGCAGCCCAACGATAAGCAGCGTGGGGAGCTTCTGCCCAGCTTTGAGCCCGCAAGGCGCGACCGACTGGCAGAGCTTGACAAGAGTATGGAGGAGCTTAAGAAGAGCTACCCACCCACGCCAGAGTTTGCCCATGCCATGACCGAGGGAGCTCCACGTCCTGGAGCCGTCTTCAAGCGCGGCAACCCCGGCAGTCCCGGCGATCCCGCCCCCCGCCGGTTCTTAACCTGTGTTGCTGGTGAGGCCCAGCCGGAGTTCCCCACGGGGGGACGGCTAGAGCTTGCCAAGGCGATCACGGATAAGAAAAACCCACTAACGGCTCGTGTGATCGCCAACCGGCTCTGGCTCCTGCACTTTGGTACGGGGATCGTGCGCACGCCCTCGGACTTTGGGCGACAGGGAGAAAAGCCCACGCACCCCGAGCTTCTCGACTGGCTGGCCGCTACTCTGATGGAAGATGGCTGGAGCCTCAAGAAACTCCAGCGCCGCATGCTTCTTTCGGCGACCTGGATGCAGAGTAGCGATACCACCGAGGCCGTGTTTTTAAAAGACCCAGAAAACCGCCTCTACGGACGACAGAACCGTCGGCGACTGGAGCTGGAGCAGCTCCGCGATAGCCTGCTTCAAGCGGCAGGAACGCTGGACACAAGCAAGATGGGCGGCAAGAGTGAGGAGCTCTGGATGGGCAACTATACTAAGCGCCGCGCGGTCTACGGCTTTATCGAGCGCCAGAACCTCCCCGGAATCTTCAAGACCCTCGATTTTGCGACTCCCGATGCGACAAGTCCTCAGCGCTTCAAGACCATTGTGCCGCAACAGGCGCTCTTCCTGATGAACTCCCCGCTTGCCGCCGATCAGGCGAAGGCACTTGCCAAGGGAATCACGGGTAAAGACGATACGGAGAAAGTGGTCGCGCTGTATCAGCGGCTCTTTGAGCGTGCGCCGAGCAAAGACGAGCTGAACCTGGCACTAAACTACCTTGTCGCGCCAGATAAAGCGGCGCTAAAGCCTGAGACCCAAAACGGCCCCACGTGGCGCTATGGCTGGGGTTTCGTGGACGATACCACAGGCAAGACAAGTGTCTTTAATGAGTTCAAAGCTTTTGTAGATGCCCAGTGGCGTGTGGGCTCTGTCCTGCCTGACCCGGTGCATGGCTGGCCGATGCTCAGTCGCGACGGGGGGCATCCCGGCGATCCGAAGCACATGGTCATCCGCCGCTGGGTGAGCCCTCTTGAAGGAACCGTCCGGGTATCAGGGACACTGAACCACCCTGGTACCGTTGGCGATGGCGTTCGAGGGCGTGTGGTGCACTCACGCAGCGGTGTTCTCGGCGAGTGGGTAGCGCAGAAGAGCCTGGCGGAGACGAAGGTAAACACGATTGCGGTCAAGGTGGGCGATACGCTGGACTTTGTCGTGGACTGTCGTGCCAATGAGAACACAGACTCCTTTGCCTGGGCTCCCTCGGTGAATGTTACGGGCGCTAAAGTGGTAGGAAGCAAGCGGCAAGCCTGGAAGGCCGAGGCGGATTTTGGTGGCCCGCCGCCCGCCGCCGCTGCCCCGCTCAGCAAGTGGGAGCGCTACGCCCAGGCGCTGATGCTCACCAATGAGTTTATCTACGTGGACTGAATTATCGCAGCTTTGTCATGGGCAGCATCGTTGGGCCAGATCACACCGATGGTGAGCAGGAGATTCGCATAGGGCTGCTGCTCACCCGTGGCGATCACAAGGGCGATATCGGGGAGCAGGGCGGCTTTGTAGAACTCGGGGAGGGGGCGCTCGGTGAGGACGATACCAGGGAGCAGGGCGCGAAACTCGGCCCAGATCGGGGGCTCTTTGCCGTCTTCAGACTGCATGACTTCTGCGCTCTCGATAGGAATCGTGTGGGTGAGGGCTTCCAGTACCTCTGTCACCTTCACGGTGCCAGGGGCGAGGTTCAGAAAGACCCGCGCCGCGCGGGGGTTGGACTTCGTGCTGTGGGGGTAGTTCCCGTCCGTAATCAGAACTTTGGCGCGGTGTCCTGCCATCGCAAGGGCGTGGAGAATCTCGGGGTGGGTGAGGCGCGTCTTTAGCACTTGCGATACTACTCCAATAGTGCGACGCGGCGCTCGTAGTTTTCGTAGCCCACCAGGCAGGCCGTGAGCCAGGGAAAGGCGGCGGCGTAGCCTGCCAGGACATCGCTGGGGTAGTGGACACCCAGATAGACGCGGCTGGCCCCGATGAGCGCGATAAACTTGGTCGCCAGGATCCCAATTCCGATACGCTGTTTAAGAGGCTTGCCCTTCATCCACCAGTAAGCGAGAGTGCCGTAGAAGCAAAGTGAGATAAACGAGTGCCCGGATGGGAAACTAAACGTTTCTTCGGTGGCGAGAGCTTCTATCAGGCTGGGGCGCTGTCGCCCGACGCGGTACTTGATCGTCCCAATGATCGCCCCGCCGCCCGAGAGCACCACGGCCATGAGCACCGCTTCATTGCGCCATTTCTTGCTACGCCAGGCGATCATCATGCTCGCCGCCCCAAGCGCCGACATGATATCGGGACGAGCCAGATCCGAGACTGTACGCATGATCGCGGTTCGGTTGGGAGTTCGCAGCGACTTCGCTAGATTGAGGCCATCGTGGTCGAAGCGCCACACCCCATCTTGGCCCCGAATGTCGTCGGCGATATTGAAAAAGAGCGCCATTGCGCCCGCCGAGACCGCTGCCCCTAGCGCGACGGGCGTCACTGCCACTTCCAGTAGGGGGATAATGCGCTGCCGTGCCTTGCGCCCCAGAAATGCCGCCGCCATCGTCCCTGCCACCGCCGCCAAACGTCGCGTCAACCCCATCTAGTCGTCATCCTTAAAACCAGAGTTGCGGAACATCTCCGCGATCTTATCATCGCGCTCTTTTCGCTTGCGCTCGTCGCGAGCTTTCTGGAGCGGGTTACTGCGTGGTTGCTTGCTGCCACGGATGTCTTTATCAAGATCCGCAAACCGAAGATTAGGCGCATCTTTCTTCTTCTTTCCGAAGCGCGCCTCGCTCCACTCACGCCCGCCGCGCACCCACCACCAGGCCGCCGCGCAGCCGCTGAGCCCGACAAATCCCGTCCAGGGGTTTCCGAGAGACTGCGAGGTCTCAAAGTAGGCCATGCCCGCTGTGATCGCGGCGATGGCGAGTGCGGGGACGGGAAAGATAAAGCTAAAGAGAATGGTCTGCTGTCGGTTGAGCCAGCACCAGGCAACCGTGAGGGGAGCGATGGCAATCCCAAGACCTCCAAAGATCCCTGCTGAGCCCCAGACAAGCATCGGGAGCACGGTCACAGACGTCAGAACCGTCGTGGCGAGAACAAACTTCAGCAGGCGCTCCGTGCCCCACGAGCGCTCCATGCTTCCGCCGATCGTCCATGTCCAGAGCGAGAGACAGAGAAGCCCAAAGGGGCGGTACAGGCCAATTAAGGGCCAGGTGAGGACTGTCCAGGGGTGGCGGAGGCTCTCAGGGGTCAGTGCCATCCCCGGAACGAGCCAGCGCCCTTGGCCAAAGTGAATGAGCAGGAAGGTGAGGACATTGGCCATAATGAGCACCAAGGTGACGGGCGTATCCCGTGAGCTGAGCTTGGGCATCTGGGGCGATTGCTGGCTATTTTGGTACATGCTCCTCTATTTTACCAGAGTCTGTGATAAGTAAAGTGGTTCCTTCACACTTCACTATTTTGATCATTTATCTTTGTAAACACCGTATTCATACGTGAAAAGAGGTGTTTTTATACTAAAACTGGTATTCAATGCAGGATTAATACCCGTATAAGCGCGGTAGATTGGTCTCTCGACAACCCCGAATATTGGTGCATGGGCAAGATTACACAAACACTGTTTGCGCTGGCGGGCCTCGCCACCCTTGCAAACTCTGCCTCGGCAGCCGCGCTGGTACGGCTCCAGACGCGCGTCTTTGGAGGGAAGACGGTTCACTTGGTGCGGGTCAGCTTAGATTCGGATAGCGTTTTGGTTCAGCCGATGATTGCAAAAGGAGGAGTGGGGAGCTCGGAAAGCCTTGCCTCGATGGCAAACCGGGGAGCCAAAGTAGTGCTCACGGGGGCGTTTTTCGACACGAAGAGCCTTCAGCCCATGGGCGATATCATGATTGGAAAGAAGCTCCTGCACTTTGGTGGACGGGGCTCGGCGCTCTGCTTGCGACGGGTAAGAGATGGTGAGGGCTGGGTGGCAGATATTCGTGCCAACGATGGTATTGACCGCCATACCGACTGGGGTAAGAGCGAGATTGTTTTAGCGGGAGGGATTCGGCTTCTTGCGGAAGGAGAGGTCATGATAAATCCCCGAAAGTCGGGCTTTAGCCCGCTCTTAGAGAAACCAGATCCTCGTGCGGGGGTGGGCATCATGCCCAACGGCGACCTGATTTTGGCTGCCACAAAGTCCCCCGTGAGCCTGACCGAGTGGGCGCAGATTTTCAAGTCCGTGGGGGCTGTGGAAGCGCTGAACTACGACGGGGGCTCGTCCACGGGGCTGTATCTCGATGGCAAGGTACTGGTAGCTCCGGGGCGCAAGCTCACCAACGCGCTCGCAGTCTATGTGGAGCAAGACCGCCCCGAAAGTACCAAGGTCTCCAAGGCACCCGCTCGCCGAAAGCCAGTGGCAGTGGCGAAGAAGTAGCAATTTTCCCTCCTCCCCACGGAGCGGGTATCATACTCGCGTGCAAAATCGTGTCTGGGCGGAGGTCTCTCTGGAGGCCATCGCCCATAATTTTCGTCTCCTGAGTGCGCGCTACGGCGATGTGGCCGCAGTGGTCAAGGCCAATGCCTACGGCCATGGCCTGGTTCCCATCGCCCGTGCCTGTGTTGCAGCAGGCGCATCACGACTCTGTGTGGCGACACTCGATGAGGCACTGAGCCTGCGCAAGGCGGGGATTTCACAGGCGATCTACCCGCTCAGTGCACTGCTTCCCGACGAGGCCGATGACTGCGTCCGCGCCGCTCTCACTCCCTTTATCTCCAGCCCTGAGTTCTTCGCCGCCTTTGCTCAGGCAGCTCAAGCCGCTCCGCTCCCTGCCAAGTGCTTTCTGGTGCTCGATACCGGAATGGGCCGGGAGGGGCTGGACTACCGTGCATTCTGTCACCTGCGTGAGAGCTGCCCACCACAGATCGAGATTGCGGGAGTGGCGACTCATCTTTCCTCGGCGGACGAAGATGACTTGCTCCCTACGGAGGTACAACTCCACTTTTTCAAAGGCGTAACACGCGATCTGGAAGGGGAGATTTCTGTCTGTAACTCTCCTGGCCTCTTACGTCTTGGGAATGGTGGGTTTAGTCGTGCGGGAGCAATTCTCTATGGGATTGAGCCCTATATCGGGGCACTCGCTGAGTGCCCTGTCTTGCCCGCGCTAACCCTCAAGGCCCGGCTGACTCTGGTGAAGGCGCTTCCCGCAGGCGCGACGGTCGGCTATGGGCGAACCCACACTCTCGCCCGCGACTCGGTGATTGCGACGATTCCAGCGGGCTACGGCGACGGCTGGCTGCGGCGGCTGGGCAACCGTGGCTTTGTGAGCGTTCATGGCCAGCGCTGCCTGATCGTGGGCCGCGTCTCGATGGACCAGTGCCAGGTGGATGTCACCGAGGTTCCCGGTGTGGCTGTGGGGGATATGGTGACGCTGATTGGGGACGGCATTACGGCGCTAGAGGTCTCCCAGTGGGCGGAGACAACACCCCACGAGCCCACGACGCTACTCAATAGCCGTGTTCCGCGTTACTACCCTCCTCCCCCTGCCCCCGGGCACCCAGAGGGTACCCGGGGTTAGGGGGAGGAGGGATTAGGAGTCAGCACGGCTAAGAAGCGCTCTAGAGCGCGGGTGGGGGTACGGCCTTTTGGCAAGAGAACGCCCGTGGGACGGGTAAGCGCGGAGCCTTCCAAAGGGCGTGTCACGAGGGTTCCATCGTGGACTTCTCGCTCTACGGTGGGCTCAGGGAGGATGCTGACACCCAGCCCTATCTCGACGACGCGCTTAATGGTCTCGATATTGTCAAATGCCTGGGTGATGCGCACCGTGACACCGTGCCCCTCAAGATAGCTGTCTATGAGATCGCGGGTGGGAATGTCCGGGGCAAACGCGACAAAAGCGAGACCATGAAGCGCCGTCGCTGGAATCGTTTCTTGCACTGCCAGCGGATGATCGGGACGAAGGGCGACGACCATGTTCTCGACGGGGAGGAGCTGGACGGTGATTCCGGGGCGCTCTTTGGGACAGGCGACAATGCCGCAGTCAATGGCACCGGCTTGGAGGGCTTCATAGACCCGGTCCGTGCGGAGATACTCAAGGTGCAGATTGACTTGCGGGTACTGGCGCAGGAACGTGGTGACGGCGGGCGTGAGTGCATGAAGGCCAATCGAGTAGACGGTCGCGACATTGAGCGCTCCGCCGATCTCGCTTCCCAGGTCCGCCAGCTCCCGGCGCATGCTCTCGGCACGGCCCAGAATCTCACGAGCATAGGCCAAGGTGCGCTCCCCTGCCTCGGTGAAGTGCGCACCGGGGCGTCCCTTGCCGCGCTCGACCAACCGGTGGCCCAGCTCTTTTTCCAGAGCACGTACCCGCTGGCTCACTGCCGACTGGGAGACAAAGTGCTTCCCGGCAGTCTTGGAGAACGATCCGGTTTCTGCAAGGTCTACGAAGAGGCGAAGGGCATCTAGATCCACTGCTAGAGTGTACCCGAGAAAACCGTCTGGGCCGGGCCCGTGAGCAAGATCGGGGAGCCTTCGTATCCGTCCCAAGTAATCGTGAGCGTGCCCCCTTTGGAGGTAACATGAACGGGCTCTTGTGGCGAAACTTTGCCTTCAGAGATTGCCACCACAGCAGCGGCGCAGGCTCCGGTTCCGCACCCGAGCGTCTCGCCCACACCACGCTCCCAGATGCGAAGCGAAAGCTGACTCTTTCCCGCGACTTGTGTCCACATCACGCTGGTTTTCTCAGGGAAGCAAGGAGCGCTTTCAAGAAGCGGCGAGTCGGTAAAAAACGCGGCATCGTCTGGTAGCGATGTTGGCCAGAGCACGGTATGAAGCGACCCCGTATCTACCGTGCTTCCCCCCGGGACGCTCACGTCCCAGAAGCGCGGCGGGGGCAGTGTGAGGGTCACTTCGCCCTTTTCGAGCACGTAGGGAATGTCGCCCGAGGGAGTCTGCGCTATCCCTTGCGACGGCACTTGCCCCCGCAGGGCCGCGAGCATGACGACGCAGCGTAGGCCATTGCCACACATCGTGTCCTCGCTCCCATCCGCATTAAAAATACGAAACGTGAGTCCCGTCTGGGTTGCCGTATACGTCAGCAGGCCGTCGGCACCGATTCCGAAGCGCCGGTCACAAACCGTGATCGCAAGAGCAGCGAGGTCAAGATTTTGTGAACTGTCTGGCTCCTCAATGACCACAAAGTCGTTGCCGACCGCCTGCATTTTGGTGAAGGTCATCGCTCCCCAGCCCCCGGCCCCCCCGCCCCCATAAATGGGGGAGATACGAGGAATTTCCTTATAGTTCCCCCACTTGTGGGGGCGAGGGGGCAGCCTCTCACAGTCCCAGCGGCCCTAGCAAGTCGGGGCGGTTTTTGAGAGCAAGCTTGAGGGCACGGTAGAAGCTCTGTGACCAACTCTGAACCGCCTTGAAGTCTGCCGTGCGCTGGGCCGTGGCTCCCTGAGCGCTCTGGTTGGTTGCGGCAAGTGCAGCGCGATTGCTGGCAAAGTCCTCGACAAGGTTCTCAAAGGCATCGCTATCGTAGCCTTTTTGGACGAGCTTCTCGGCGTAGCCCGGTGTCTTGGCAGTGGCGGCGCAGGCACGCACCAGAATCAGAAACTTCTCCTGGTCTTGCGGCACCTTGCCCGTGGCCCCGAGCGCTTGCTGTGCGGCTTTATCCTTAGGAAAGGCGAGGCGCACGGTCTCACGAAACTCTGTCAGGCCGTCTTTGATACCCTCCCAGCCGCTACTGACAAGGGCCGTTTTTTCGGTAATTGCGCCGAGCTTCTGCTCTCGCACGGTGAAGCTCGCCTGGTAGGCGGCGATCCACGCTTTCCCCTCGGCGAGGGTGGTGAGTGTGACATCGCGCTTGGCAACCAGGGTGAGCGCTTCCGCGCTCTGCTCCAGTGTACGGATGCACTTATCCACCTCCCCAACCAGGTTCATCTGCTCCTGGTCTTGCTCCGCGAACGTCTTCTTCTTTTTTGTGGCTGTGGGCACCGCTGCTCCCGTCGTCTGCTTTGTCTCGTCCATGATCTGCTCCTAGATCCCAAGCGTCGTCTTGAGAATTTTGATTGTCGTGGTGGGCATCTTATTCATCTTCTCCCACATCCCGAGCATCTTCTTGCGTTTCAGACGTCTCTTCTCGAGTTTCGGAAGCATCTGCTTCCGGGTCTGATACGTCGTCCCACGGATTTTATTTTACCGCCCTGTGAACGGGGCGGCTTGCTTCCCCCACCACTCGTCGGGTAGCAGCTCTCGCAAAATCTTTCCCCTCTAGCGGCAGGCTCAACAGCAGCTTTTCGTCGGGCCTTAGCCATCCTCAGACGCTTCCCTTCACGATGCATTTTACCTTCTTTTATATTTTTGTTTTTTAAAATATTACTTGCGAACCGTCTCACGAATGTCAAGTCCAAATTTTGGTGTAAAAGTCGTTTCCCTCTCCCCGGCGGCAAAGCCGCCCGCGAAGCTCCCGAGCTTCGCCTCCCAAAGCGCTTCGACAGCAGGTTAGCCTACCGGCAAGAGCACCTCAGTTTCCTTCCCTT
>JAPLCP010000158.1:55472-61229 GCA_026392155.1 Armatimonadota bacterium | reverse complement strand
TGGATTTTGAATTGTTTAATTGTGTAAAAAAGGATGAATATGGTTATTTGATGTCGTTTTTGATGGCGGAAGGGTATGAAATTTATGTTTTAGAGGGTGTTGATATAAAAAGCAAGGATGATCTTTTTAGTGAAATCGGCATGATACTACCAATGCCAAAAGACAGGACACCTGCGAGAGGTTCTTGGGATGCTCTAGCTGATAATTTGTGGGAAGGATTTACTGATGGAACCAAAAAACATTGCCTTGTTTGGAAAG
The DNA here is from genome assembly GCA_026392155.1 of Armatimonadota bacterium. GTDB lineage: Bacteria > Armatimonadota > Armatimonadia > Armatimonadales > Armatimonadaceae > Armatimonas. The sequence continues at coordinate 60,971 of JAPLCP010000158.1, read as the reverse complement.
ACGCTTCTGAGTTAATGAAAAGCGATATGAAATCTTTTTTAAATATTTTTGATGTTTTTTGTAGTGTGTTTAGGTCACTCTATGTTGAAGGGATTAACATTATTGTGATTTATGTTGATAGTGATAATAGCTTCTTGTCAATATTTAACAGGACGAACCATTCAGCTTTCATGTGATGTGCTCTCTTCTTTTTGTGATTCAGCGCTGTACGTTTATGCGTGAACCACGCCTCCAGTAGCTCTTCCCAGGTCTCGGCTTCCAGAAGTGACTCTGCCAAGGCTTCGAGTTGCTCTTTGTATTGAAGCGCTTCTACCTACTCTAGCTGCGCGGCGAGCGGCTCTCCCACGCGTCGTTGCGCTGTCTATGCCGCTTTCTTGGGGACAATTGCAAAGTCCATCCCGATCGTGTTGAGCGTCGCCTGTACCGTCTTGAAGTTCGGATTTCCCCCAGGCGAGAGCGAGCGGTAGAGGCCATTGGTAGGGGGCTTCCGCTAGGGCGTAAGAAGCTCTTCCCAAGTCTCGACTTCGAGCAGGCGCTCTGCCAGGGCTTCGAGGTGTTCTTTGTCCTGAAGCGCTTCTACCTGCTCAAGCTGCGCCGCCGAGGGCTCACCGAGGCGTTTGCGGCCCAGGCGCAGAAGAGTGGTTCGGGCATGGCGAAGCTCGACACGACTTTCGACACGGCTTTCTATTTCCTCGACGAAACCACGGTAGGTTTGCGATTGCTCCAGCAGTTGGCTGTTTAGTAGCTCTAAAACATCACGACTCATCAGTTCCTCCACCTCAACTCGCGGGTAACGAAGACCCAAAAGCACATACGTCGCCGTCCAGAGCGATGCGGCAAGCTCTGGCGATGCCTCTTGGTCCAGACGCTCGCGCAGAACGGCCAGAATACCGGGAAGCTGGCTCTTGCGAACCCGCGCGACCGGAGCCAGCGGCAAGAGAGACAGTCCCGCTTGAAGGAGCCTCTGAACAGGCATCTGCCAGATGCGAATCATACGATAGTGAAACGCAATCGCCAGCTCCTCAGGATCGTGCCAGAGCGCCTCTCCTTTTAAGTGCTGGTGTCCGTGAAAGGGACGCAACAAGACCACGGCGGTCTTGACAGGCAGCTTATAACGAGCCCGAAGCCCGGCGTTGTAGAGCAGGCTCCGAAGGGCAAACTCTGTGTCCACATTGCCTTGAAACTCCAGATGGAGCAGGTAAGGCTCCTTGGCTCCCACGCGGAACACGCGATCCGCAGCCGCCGTTACCGTAGACAGATCGGCATCCAGAACCTGAGTCTGTCCTATGGGCAATGCGAACAAGGATACCCAGTCATCGGGCTGCGCTTCGGTAAGAAACTTGGTGGCAGCATCGAACGGCTTAGGCACACAGGATTCTACCACTCACAGAAAAACGAGTCCAGCGCCTTTGCCACCGCCACCTCCTTTAACGGAACGAGCGTTCAAATGACGGACTTTCAGGTAAAATGGTGCCAATTATGATTTCTACCGATGCGCTCGCTTTCTTAGAGCGAATGATTACAACCCCCTCGCCCTCCGGGTTTGAAGAGCCCAATGCTCAGAACTTTCGTGACTATGTCTCCGCATTTGCCGATGAAGTGACCACCGATCCGCTGGGAAGCGTGATCGCGGCGGTTAATCCCACGGGAAGCCCTCGGGTGATGCTGGCGGGGCATATTGATGAGATTGGGTTTCTGATCCACTACATCAACGACGAAGGCTTTTGCTACTTCCGCACGATTGGCGGCCATGACCTGGCCAACTTGGTCGGTCAGCGCGTGGTGGTGCAGACCCGAAAAGGCCCCGTGCATGGCGTGATTGGGAAGAAGCCCATTCACCTGCTGACGGTTGAGGAGCGTGGCAAGAAGCCGGAGCTGGAAGACCTCTGGATTGATCTGGGCGTGACCAACAAGCAAGAGGTGCTGGATGCCGGCGTGCAGATCGGCGACCCCGCGGTCTATGCCGATGGCTGGCAGCCGCTGATCGGCGATCGAGTCGCGGGCCGCGCCATGGACAATCGGGTTGGGGCGTGGGTTGTCGCCGAGGCGCTGCGGCGCGTGAAAGCGCTCAACCCAAAAGCCGCTGTTTTTGCGGTTGCGACGGTTCAAGAAGAGATCGGGCTGCGCGGCGCACACGCGGCGACGCACGGGGTGAGGCCCGATATCGGGATCGCGGTGGACGTGACATTTGCTACCGACTTTCCTTCGATGGACAAGCGCAAGGTTAGCCCGATGAAGCTGGGCGGCGGGCCGGGCGTCTTGCGCGGAGCCAATGCCAACCGCAAGCTCGCGGATCGCATCGTGGACGTGGCCGGGAAAGCCGCGATTCCGGTGCAGGTTCAAGCCACGCCCGGTGGGACGGGCACCGATGCCAACGCCATGCAGATCTCGATGGCGGGAGTCTGCACCGGGCTGGTCGAGGTGCCCCTGCGCTACATGCACACCCCCTGTGAGATCATCTCGCTCTCCGATGCCGATGCCTGCGCCGAGCTACTGGCGCAAGTCTGCGCGTCTTTGGAGCCCAGTGAGAGCTGGACACCGTAGAGAAAAAACCAAAAAAAAGCCCGGCAGATTGACTTTCGTCCTGCCGGGTAAATCTCAAGGTGTTTCTCGTGCAATGCGAAAAGATGCAAGCCCTGTGCCGCATGGGGTTGCCTTCCTAAAAACCGAAATTCTACGGGGTTTTCTCGAACTCCGTCACCCAGCTCTCTAGGATCTCCAGCGCCCCTTGCCAGAAGCCCGGGTCACTCAGATCTACTCCCAGCGGCGCGACCAGCTCGGTGGGGAACTGGGAGCCGCCTTGCGAGAGCATCGCGACATACTTCTGGGCAAACGGAGCCCCTTCTTGCTGGTAGCGGTAGTACAGCGCCAGGGCCAGCATCTTACCAAAGCTGTAAGCATAGACATAGAACGGCGTCCCGATAAAATGGGGAATGTAGCTCCACCAGAGCGCATGGTCGTCTCCCAGCGTGACGGCACCGGCAAACATGGCGCTCATCTTCTCCTGCCAGAGAGCACTGATTCGCTCGGTGGGGAGCTCGCCTTGCTTGCGCTCGGCGTGGACGGCTTGCTCAAACCGATACATCGCGGTCTGGCGGTGGATGGTGGAGAACGAGTCTTCTAGCACGCGCCCAAAGAGCGCCCGACGTGCTGCGCCCGTGGTGCGCTCTTGTTCTTGCTCAAAGACCAGAAGCTCCGCAAAAGTCGAGGCCACTTCCGCCATCGGGAGAGTGCCGTGGAAGTTCAAGAAGCTCTGGCCCCGAGAGAGCGATGAGTGGATGCCATGTCCGAGCTCGTGCGCCAGCGTGTTTTTATCGGAGGCGCGGTTCAGGTAGCTCTGGAAAAGATAGGGATGCAGATCCGGGGTGGTGTAGGAGCAAAACGCGCCGCCCTGCTTGCCTTGGCGCGGCGCGGCATCAATCCAGCCGCCGTCAAAGAACGCCTGACCCGCAGCGGCGTAGGAGGGCTCAAAACGGGCGAAGGCGGCGAGGACACTGGGCGCGTCGGTGTGGAGCGGGGCGTAGCGGTCGTAGTGGGTGAGAGAGTCCAGCCCGAGGAGCTTTTGTTTTGCCTTGTAGTAGCGCCCGACGGTGGGGTAGCCTGCCTCGGCGGTGTCGGTCACGGCGGCCACAATCTCGGGAGTCAGCTCGTTGCTGAGATGTCGTGCTTGCTCCGGGAACGTATAGCCGCGCAGTCCATCTTCCAGCGCCTTGTCTTGAACCAGCGTGTTGTAGATATAGGTGAGGGTGCGCAGGTGGGGGCGTAGCCCCTGGGTGAGAGCTTCTGCGCTCTGGCGGCGCTGCTCGCGGTCGGTATGGTACTGAAATGTCGAGACCTCCGAGAGGCTGAGGCTCTTGCCCTCGAGGTCAAAACGCAGGCTTGCGAGCAGCTCCTGGAAGAGCCGTACCCAGGCCCGATCGCCCGTGTTGGCTTTCTGTGCGAGGATTTTTTCTTCTGGCTCCGAGAGAGAGAACGGGGCGGTTTGTGCGACATGGAGTAAGTAGCGACGCCAGTTGGCGAGCTCGGGGGCAGCGGCCAAAGTCTCGAGTTGTTTACCATCTAGGCGTGCCAGTTCGATAGGGAAGAAGAGAGTGGGCAAGAGCGCGGTGGTGGTCTTCTCGCGTAGCTTCTGAACCTGTGCCCCGTTTTCGGGGGCAGTGTCCGCGGCGAAGCGAAGGCCCGCATACGTTGCAGGCTTGCTCCCTTCTTGATGGAGGCGCTCATACATCGCAAGGGCTTCGGCAAGAACGGCTGCCGTGAGCGTGGCGATCTTACCCTGGTAGCGCGTGGCAAAGTCTAGGGCTTGGTCAGAGACGAGGGTGAGAGTGTCGAAGAGCCGGGGATCATCCGGGCTCTGGAACAGGTCGGTGAGGTTCCAAGAGGGCGTAGAAGTCATGGGTTATTTATCAGTCCTTGACGGATGAATCGTCACAGGTTATCATACCCTTACATGTATCGTTACCGACATCAAGAGGTTGGGTCTAAGAGGCATCTAAGACCGGGGGTGGACGGCCTGTGCCTGCATCGGCACATGGTCTACACGTGCCCGGTTGTCTGTCGCCTCTAAAACCCGTCTGCTTCATCGTGAGCAAGCGGGTTTTTTTGTTTGTTCAACGCGAGAGGAGTTTTTACGAAATGGGGCAAGAGGTTCTGGTCTTAAACAGCGATTACGAGCCGCTGAATGTCTGCAACGTCCGCCGGGCGATTGTGCTGGTCTACCTAGGAAAGGCGGATATTTTGCACACGCGTGGCGAGGAAGATGCACGTGAGGCAGAGGCATGGTTTACCGCTGAGGGCCGGAGTATTGCGCATCCGTCGGTGGTGAAGCTACGCCAGCATGTCCGTCGGCCACTACCGGAGCTGAAGCTCTCACGCCGGAGTATTTTTGCACGCGATAACTACACGTGCCAGTACTGCGGCCTCGTTGCCAAGGATCTCACGATCGACCACGTCGTGCCCAAGCACAACGGCGGCCCGATGAGCTGGGAGAACCTGGTGACTTGCTGCCGCAAGTGCAATACGCGCAAGGGGGACAAGCCGCTGGAGAAGTGTGGAATGAAGCTCAATCGTCAGCCGCGCCGCCCGCGCTACACGCCCTATATCGCGCTCAATAAGTATGTCTCTGGTACCCGCCACGCTGTCTGGCGCGACTACCTGCCGATCTTTACCGATGTGGGTGGATTCGTCCAGTAAGTCGGGTAAAATACGAATGCAAGACCCCCGATGATGGTTCATCGGGGGGTTTTTGTTTCTTTGGGTTTTTGGGAGGATAGGGCATGGATCAGAGTACGGCGCGACGCGGGGAGAAGACCCAGCAGAAGGCGCTGGAGATCAATCTTACAGAGCGGCTTTACGGAACTTTCGCGGAGATCGGTGCGGGTCAGGAAGTGGTTCGGTGGTTCTTCCAGGCGGGTGGTGCTGCGGGGACAATTGCCAAGTCGATCTCTGCCTACGACATGACGGTCAGCGATGCGATCTACGGTCCCTCGCCACGCTATG
>JAPLCP010000158.1:0-55455 GCA_026392155.1 Armatimonadota bacterium | reverse complement strand
CGCTATGTTTCCCGCGAGCGACTCCAGACAATGCTCGACTACGAGTTCTCGCTTCTTCGCGAGCGTCTCAGCCCACTCCGTGGCCCGACCACCGACTTCTTTGTCTTCGCTGATACCGTGGCGGCGAGAAACTTCTCCGGCACCAACGACTGCCACGGCTGGCTAGGAGTCAAGTTCCAGCGTCCCTTTGAGCTAGAGGCCAGCCAAGTCGTGATTCACGTTCGGATGTTGGATACGGACAATATCAGCCAACAAGAGGCACTGGGCATTGTGGGGGTCAATCTGATCCATGGGGCGCTTCTCCACTTTGATAACCCCGATCTGATCCTCAGCGCACTTCTCGACAGCCTGACCGCGGAGCGCATTGAAGTGGACATGGTCAAGTTCAGTGGTCCCGCGTTCGAGGGAATTGACCACCGCCTGATGGCCCTAAAGCTCGTGCAGCTAGAGCTCTCCAACGCGGCGCTCTTCTCCGCCGATGGCGAGGTGCTCCAGCCATCGGAGGTGCTCCGCAAGAAGCGTATCTTGGTGGAGCGTGGCTCGTTCCGGCCCGTGACCCATGTCAATCTCGACATGATTCACTGTGCCAAGCAGCAGTTTAACGATAGCGTGGGCGGCGACGAAGAAACGGTGGTGCTCTTTGAGATCACCATGAAGAACTTACTGGCCAGCGGCGAGATTGACTACGCGGACTTTCTGGCCCGCGCCGATGTCTTAGCGGCTACGGGAGCTACCGTGCTTATCTCCGACTACTTCGAGTACTACCGCTTGGCAGCGTACTTGCGGCGCTACACCAAGCTCGCCATTGGGATCACGATGGGGATTCCCAGCTTGAAAGATTTGTTTGAGGAGCGCTTTTACGAAGACTTAGAGGGCGGGATTCTGGAGTCGTTTGGGCGGCTCTTCAAGAACGATCTGCGGCTCTTTGTCTATCCTCTCATGGACAAGTCCAGCCGTCAGCTCATTACGGTGCCAAAGCTCAAAGTCTCTCCGCATCTACAGAGCCTCTACGAGCACTTAGTGGAGAATGGCCATATCCAGAGCCTCGACTTCTACAACCGCGAGTTCTTGCATATCTTCTCCCGCGATGTACTCCGTAAGATTGAGCAGGGAGACTCTAGCTGGGAGAGTGCGGTTCCTACGGCTGTCGCGGCACTGATTAAAGAGCGTGGTTTTTTTGGCTGTTCCTCCGTTTCCGTGCCAGAGCCGCCTGCATGAAATACTAGACTTCTCCAAATCCCTCAAGGCGGCAAAACTTAACTCCGACACTATACACGTGAACCCAGGGAGCTACTGCCCCTGCTTAGGAGATCTGTATGGAGTCAAAAATAGACCGCCGCACCGCCGATACACAGCAGAAGGCACTGACCGTTAACTTAAACCCCCGTCTCTATGGAACTTTCGCGGAGATCGGTGCGGGTCAGGAAGTGGTTCGGTGGTTCTTCCAGGCGGGTGGCGCTGCGGGGACAATTGCCAAGTCGATCTCTGCCTACGACATGACGGTCAGCGATGCGATCTACGGTCCCTCGCCGCGCTACGTTTCCCGCGAGCGACTCCAGACAATGCTCGACTACGAGTACAACTTGCTCCTAGAGCGTCTTGGCTTGGCACGTGGGGAGAACACGGATTTCTTTGTTTTCTCGGATACCGTAGCGACTCGTAACTTTCACGGTACCAATGAGTGTCATGGCTGGCTGGGGATCAAGTTTCAGTCGGAGGGGCAGAGTGAGCCCAGCCAGGTTGTCATTCATGTCCGTATGCTGGATAAAGACCACGTGAGCCAGCAAGAGGCACTTGGCATTGTAGGGGTCAATCTCATTCACGCGGCACTTCTGCGCACCGCAGACCCCGACACGATTCTGAGCTCGCTTTTAGATAGCCTGACCGTGTCGCGTATCGAAGTGGACATGGTTAAGTTCAGTGGTTCGTCGTTCGAGGGAGTTGATCATCGCTTAATAGCCCTAAAACTCGTCCAGCTTGGGCTCTCCAATGCCGCGCTGTTCTCTGCCAGCGGCGAGGTGCTCCAGCCGTCGGAGGTTCTGCGCAAAAAGCGTATTCTCCTAGAGCGTGGCTCGTTCCGTCCGGTGACGCATGTAAACGTGGACATGATTCAGTGCGCTCGCCAGCAGTTTATGGACAATGCCGCTGATGATAGCGAGGTGGTGACTCTCTTTGAGATCACCATGAAAAACCTACTGGCCAGCGGCGAGATCGACCACGCGGACTTTCTGGCCCGTGCTGATGTCTTAGCGGCTACGGGAGCCACCGTGCTTATCTCCAACTACTTCGAGTACCACCGCCTCGCGACCTACCTGCGACGCTACACCAAGCAGCCGATTGGCATTACCATGGGCGTGCCCAGCTTACGGGATCTCTTTGATGAGCGGTTCTACGAGGATCTCGAAGGTGGGATTCTGGAGTCGTTTGGGCGGCTCTTCAAAAACGACCTCAAGCTCTATATCTATCCCTTGATGGATAAGTCCAGCCGCCACTTAATCACGGTCGAGAAGCTGAAAGTGGCCCCGCATCTACAGAGCCTCTATGAGCACATGGTGGAAAATGACCATGTCCAGAGCCTTGACTTCTACAACAAAGAGTACTTGCCTATCTTCTCACGGGATGTTTTGATGCGTATTCGAGAGAGCGACACAAGCTGGGAGAGCATGGTACCTGTCGCTGTCGCTCAGCTCATCAAAGAGCGCGGCTTCTTCGGCTACGAGCCTTCATGAGCGTTCCCCTCCTTTCCGTTATCGGGAGGAGGGGTTAGGGGAGGAGGGTCTTACAGCACCACTTGGCGAACCGAGAGAATCCCATCCAGGCTACGGATGGTCTCCGCGACTTCGTTGGAGGCAGCGGAGTCTACCGAGAGTGCCATCACGGCGGTGCCGTCTTTTTCATCGCGGCCCACGTACATCCCGGCGATATTGACCCCGCCCTCGCCTAGAATCGTGCCGATCTTGCCGATCATACCGGGCCTATCATGGTTGCGAACCATGATGTGGTGGCCGTCGGCGCGGAAGTCCACGGGGTAGGTGTCCAGAAAGACAATGTGCGGGTCGCTCTTGCCAAAGATCGTTCCGGTGACGCCATGCGTGCCCCGGTCATCCGTGGCAAGCACGGTGAGCTGGCGCTCGTACTCATCGCCGCGTGGGCCACGCGACTCGGTGACTTTGACGCCACGCGAGGCCGCGAGAGCTGGGGCATTGACATAGTTCACCGACTCCCCAAGCGCGGGTGTGAGCAGGCCCTTGAGCACGGCGCGTGTCAGATGAACCGTCTGGGCCGTGTCGAACTCGCCCTCGTAGCGCACTTCAACTGCCGTGACGGAGCCACGGGCGAGCTGTGCCTTGAGGCTGCCCATCTTCTCCGCAAGTGTCAGATACGGCGCGGTGCGGTGTAGAATCTCGGCGGGAAGGCTCGGCATGTTCACGGCGGCGCGGGCACTGCCCCCCTGGAGCACGGTGACGATCTGCTCGGCGATGTCCACGGCAACCCCCACTTGTGCCTCTTCGGTTGAGGCGCCGAGGTGCGGTGTGGCGACCACTTTAGGATGTAGCGCGAGGGGATAGTCGGGAGCGATGGGCTCGTTGCTCCAGACATCCAGCGCCGCGCCACCGAGCTTGCCCGACTCTAGCCCGCGCAAGAGCGCCGCTTCGTCGTAGATACCGCCACGGGCGACATTGATCAGCCGGACGCCGTCTTTCATGACCGCAAGCTGCGCATCGGAGATGAGGCCGGTGGTCTCTTTGGTCTTGGGGACATGCACCGTGATGAAGTCCGCGTTGCGGTAGAGCGTGTCGAGGTCCACGAGCTGGACGCCCAGTGCATCGGCCTGCTCTTTGCCCAGAAACGGGTCGTAGGCCAGAATCGGCATCTCCAGCGCTTTGAGCCGCTTGGCGACTTCCCGTCCGATCTTGCCCAGCCCGATCACGCCTGCGGTCTTGCCGTAGAGCTCGACTCCCACAAACTTGCTGCGTTTCCACTCGCCTGCTTTCATGCTGGCGTGCGCTTGGGGGACATTGCGCGAGAGGGCAAAAAACAGCGCCACGGTGAGCTCAGCGGCGGCAATGGTATTGCCCTCGGGCGAGTTCACGACCAGGACGCCTTTCTCTGTTGCCCGAGCGACATCAATATTGTCCACCCCGACCCCCGCACGTCCAATGATCTTGAGCTTATGCGCGGCTTCGAGAATCTCCGCCGTCACCTTGGTTTCCGAGCGAACCGCAAGGCCCTCGTACTCCCCAATGATCTCTTTGAGCTCGTCGCTGGAGAGGCCGGTTTTAACGTCAACTTCGAGCCCCGCACGGCGGAGGATGGCAACACCCTCCGCCGCAACCGGGTCACTGACCAGAACTTTTGCCAAGTTTTTCTACGCTTCCGTGATGGTAATCGTGCGGATCGTCACTGGCGCATTGGGTCGGTCTTGGGCTCCCGTGGGAGTGGTGGCAATAGCATCGAGAACCTCCTCGCCTGCGGTAAGCTTGCCAAAGACCGTGTAGCTCGGCGGCAGGGGGTAGTCCGCGTGCATCACGAAGAACTGGCTGCCGTTGGTGTTAGGGCCCGCATTGGCCATCGCGAGCGTGCCACGAAGATACTTGCGGCGCACGGGCTCATCGGCGAACTTGTAGCCGGGACCGCCACGACCTGTTCCCGTGGGGTCGCCGCCCTGGATCATAAATCCCTTGATGACGCGGTGGAAGATCACGCCATCGTAGTAGCCCTCGCGAGCCAGAAAGACGAAGTTGTTGACCGTGACAGGAGCATCCGCTGGGAAGAACTCCGCCGTCATTGTGCCTAAGTTGGTTTCAATGGTTGCCGTGTAGGTCTTAGAAAGGTCAATGGTGAGCGCAGGAGCCGCGCTGTATTGTTTTGCAGACATAGGCTTTTAGGATACCATGAAATATTCCCCCAATCTTGGGGGGCGGGGGGCTACCCCAGCATCGCCTCCACAAAGACCTCGGGGTTGAAGGGGAGCATGTCTTCTGCGCCCTCGCCGACACCGACCATTTTCACGGGGACGCCTAGCTCTTGTCGGAGCGTAATCACGATTCCTCCACGCGCTGTGCCATCGAGTTTTGCCAGCACAATCCCGGTCACGCCCACGGCCTCGGTGAACTGCTTGGCCTGGGGAATCGCGTTCTGACCCGTGGTGGCGTCCAGCGCCAGTAGCACTTCATCGGGTTTTCTTCCCAGCTCTTTCTCGCAGATACGCCCGATCTTGCGTAGCTCCTCCATCAGATTGAGCTTTGTGTGCAAGCGCCCTGCGGTGTCTACCAGAATCAGATCGGCTCCACGCGCCTTGGCCGCGATAATCGCATCGTGCACCACGGCGGCAGGGTCGGCGTTCTCTTTCTGGCGGATCAGCTCCGCTCCCGAGCGCTCCGCCCAGATCCCGAGCTGCTCGGCGGCGGCGGCGCGAAACGTGTCGCCCGCCGCGAGAATCACTTTCTTGCCCTCTTTTTTCGACGCGCGATAGGCCAGCTTCCCGAGGCTCGTGGTCTTGCCGACGCCGTTCACTCCCACCATCAAATAGAGTGTCGGGCCGCTCTCCGCGACTCTGAGCTTCGTGTCCCCTGGATCGCCGAGCGCCTCGGTGAGCGCGAGCTTGAGACCGTCTTGGACTTCTTGCGCCGTGGACATCCGCTGGTCGCGCACCATGCCCTTGAGGCGCTCCAGAACCTGGTCGGTGGTACGAAGCGAGAGATCCGCCGCGAGGAGCGCCTCCTCGAACTCATCAAAGAGTTCGTCATCAATGCGGCCCTTGCCAGTCACCAGAGCATCGACAGATTGAAAGAGCGTCTTGAACACGCCACGTTTGAGCATGAGGGCATTTTACCCCCTAACCCCCGTCCAACGGGGGCTAGGGGGGAAGCTTATTTCGCCATCAGCCAGTCGCCACGGTAGACGATGCCGGGCTGCTGCTCGCTGACGGGTAGCTTGGCGGCAAACACGGCGCGGGCAATGGCTTTTGCGTGGCCGTCACAGAAGACGATATTGCCAAAGCCTTGGTGCCGAAAGTCCAGCGACGACGTACAGCCGTAGCCGGGGAAGCACCAGGAGCTGGGCGGCTGAATCGTGATGGTCTCGGCCACCGTAGCGATGGTTTTCATCGTGTCCGGGCCTGTTGCGGCGGGATCCGTGCGGTTGCCTGAATCCGCAAAGAGCAGACACTCAGCAGGGCGTGTGATCGCCGCATCCGTGGCGGGCTGAGGCTGCATCACCCAGCTTCCGCCGGTGTTAACCCACTGCTCATTGGCGAGCACTGCGCTGTAGCCATAGCCCGTGCCGCCTAGATTGGATAGGCCCGCGTACTCCGAGCAGCGCTGGATCTCACCGCTCTTGAGATACGGGAAGATCAGCCCGAGCTTTTTATCCAGTGGCCCAGAGAAGCCTGCCCGCGCCCCGACCCAGTAGGTCTTGGAGTCGCCGTAGCTAAACAACGGGAAGGTCGAGTCGTAGTCTTGGGAGTACATCAGTGCCGCTAGGCCAAGCTGCTTGGTATTGGAGAGGCAGGAGGTCTGGCGGGCCTTGCTGCGTGCCTGAGCAAAGACGGGGAAGAGGATCGCCGCCAGAATCGCGATAATCGCGATGACGACAAGAAGCTCGATCAGCGTAAAGGCTGACCGACGAGAATTCGAGGTCACAAACGTATTCTTTCTAGCCTGTTTCGCGCAGGCCGAGGGATTTTGTTACCGTCGAATGAATTCGCGGCTAGAGAAGATAAGTCCGCCTGCGCGGACTGCAACCCACGAAGGTGGGTTTTTCCTCACGAGCCGGGATTTCAATCCACGGCGCTTTGCCCCCGCTGGCGATCGGACTCGGAGCATAAAGCTCAATTACCGTTGCGCGACAGTGCCGGAATCACACCGGACTTCCCCAGAGGGCGGGAGCGGCGTCAGCGTATCACAAAATCCGGGTAAAATCCTTACCATGACTGAGGAAAGATTTGTTGTCGGGGTGGACGTGGGGACGGGCTCGGCGCGGGCGGGGGTTTTCTCCGTCGTGGATGGAGCGCGAAAGGGCATGGCAACCCACCCGATCAAACTGTGGCGGCCCCAGCCCGAGTTTGTCGAGCAGAGCAGCGGCGACATCTGGAGTGCGGTAGGAATTGCGGTGCGGGGGGCGCTGGCGCAGGCCAAAGTGGCTCCTGAGAGCGTGGTCGGGATCGGCTTTGACGCGACTTGCTCGCTGGTCGTGCTGGGCGAGGGCGATGTGCCGCTGACCGTGAGCCCCAGTGGCAGTGCAGAGCAGAATATTATCGTCTGGATGGACCACCGCGCGATTGTGGAGACCGATGCCATCAACGCGGGGAGCCATGAGGTCTTGAAGTACGTCGGTGGCGCGATCTCGCCCGAGATGGAGCCGCCGAAGTTGCAGTGGCTCAAGAAAAACCTGCCCGAGACTTGGGCTGCGGCGACTAAGTTTCTGGATCTAGCGGACTTCCTGACCTACAAAGCCTCGGGCCAAGACGTGCGCTCGCTCTGCACCAATGTCTGCAAGTGGACGTACTTGGGCCACGAAGGCCGTTGGGACACGGGCTTTCTGGCCACGCTGGGCCTCGACGATCCACGGATCACGCAGAACCCCATCCGGCCTATTGGGGAGCGCATCGGGCCGCTGACTCCAGAAGCCGCCACGCACTTTGGCCTGACCACAAGCTGCTTTGTTGCCGTCGGAATTATAGATGCCCACGCGGGCGGGCTGGGCTTGCTCGGTGCCGCAGACCTCGAAAGCTCGATTGCGCTGATCGGCGGGACGAGCAACTGCCACATGGCGGCATCCAAAGACCCGATCTTTGTGCCAGGCGTCTGGGGGCCGTACTTTGGCGCCATGGTGCCCGGCTACTGGCTCACCGAGGGCGGACAGAGCGCGGCGGGGGCGCTGATTGACTACACCATCGAGGACTCCAGCGCCTTTCGCAACCTCGCGGCGCAAGCCGAGTCCGAAGACACGACGGTCTACGCCCTCCTTAACCAAGAAGCCCTAAAGCTCGCCGCGAGCGAGGGGCTGGCGGATGTTGCGTATCTCACGCGCCATCTTCATGTCCTCGACTTTCACCTAGGCAATCGCTCACCGTTTGCCGATCCTCATGCGCGGGGCGTGGTCGAGGGACTCTCGCTGGATAAATCTCTGGCGCAGGACACGCGGCTCTATGTTGCCACGGTGCAGGCCCTGGCCTACGGTACTCGCGCGATTATCGAGGCCGCCAACGTCCAAGGCTTTACGATCTCGCAGATTGTGGCGACCGGTGGTGGCACGAAAAACTCGCTCTGGCTCCAGCAGCACGCCGATGCCTGCGGAATGTCCATCACGCTGGGCAAAGAGCCCGAGTCTGTGCTGCTCGGCTCCGCCATTCTCGCCGCGCACGCCTCAGGCGACTACGCCAGCGTCACCGACGCGATGACGGCGATGGGCCGCGCGGGCGAGACGATCATGCCCAACCCGGCCACCCGCGCCTACCACGACGCGAAATACAACATCTGGCGCGAGCTCTACGAGGCGCAAAAACGTCACCGTGGAATGATGGCTGCCCTCCTCCCCTAGCCCCCGGGCACCCAGAGGGTACCCGGGGGCTAGGGGAGGAGGGACTGAGGGAGGAGGGAATCTATGTTCACCGTTATAAAGCAGGAATTGATGCTACGGCTACGGCAGGGAGCCACCTGGGGACAGTTTCTCTTCATCCTCTTCGTGGCCGCCGCTGTGATGAGCAGCCAGCGCGGGGTGCAGTTTGCCGCTGGGTTCTGCCTGATCGCCGGGCCGATTGTGGCCGCCATTGCGGGCACCGGGATTCTGCGCGACTTTGAACTTCGAGTGCACGAGTTCTTCTTCACGTCGCGCCTAAAAGCCTGGCAGTATTTCTTCGGACGCTATCTGGGCAGCTTTATCCTGACCGGGGTGCTGTTTTTGGCACTGCCTCTGGGGTTCTGGATCGGAACCGTGATTCCGGGCGACTCGACCCACCTCGGCCCGTTTCGCCTCGCGCCCTATGCGTTTTCCTACTTCGTTTTTCTCTTGCCCAACCTACTGCTCACCAGTGCGCTTTTCTTTGTCGCCGGGGCACTCACTCGAAATCTCTTTGCCGTGTACTCTATGGGAGTGGGGCTCTTTGTGCTCTATCTGATCGGGGCGGGGCTTGCCACCGCCATCGGGAGCCGGGGGGCGGCGGCGATTCTCGACCCCTATGGCATGGCGCTTTTAACCACGGAAACACGCTACTGGTCACCGGCGCAGACCAACACCTCGCTGCCCTCGCTCGATGGCTTGCTGCTTCTCAACCGCGCCCTCTGGTCGGGGATTGGGCTGGGAGTGGTGGCTCTGGGAGGGCTTCTGTTTCGGTTCCGCGCCCTCGCGCCGCAGCTTCCTCGCCGAAGCGCTGGGGATAGAACGCCGCCGCCGCAGGGAGTCGTGCCTAAGCCCCATGCTCAGCCTCAGGCGTGGCGTAGCTTTCTGCACTTGGTGCGCTTCCACACCCGCTTCATCCTCTGTGCCTGGCCTTACTGGCTCTTTCTTGCCTTCGGGCTGATCGCCTTTGCGATGCTGGCCTCGAAAGAAGAGGGCTTCACGGGGACGCCCCTTCTGCCTACCAATAGCCATGTGCTCAAAGAAGTGAGCGACATGTACGGGGCGCTCTTTGTCTTTGTGGCGGCGATCTATGCGGGGGAGCTCTGCTGGCAGGATCGGATTCTGCGGGTCGCCCCGATTGTCGAGGCGCTGCCCCTCTCGCGCACCGCAGCGCTGCTGGCGCGCTTTGTGGCGCTCCAGTTTTCCTTGATCTTGGCAGGGATTTTCTACTCCGTTATCGGGATGCTCCAGCAGCGCGCCGGAGGCGTGGCTCCCGAGGGCAGTGCCTACCTGATGGGGATTTTTGGGATCACGGGAGTCTCGCTCTTTAGCTTCTCGGCGCTGGCGTTTCTGGTGCACAACCGCGTCCCCAATAAGTTTGTCGGGCACCTCGTGGTGGTGCTGATCGTGCTGGTTCCCACCGCCTTTACCGCGCTGGGCTGGGAGCACCCGCTGCTGGATTTAGGGACACTGGGCGATGCCTACTACTCCGATCTGGATGGCTTTAGCGCCTACCAGACGCAGCTTTTGGGGATGGGAGCGCACTGGCTCTTGGTGGCGTTTTGGATGCTCGCCCTTGCCCTCCCCAAGCGCCCGCAGAACCGTGGCGGAGTTGCACTGCTGACCGTACTTTGTGCGCTGAGCACGGGGCTGCTGCTCTATAACTTCCACGGCATTCATCGGTTCCAGAACGAGAATAGCCAGAGTCAAGCGCGGGCGGACTACGAGCGGACGTATCGAGCGAAGTGGCTAGAGCTGCCCCAGCCCAAGATGACGGCTGCCGATCTGGATGTGACTCTCTGGCCGGAGCGGCGCACGTTTCGCATTTCGGGGCGCTACACGCTCAAAAATAAATCGGACAAGCCCATCCCCGAGCTACTCCTGAGCTACGACAACGAGCTCGACCCTCAGAAAATTACCTTCGGGGCTCCTGCAACTCGCATCCAAGAAGACACTCGCCTTGGGATGCAGGTCTGGAAGCTCGCCACGCCGCTTGCACCCGGCCAGACCATGACCCTAGACTTTACGGTCGCCTGGGACAAACCGGGTTTTGCCGCCCGTGGCCCGCGCACCGATATCGCCGCCAATGGGAGCTTTCTCTCCAATCTTGCGCCTCGGATCGGCTACCAGTCCGTGATGGAGCTGACGGATGCGGCGGAGCGTAAGAAGCAGAACTTGGGCGCATGGAAAGAGCTTCCCGAGCGCATTGGCTGCTACCAGACCTATATCGGCGGTGACTCGGACTGGGTGCAGCTGGCGATGACCGTACGAACCGCGCCGGATCAGCTTGCACTCGCGCCGGGTAGGCTGACTCGGGAGTGGCAAGAAAACGGACGGCGCTGCTTCCGCTACGAGTCAAACCATGTTGTCCGCTACTTCTGGGCCGTGGTCTCGGGCAAGTACGCGACACAGAAAACGACTTACAAAGGCACGCCTATCACGGTCTACTACCACGCCGGGCACCCCTGGAATGTCAAGCGCATGCTGAGCGGTGCCAAGGACGCGCTGGCGTTCTGCTCCCAGACGTACGCGCCCTATCCCTTCTCCGAGCTACGGATTGTCGAGTTTCCCGCGCGGGGGGCAAGTATCGCTGCCCAGGCTTTTGCGGGAACAATCCCGTTTTCTGAGGCGGGGGGCTTTACGCTGAGTGTCGGTAAAGACGACTTCGACACCCCGTTCTATGTCACGGCGCATGAAGTGGCGCACCAGTGGTGGGCGCACCAGCTCACGGGAGCGAACCTGCCCGGCTCCGAGGTGCTCTCCGAGTCGCTTGCCGAGTACACCGCGCTCCGAGTGGCGGTCGAGGCGGGCAACGAGGCCGGCGAAGTCAATAAGCGTGCCGCCGATGCCTACTTGAAGGGCCGTGGCCAGGACCGTACGGAGGAGCAGCCCCTCATCTCCACGCGCCGTCAGCCCTATATCTGCTACCAGAAAGGTGGCCTCGCCTTCCACGAGCTACACTGGCTCGCCGGGGAGCACTTTGACAAGGTGCTCAGCAGCTACTTAAAAGTGCTGGCGTTCAAAGAGCCGCCGTACCCCACGGCAGCTAACTTGGTCGAGAACCTCAAGGTAAACTTGCCCGCCCATAAAACACGGATCACGGAGCTTTTTGAGAAGATCACGCTCTGTGATCTGAAAGTCGTCTCGGTCAAGAAAAAGCAGCTCAGCAAGAAGCGCTGGCGCACCGAGGTAGTCGTGACGGCCAAGAAAGTCTTCTCCGACGGTCAGGGCAACGAGACTCCTGCCCCCCTTCATGACATCGTCTTTGCGACACTCTGGACCGGTGAGGATGCCGTCACGCTCCGTGCCACGCTCCAGCAGCCCCGTCAGACCCTTGTCTTTGAAACGGAGTTCTCCCCCCGTCATATCACCGTCGATCCCGCCTACCACCTACTAGACCGGGAGCACGACGACAACACGCACTCTGTGGAGTAGCGGCCTCAGGTAAAATGCGCCCATGAATATCGTTCTGATCTTCGCCGACGATCTCGCGTATGCCGATGTGGGCTGCTTTGGGGCCAAAGACATTCGGACGCCCCACATTGACTCTCTGGCGCGCGACGGCGTGCGCTTTACGGACTTCTATGTCGCGCAGCCGGTGTGCTCAGCGAGCCGGGCGGCCTTGCTCTCAGGGTGCTACTCGGGGCGAGTGGGGATCCAGGGGGCGCTGGGACCGGGTGCGAAGATCGGGATTAGCGACAAAGAGACGCTCCTGCCGCAGGTGCTGAAGGCGAAGGGCTTTGCGACGGCGATGGTGGGCAAGTGGCACTTGGGGCACCTGCCGGAGTTCAACCCGACCCGCCACGGCTTCGACGAGTGGCTGGGACTGCCGTACTCCAACGACATGTGGCCCAATCACCCGGACACGCCCCGTGCCTACCCGCCACTGCCTCTTATGGACGGTGAAAAGCCCGTGCAGACCATCGAGAATATCGAGCAGATGGGCACGCTCATGCAGCGCTACACAGATCGCGCCGTGGGCTTTATCGAGAAGCACGCAAAACAGAAGACGCCGTTCTTTCTCTACTTCGCCCACGCCATGCCGCACGTCCCGCTGGCTCCCGGCAAGAAGTGGATTGGCCGTTCCAAGCGCGGCACGTTTGGCGATGTGATCGAGGAGCTCGACGACTCTGTGGGGCAGCTCTTGGCGGCGCTGAAACGAACGGGCGCAGAGCGCGACACGCTCGTGATCTTCACGTCGGACAACGGCCCCTGGCTCAGCTACGGCGAGCACGCCGGGAGCGCGGGGCCCCTGCGCGAGGGCAAGGGCACGTGCTGGGACGGCGGCATCCGCGTCCCGTTTGTGGCACGCCATCCGGGCAAGATTCAGAAGGGGAGCGTGATTTCTGAGCCCGCGATGACCATTGATCTCCTGCCCACAATTGCCAAGCTGACGGGAGCACCGCTGCCGAAAAACAAGCTAGACGGGAAGGACATCGGGCCTCTGCTCTCAGGCGACACGCGCGCCAAGAGCCCGCAGGAGGCGTACTTTTTCTACTACAACACCAACGAGCTCCAGGCCGTGCGCTCTGGGAAGTGGAAGGTCATGCTCCCGCAAAACTATCGCAGCCTCGGCCCCTACCCCGAGACCGCGCGGGGCGGCAAGCCCGTGAGCTATAAAATGGCCAAGATCACCCGCCCGCTGCTCTTTGATCTGGTCGCCGATCCGGGAGAGACCACCGACCTTGCTGCCCAACACCCCGAGATCCTCAAGCGCCTCCTTGCCCTCGCCGAAAAAGTCCGCGAAGACCTCGGCGACGGCCCTAACCGCATCGGGAAAGGCGTCCGCCCCGTCGGAAAAGCCGCCGGTTGAAAACGGCGTCTAAGCGCCTGCGGCTGAAATGTCGCTCCGCGACAGAGACTGTGCGAGTGCCGTAAGTGCATCGCACTCCGTTTGTATCGCCTTGGCGAGCGTCTTGCGTGCCTCATCATCGAATTGAGCGTGTTGGAGAGTCAGACGCTCGACATCTGCCAGGATTGCTATGCACCTTTCTCGAAGTGACGAGACAAGCTTGCGGTACGAGGGATCGTCGGCCAGCTTTCGGGAAGGGGCACCAAGCGACGGGAGAGTAAGCGTCACCGTGGTGCCTTTGCCTAGTCCCGCCGAATCAACCATGAACTGCCCCCCGTGCCAGCGAGCAAAAGCCCACTCCTCGTAGAAACTCGGCTCGGCTCGCCCGATAATCCGCTCATCACGGTTGTCTCTTTGCTCGGGAGCCTGGTGGGCGTTCAGGCGTTGGGAGATTTTTAGGAGGAACTCAGATGTCATTCCCAGCCCCTGATCCTGGATGGTAAACGCGAGTCCTCCCCCCACCGTGGTGACGACTATCAGGCGCACCTCACCACCCTCAGGCGAGTACTCTATCGCCCTATCCATAAACTCTCCGAGTACATCTACCAGTCCTTCCTCGTCGGTGAGAAAGGTCTCTGGGAGATTATCGCCGAGCTCTAGAGCAAAACGATGGGTTGGTTTCAGGTAGCGGGAGCGCAAGGCACGGTCGCGAACGGCTTCCACAACCGCTTGAAGCGATGTTGGTTCGGCATGAAAGCGCTCTGGGAACCGCTCAAGTCTAATAACCCGTAGAAAGTTCAGGATCTTGTCACATTCTTTGTCCATGATCTCCAAAAACTCCATGCGGTCGGAGTGTGCAAACATCGTCTCATCTTCGTCCATAAGCAACGTGGAGACAAAGCCCTTGATCGCGGTCACCGGGGTACGAAGCTCCAGCCACTGCGCCAGCCCTTCTGGTAGGCTCGCCGCCAGTGCCCGGTTCATCATCTGCGCGGCCTCGTCCTCTAGCACGAGCTTCTCGTGCTCCGCCCACCGCTGGAGCAAAAAGTGGGCTTCGTCGGAAAGGTCAATCGTGATCTGCGGCATGGTCTTTCTCCAGTTGCACTAGAAACGCCTGCATCTGCTCTAGCTCGGTGTGGACAAGCTGGGCAAAGTCGGCGTGGGTGCGAGCATCAAAGCGGTAGTGCTTGGTGGGAAAAGCGTCCAGTTCGGCGAGGAGCGCAGAGAGCTTGATGCGCCAGTGCCGTAGCTGGGTGATGTTATCCCTGAGCTGGGTATCGTCGAGCAGGGGATCGTAGGGAAGCCTGACGAAGACTGTAGAGCCTTTACCCAGCCCATCGGAGTGCGCCCAGAGCTGCCCTGCCATCAGCTTGACAAACATCTGGCACAAAAACGCTCCAATCCCTGCTCCTTTCAAACCGCGCGTTTCTGACTCCGGGGGGCGGCTAAACTTTTCCCCGAAAAGAGGAAGGAACTCTCGACTCATTCCGATGCCCTGATCGTGGATGGAAAAGAGAATGGTGTTGGAAGATTCGCGTTGCACTCTCAGCGTGACCGTTCCTCCCTCAGGTGAGAACTTGAGGGCATTGCCAATCAGGTTATGGAGAATCTGCTCCAGCTTGTCCTCATCGCAAGGAAACGCATCTGGAACATCGTCCACAAGCTCAAGGTAAAGCGCATGGTTAGGTTTGAAGTAGGTTGACCTTCGATCTATATCTACGATTTTTTCCAGCAGGGCACGGAGAGAGAAGATACTCACCGAAACCGGCGAAAAGGGAGAGTGCTGAAGCGTCCTATCTTCGATCTGAATGGCCAGGAGGTACTCAATGCTCTTACGAATGTGCTGAACCGAGAACTGCATATCCTGGGTATGGCGACGAAGTTGGGAAGCCGGGGTATTCGGTGGGAGACTCTCGATCTCCTGTTGAACAAAATCGATGATGTTGAAGTGACTGCGTAGATTGATGACATCGGGGATGGAGTCGTGGTTGGAGCAGAGCAGAGCGTATTGTAACATCACAGCTCCGTAATTCTCCACCTTTTCACCACGCCGGAGACCACGCTCCCTCAGCAGAGCTAAGGCTTCATCGGAAAGCTCAATCGTGATCTTTGCCATGGCAGGTCACCTACAAACAAAAACTCCCCTCCTCCCACGGCTCTTGGGAGGAGGGGCTGGGGGAGGAGGGAACGCTACCGCCCCCGGTCTTTGTAGCCCTTCCAGGCAAACTCCAGCGCCTGGGCGAGGGTCTGGCGCTCGACGCGGCCATCGCAGTGGCCGGACTCTTTGGAGAAGACAAACTGGTAGGGGTATTTCTTCGCCTTCAGCACCCTGGCGAAGCGGTCGTTGGCCATCACCCAGTTATGGAGCGTCTCCTCCGGGTCACGGAAGCGCAGGTCGTTCTCACTCACGTGCATCCAGATACGCAGCGGCTTACGCTTCTCTTTCGGAAGAATGCTCGCATGGTACTCCCAGGCACCACGCGGCGACTCGGGGTTCTTGGGCGACTGCTGATCCACATACGTCCCCGAGTAGCTAATCACGCGGTGGTAGAGCTCCGGGTGGAACCAGGCCATCGAGAACGCCGCCGCCGCGCCCGAGCTACAGCCCATCGTGGCGCGGGCATCCGGGTCTTTGCTAAACGTCACGCCGTAGTCGCGGGTCACGCGCGGCAGGATCACACTCTCAATGTACTCCGCGTACTTGCCGGAGACGGTGTCGTACTCCAGGCCGCGCTCACTGCCCTGCGCATCGCCGCCGCCGGAGCTGATAAAGACCACCACCATCGCCGGGAGCCGCTTCGCCGCGATCATGTTGTCTAAGATCGTCGGAAGCTCGCCGCGGCCCATGGCATCATGGGTCACGAGTAGCGGGGCAGGCTTGCCGGGCTGGTACTGCGCGGGGATGTAGACCCAGCAGCGCCGCTCGTAGGGCACGACCTCACCGGGCTTATTCTTCGCGATCCCCGGAAAGAGCGGGCTATCAGTGGACTTGACAATAAAGTCGGAGACCTTGCCCTTGGGCACATTGTCTTGCGCCGTCAGCTCCGGCGCATTGCTATACATCGGGGCGATCACATAGTTTCCCTCGCCTTTGTTGTAGCCGTAGGGTTGGAACTGGCTCAGGTCCATCGACCACGGAGCGCTTGCAGGTTGTTGTTGGCCCAGCAGGCCAAAGGCCAAAAGGCCGGTTAAAAGTACGTTGTTCATAGATTTGCTTTTTCACACGAGGAGTTTAAAACTCCTCGCTACTTCAGCGGGCGGCCCTTGATCGGCTTACCATTCGTGTCGAGGATCTGGAAGTGGTGAATCCCTGGTTTGGTGGTATCGCGGTGTGTCCAGACCACTTTCTTATCCGGAGTGATCTCTACCAGCTTGACCTCGTTGCCCTGCGCGTGGTGCGCGGTGACTACCGTGTTGCCATTGGGCAGGCGCTGGACACCGCAGCAGTCGTTGAAGGGGCGACCTTCCAGCTCGTCGTTGCTCACCGACCAGATGATTTTTCCTGCCTTATCGAACTCTACTGTCAGGTTTGCTATCGTGCAGCCCGTGAGCGTGTTGCCATTGTCGAGGCGAATCGCTGTGAAAGCCCAGCTCAGGAAGGCAGAGTTCTCCCAGTTGGGGGTCTTGGCCTCCCAGACAATCTCGCCCTTGGGCGTGTACTCGCGCACCATCTTGTCCAGAAGCTGGGGCACTAGGTAGTTGCCGTTTTTCAGCTTGCGGGTCATACGGGTCTGGAGGTGGTGGTCTTTGGTCTGCGCCTGGATCGGGACTTCTAGCTTGATCTCGCCGGACTTCTTATCAATCTCCAAGATACGCGGCTTGTTGCCCGCCTCGGTGCAGAGCAGGCGGCCCTTGCCGATGTCCTGCACCGTGTTCACCTCGGACTGTGTGCCCTTCCAGTCAAAGAGCACGTTGCCCTTCTTGTCCACCTCCGCGATCCCGCCACCGGGGTACTTGGCGCTTTTATTGAGAGCGAGAATAACATTGCCGTTGGGAAGCACCCAGCCATCGCGGGTCGCGTGAGGAAACTCCCAGAGAATCTGCCCGCTGCCAGAGCGGATGTAGGTCGCACCACCTGCAGCAAAGAAGGCGTGCGTGATTGGTTCTTGTCGCATATGGCATTTTAACACAAGCCTGCACGGTAAACGTGCAGGCTGTGGGGCGAGCAAGTCGCCGCGCCTTCGGCGGAAATTTACCGACGAGGCACGAGGAGGCGGCCAAAGGCCCCAAAGCGTGACGATCTCCGTCCACGCTTTAAGTTACGACGTCGGTTTCTCCGTGCACTGCGGGGCCGCGCCCTCGGGGAGGGCGGGGACATCCACTCCGGCGCGGGGGAGCGTGCCCTCTAGCTCTTGCTTCCAGTGCGCGACATCGCCTGAAGGGCCATAAGCGTAGATCATCACCATCGGAGTGCTGCCGGTGTTGGTGAGCTGATGAAACACGGTGGGGGGGATGTAGACGCACTGGCCTGACGAAACGGCCTGTCGCTCCTCGCCCAGGCACATCTCGCCCTCGCCCTCGACGATAAAATACACTTCTTCTTGCTCCTGGTTGTGCCAGGGCACTTGGCCGCCATTTGGCTCTAGCATCACGTAGCCTAGGGCAAAGTTCTCGCACTGAATGGGAGAGGCCCCGCCCACGAGGTTACGGGTCCAGCGCTGCGCCGGGTAGCGACGACCGGCGATTTCGTTGAGATCGGCAATATTCATCTTGCAGAGAATACCCGATTCTGCATGGTATACTCACTCGTTGGGGGAGCGTTTGTCTTGTGGACGTGCTCCCTAAAATTTTGACCAAACGGAATTAAAATTATGAGTCAAGTGGAGTGGCGTACCTGGGGTGAAGAGGCGTTTGCGGAGGCCCGTGCGCAGGATAAGCCAATATTGCTTTCGATCACCGCAACCTGGTGTCAGTACTGCGCGGCAATGGACGAGAATACCTACGGCAACGAAGCCCTCGCCCAGTATATCAATGACAATGTGATCCCCGTTCGTGTGGACTCAGATAAGCGCCCCGATGTCAATGCCCGCTACACCCAAGGCGGCTGGCCCACGACCTGTGTGCTGACGGGTGAGGGCGATGTCCTCTGGGGCGGAACCAGTGTGCCACCCGATGGCATGGCGCAGCTCTTGCCTCAGGTGCTCAACTCCTACCGCCACGAGAAAGCTGGGATCGCGCAGCACGTCGCCGGGCTCCGTGAGCAGCTCCAGCAGCAGCACGCCGCGCCGCCCCTGGATCGCAACCTGCCCATTGACCCCAATATCCCCTTTGGCGTTCTTTTAGGCGCAAAGTTCGAGTTTGACTTTGCCTTTGGGGGCTTTGGCCACAACGGCCAGAAGTTCCCGCAGAACGAAGTGACCGAGCTGGTGATGGAGCAGTACTCCCGCACCGTTCGTATGGGACATCCCGATGCCGACCTGAAGCTGATCTTAGACCGCACGTTTAAGGGAATCGCGGAGGGGGGCTTGGTGGATGAGGGCAGTGGTGGCTTCTTCCGCTACGCCCAGACCCCCGACTGGCGCAACCCGCAGGTCGAGAAGCTGCTCGAAGACAACGCCGCGCTGGTGCGTCTCTTCTGCCGTGGCTACAGCCTGCTGGGGGACGAGTCGCTCAAGACGGCAGCGAAGAAGGGCCTTGACTATCTTCGCGCTCAGCTCTGGTTTGAGGATCTGGGAGTCTTTGGCGGCTCGCAGTTTGCCGATGGGGAGTACTACTCCCAGCCACTCGAAGAGCGCGCGGAGTGGAACCCGCCCGCCGTGGACGAGACCATTCTCGTGGGAGCCAATGCGGTGGCCGTTCGCGCTCTGGTGGCCTGGTGGCAGGTCACGGGCGAGGCCGAGGCACTGACCCAGGCCTGTCGCGTGTTGGACTACGTGCTGGAGCACTTGGTGGACGAGAACGGCTGCCCGACCCACTTCCAAGCCGCTGAGGGCGAAGACGTCGGCGAGATTCCTACGGGCATGCTCTCCGATGCCGCTGATTTAGTGGCGGCGGGGCTCGATCTCTACGAGGCAGGCCAGGGTGTGAAGTACTTAGACCGCGCCGAAGAGATCGCCAACTGGAGCCGTGGACACCTGGAGTCGCCCGAGACAGGGGGCCTCTACGATGCACCGGTTCGTCCTAGCTCCTTAGGCAACCTCAAAGTGGGAAGCCGCGATGTCGCCGACAACATGCTTTTTGCCGATTCGCTCCTGCGCTTGTTTCTCGCCACGGGTGAGACCGAGCACGCGCAGCTCGCACAGCGGATCTTGCAAGCCTTTCAGCCTGCCGCTCCCAACATGGGCTTCTTCGGAGCCAGCATGGCACTTGCTATTGAGCGTGCGGTGCTTCCCCCCGTTCTGGTGCATATCGTCGGTGCCGTGAGCGATCCTCGGACGCAGGCACTGCTTCAGGCGGCGCACAAAACCTACCGGTATGAGAAGTTCATCCAGCCCCTCGATCCGTCGAACGAGGATGATGCAACCCATATCGAGAACCTAGGCTACCCAACCCCGGAGCAACCGACCGCGCACATCATGGTCGCCACCGATGCGCTTGCGCCCACCGTGGATGCGGAAATTCTCATTGAGACAATCCAGAACGCTGCCCCAACCATGGCCGGAATGCCCGATCTCAGCGCCTTGATGGGAGAAGGCGACGAAGAAGCGTAACCGACGCGTCCCCAAAATAAAAAGCCCTCTCGCGATTTTTGCGAGAGGGCTTTTTGCTTTTGTTGTCGAACCCCTACAGTCAAGATGAAACGAAAGCTGGCGGGAATCCTCGCCCTGACCGGACTTGTCGCCGCAGCGGCGCTGGCACAGACCAAGCCTAAGCTGATGGCGGCACCCGACTTCAACCGCGAGGTGCGGCCGATCTTGGCCGATCACTGCCTCAAGTGTCACGGCCCCGACGATAAAAAGCGCGAGGCAGGCTTGCGGCTGGATCAGTCGCCGGGCACTGCGAAGCTCAAAGAGATGCTGGCTCGGATTGCCAAACCCAGCGGCAATGCGCTTCAGATGCCACCCGCGCACACCAACAAGCCGCTGAGTGCCACGCAAAAGAGCATTCTTCAGCGCTGGGTGGCCAGCGGTGCTAAGTACGAGAAGCACTGGGCGTTCGTGCCCCCCCTAACCCCCCCGCCGGGCGGGGGCAGGGGGGGGAATACTATTGACACACTCGTTTCTGCTCGCCTCAAGCCGCTAGGGCTGGCGCTCCAGCCGGAAGCCGATAAGTACACACTGATCCGTCGGGTGAGCTTGGATCTAATTGGGCTGCCACCGACGCTAGAAGAGACTGAGGCCTTTGTTAAAGACACGCGGCCCGATGCCTACGAAAAATTGGTGGACAGATTGCTGGCAAGCCCGCGCTATGGTGAGCGCTGGGCGCGTAAGTGGCTGGATCTGGCGCGCTATGCCGACACGAATGGCTACGAAAAAGACAAGCCGCGGACGGTCTGGCCGTGGCGGGACTGGGTGATAAAAGCTCTCAACGACGACATGCCTTTTGATCAGTTCACGATCAAGCAGCTCGCGGGGGACTTACTGCCCAATGCGACGCTTGACGACAAGATCGCGACGGGCTTTCACCGCAACACGATGCTCAACGAAGAGGGGGGCATTGACCCGCTAGAGTACCGCTACTACGCCATGGTGGACCGCATGGGCACAACGGGGGCAACTTGGCTGGGGCTGACGATCCAGTGTGCGCAGTGCCACACCCACAAGTACGACCCTATCACCCACAAAGAGTACTACCAGCTCATGGCGTTCTTAGACAACACCGAGGAGCCTGAGCTGGATGTGGTGACGCCTGAGCTGGCCAAAAAACGTGCCGAGGTTGAGAAGACGATCACGGAGCGTGAGGCCACGCTCGCCGAAAAATGGCCGATTGCTGTGCCGCTTCGCTGGGAGAAGACGCCTATGGAGGATGCCAAAGTTACCTCGGGGGCCAAGGCGGAAGTCCGACCCGATGGCGCGGTCTTTATCTCGGGCACCAACCCGGACAAGGATACCTACACGCTTACTCTGGTGGGTAGTGCCGAGCCTGTCTCTGCACTTCGCCTGGAAGCCCTCACCGATCCGACACTTGGGGCAACGGGGCCGGGACGCACGGCGCATGGGAACTTTGTGCTCACCGAGTTCGAGGTCAAGGCAGATGGCAAGCCGGTAAAGCTAGTACGCGGCGAGCACGACTTCGCACAAGAGGGCTTCTCGGCGCAGGCGGCACTCGATGGCAAGCCCAATACCGGCTGGGCGATCCATGCCGAGGGCAACTGGAATGTGAACCGGACCGCGACGTTTCATCTAGCCAAGCCACTCGCGGCGAAGAAGTGGACGGTCACCCTCAAGCAGGACTATGGCGGCCAGCACACGCTGGGGAAGTTCCGCCTGAGCCTGGGTACCGCTGGCACCGACTCAGATCCACGACCCATCGAGTCGCGCCGGAAAGAGGCCTTTGAGCGCGCCTTTGTGACCTGGAAGACCGCGCAGCAAGCCGCCGCCGTGCGCTGGGCGGTGGTCAAGCCCATCAAGGCAAGCTCAAACCTGCCGCTGCTCACGATCCAGCCCGATGGCGTTGTCTATGTGAGCGGCGATGGCACCAAGCGCGATGTCTACGAGGTTTCTTTGGCTAACCTGCCTCAGGGAGTTACTGCGGTGCGCCTCGAAGCCCTCCCCGACGACCGTCTGCCGAATCATGGACCTGGGCGTGTTGCCTACGAAGGCCCGCACGGGGACTTCCATCTGAGCACTCTGACCACTAGTGCGGGAAAGCTCGTTAAAGGAGTCTCCAATGTCGGCAATGCACAAAATGCGCTCGATACCAACCCGCAGACGGGCTGGAGTATCAATGGCTCCCAAGGCAAGCCCAGCGTGGCCGTCTTTGCATTCGACAAGCCGCTCGAAACAAACGCACTCGCACTCTCGATGGTCTTTGAGCAGTACTACACTGCCGGACTGGGCAAGTTCCGCCTCTCGGTAACCACGGATGCCCCCCCCGCCCCCACCCGCGAAGCGGGACTCCAATCCGCCTTCGGCGGTGGGGGAGCTTTTCTTGCACTGCTTCCCACGCTGGAAGACGCGCTGGCACGCAACGACGAGGCGGCGCTCCGTACTCAGTTTGTCCGCGTCGCCCCCGAGCTCGCCAGTGCCCGCACTGAGCTGGAGGCCCTCCGTAGATCCCTCCCGCAACCCCCGACGACTCTTGTCTTTATCGAGCGCCCCAAGGAGAACCCCCGCGCCACGTTCATCCACAACCGCGGCGAGTTCCTCCAGCCCACCGAGAGAGTAACCGTGGGAATCCCCTCCTCCCTCAGTCCCTCCTCCCAAGCTTGGGAGAAGGGAAGGGGAGGAGGGGATCGGTTGGCCTTTGCCCGCTGGCTGGTGAGTTCCCAGAACCCGCTCACGGCGCGGGTGATTGTCAACCGGGCCTGGGCGGCGTTCTTTGGCAAGGGGATCGTCAAGACCACCGAGGACTTTGGCTATCAAGGCACGCCTCCCACCCATCCCGAGCTACTGGATAACCTCGCGGTGGAGTTTATACAAAGTGGCTGGAGCCAGAAGAAGCTCCACAAGCGCATCGTGATGGCAGCGACCTACCGGCAGTCATCAAAAATCACGCCCCAAGCACTCGCGAAAGACCCGGAGAACAAGCTGCTCTCACGTGGCCCCCGCGTGCGCCTCGATGCTGAGCAGGCGCGCGATCATGCGCTCACCGCCAGTGGCCTGCTCTCCTCCAAGATAGGTGGCCCTAGCGTCTTCCCGCCGCAGCCGCCCAGTGTCACCACCGAGGGAGCCTACGGAGCCTTGGCTTGGAATGTCAGCACAGGAGAAGACCGCTACCGGCGGGGCCTCTATACTTTTGCCAAGCGCACGGCTCCCTACGCCCTCTCTCAGACCTTCGATGCCCCCAGCGGCGAGGCCACTTGCCCCCGCCGTGAGATGAGCAACACGCCCCTGCAAGCCCTCGCGCTTCTCAACGACACGGTCTTTATGGAGGCGGCGCAGGCACTGGGCAAACAAATCAATCAAGAGCCGGGCCTGAGTGCCACACGCCTCTCACGCCTCTTCCGCCGAGTCGTCACCCGCCCACCGGACTGGGACGAGCTTGCGGCACTAGAGGGATTTTACGAAAAACAACAAGCACGGTTCGCCGCCGGTGAGCTCAACCCCAAAGCCCTCTGCGGCAGTGATACCGCAACGCCCGAGCAAGCCGCCTGGACTGCCCTTGCCCGCGCGATTCTGAACCTCGACGAGGCGATTGTAAAAAGATGAACGAACGAAATCGGAACTTAAGCCTCACACGGCGGCACTTCTTCGAGGAGTGCGGTGTTGGGGTGGGCAAGCTCGCCCTGGCGGGGCTACTAACGAGCGAGTTCCCCCGCTCGGCGGGGGCTAGGGGGCTGGCTCGCCCGAAAGCCAAGCATGTCATCCATCTCTTCATGGCGGGTGCTCCCTCGCAGCTCGATCTCTTTACCTACAAACCCGAGCTGGTCAAACTAGAGGGCAAGCCCCTGCCGCCCTCCGTGTACAAAGACCAGCGCTACGCCTTTATTCGCGCCGATGCCGCCGTGCTGGGACCGCGCTTCAAGTTCGCAAAGCACGGACAGTGCCAGATGGAGCTCTCGGAGCTCCTACCGCATCTCGGAAGCATCGCCGATGATATTTGCTTGGTACAGTCGGTGAGCACCGATCAGTTCAACCATGCCCCCGCGCAGATCTTCTGGAACACCGGAAACGGCCAGCCAGGGCGGCCCGCGCTGGGCTCGTGGGTGGTCTATGGACTGGGAACGGGGGCAAAGAACCTACCGGACTTTGTGGTGATGAGCACGGGAGCGGGAATCTCGGGCGGCGCGGCTAACTGGTCGAGCGGCTTTCTCCCGACGAAATACTCGGGCGTGCGCCTGCGTAACTCCGGCGACCCGATTTTAGATGTCAGCAACCCGGCGGGTGTAGACGCCAAGCTACAGCGCGAGACGCTGGACTTAGTGGGAAACTTAAACCGACGTGACTCCGACCCAGAGATCGCCTCGCGCATTGCCAGCTATGAGCTTGCTTTCCAGCTCCAGACCTCAGCCCCGGAGCTGATGGACTTAAAATCCGAGAGCAAAGAAACTCTGGCAATGTATGGCTGCGACCCCGACAAGCCCAGCTTCGCCCGTGCTTGTCTGCTGGCGCGGCGGATGATCGAGCGTGGCGTGCGCTTTGTCAATATCTACCACGAGGGCTGGGATGCCCACTCCGACGTGGCGGGGACGAGCCGAAATAAGTGCCGTGAGACCGATCAGGCATCGGCGGCGCTGGTCAAAGATTTAAAGCAGCGCGGCTTACTCGACGAGACTCTGGTGGTCTGGGGGGGTGAGTTTGGGCGCACGCCCATGGTGGAGAACAACCCCGCGCTGGGCCGCTCGCAAGGCCGCGACCACCACCCGCAAGCCTACACAATGTGGCTGGCGGGCGGCGGCATCAAGGGCGGCTTGACGTATGGTGCGACCGATGATTTAGGCTTTCACGTCGCGGAGAACAAGGTCCATGTGCATGACCTCCAGGCCACGATCCTACACTGCCTCGGCCTCGACCACGAAAAACTCACGTACCGTTACTCAGGCCGCGACTTTCGCCTCACCGATGTGCATGGGGAAGTGGTGAAGAAGATCCTCGCCTGAGGAGGACTTACTTTGCCGACTTAACAGGCTTCGTCTGTTTAAGCTTCTCCGAGAGGCGCTTGGTCTGGGTGCGGAGCCACTGGTTGTTTTTCTTGACCCAGCTATCCTCACACGTCGTCTCAATCTCCTGAGGGATTGTGCTGGTGAGTAAGAGGATCTTGACGCTATCAGCGACCGTCGCGGTGGCCGTGTCCCCGGTGACCTTACAGCGGGTGATCTTACTCGTGACAGTGTAGGACTTGGACTTGGCAAAGACCTGCACGAGCAAGGGCTTGATCTGCGCGAGTGTCTGCTTCTTGCCTTTCATGGTGACGCTGACAAACTCCGGGGTGTTGATCGCCAGAGCCGCCGCCACGTCTTTTTTGAGGGCTGCTGCAGAGCGCTTGTCGTACTGTGCCTGGATGGCTTTCTGTGCATCCTGAGCCAGTACCGATGGCGTGAGTGCCGCAAAGGCGACAAGAGCAAGTAATGTTTTTTGCATAGTATTCTTATCGGCTATTTCTTCTTATTTTTTTCTTTTTGAATGAAATCCACGCGTTTATCGTTCTCAAAGCCTTCCGCCGTGAAGCGCTCCCAGCGCTTGATGTACCAGCTCCGGGGCTTGGTTGGGGAGGGTAATCGTATAGCGCGTCGCCTGCTCGACCTCCAGAGTGAGATCTCCGTCTCACCTGAGATAAAAAAGTACGCCGTGGCATAAAGTACGCCGTGGCATCGTGGGCCGCAAACGCTCGGTCACGTCGCGGACACGGGCATCACGGGATGACTCCTTAGGAGAGATTAGACAGGGAGGCGAGCGACCTCCGAAAACGACGACTTGAGCGCCGGATAGAGGGCGCGGTAGGTGGGATAGTAGCGGCTGTAGACTGCCGAGGCCGTGGTATTGGGCAACGCCCCAGGACGAGTGGAGACGGTAGCGGCGCACGCCTCGGGGACGCTGGTATAGGCTCCTGTACCCACAGCAGCCAGCAACGCTGCCCCAAGTGCCGGGCCTTCGTCTATGTTGAGTAAGACGTGCTGCTTCTCGATCACATCGGCCATCATCTGAAGCCAGAAGGGCGATCTTGCGCCGCCACCCGAGGCCCGAATCTCACTAACAGGGACGCCCATCTCGGCAAAGAGCGTGAAGAGGTCTTTAAACGCATAGCTGACCCCTTCGAGAACCGCACGAGCAAAATAGTCTTTTGTACTGCGCAAAGTCGCGCCAAAGAAGACGCCACGGGCATCGGGGTCGAAGTAGGGGTTGCGCTCTCCGGCAAGATAGGGAAGATAGAGCAAGCCCTCACAGCCTGCAGGGGCTGTCATCGCACCTTTGGTAATGGCATCGTAGCCCAAGCCTTCCGCAAAGGTGTCGCGGTACCAGCGCAGTGAGCCTCCTGCCGAGATCACACAGCCCATCTGCCCCCACGTTCCGGGAACGGCGTGGCAGAAGGTCTGGACACGCATCT
Organism: Armatimonadota bacterium; assembly: GCA_026392155.1. Lineage (GTDB taxonomy): Bacteria > Armatimonadota > Armatimonadia > Armatimonadales > Armatimonadaceae > Armatimonas. The sequence continues at coordinate 29,015 of JAPLCP010000158.1, read as the reverse complement.
GGGGGTCAATGGCCGCCGTGTCGGAGTGGGCAAAGACCACGCCACTCGTGCCCAGTGACGAGACCACTTGCCCGGTGCTCACCACGCCACAGCCCACCGCACCTGCCGCCTGATCGCCGCCACCGCCCACCACGGGCGTCCCCGCCCTAAGCCCTGTCAGTGCCGCCGCTTCGGCAGAGATCACCCCCGTCTGCTCCGGCGACTCCACCACACGGGGAAGCCACTCGCGGGGGATTCCTAGCTTGTCCAAAGCCGCTTTTGACCACGTGCGCTGACGGACATCAAAGAGCGACGTTCCCGAGGCATCGCTGACTTCGGCGGCAAACTCGCCGGTGAGCTTGAAGCGTATGTAGTCTTTAGGGAGCAAGATCTGCGCGATTTTTTCGTAGACCGCAGGCTCGTTCTTGCGCACCCAGAGCACTTTCGGAGCCGTGAAGCTGGTAAAGACCGGCTGACCAAGAATATCGTAGCAGCCCTGCGCGCCTCCGAGAAGCTCCGTGATCTCCGCGCACTCAGCTCCTGTGCGAGCATCGCACCAGAGCAGCGCGGGGCGAAGAACCTGATGGCTTTTATCTAAAAACACCGAGCCATGCATCTGGCCCGTCAGCCCCACGCCTACGACATCAGAGCCGCTCACACCCGCTTTTGCTAGCACGCCCTGAATGGCTTTAATCGCCGCCTGCCACCAGTCCGTATCCGGGTGCTGCTCCGCCCACTGGGGGCGCGGGGTCGAGAGTGCGTACTCGATCAGCTCCGAGGCGAGCAGCTTGCCGCTCTGGTCAATCAAGACGGCTTTCGTGCCGCTGGTGCCGGTGTCAATGCCAAGAAAAATAGCCATACTACCTTTAGTAATTCGCAAAGAGCACACAAAAATCCTTCCCGGTGTAAAATAGCAGTCTATGACGGACTGGATTGTTCTCCATCAGCTTAGCCCCGACAAGTGGGCGCACCCGACAGCGATCGCGGAGGTGGTTTGCTCCCCCGATAACCGCTGGCTGTCGTGTCTCTTACGCGACGGGCAGGGGACTGTCTGGGAGCGTGCGGAGGCTCGAAAACACTTTGCGCTTACGGGAGGCAAACATCTTGGTTTCTCCCACGACAGCCAGTCGCTTTTCTGGCAGCAGGACGACCACATCGAGGTAATCGCGCTGAAAAGTGGCCAGAGCGTCCGTAAGATCGGCCCCGTGGAAGGGCTGCAACACTTTGCCCTCTCGCCCTCGGGCCAGCTCATGGCACTAGCGGCAGGCAGCGATGTCTTCGTCGGCGAGTGGCAGACCGGCAAGCTCCTCCAGCGCATCCCTGTCTCCTCGGCGAGCGTCTGGTCGGTGCGGGTTGCCTTTTTGGACGATGAGCGCCTCCTCTGCGCGGAGGCTGTAAAAGAGCGCGGTTTTGTGCAGTTTGTACTCTGGGAGATCGCGACAGGGAAGGCGCTCTGGACGGTTCCTGCGGAAGCAGATATGGCACATGAGTTTGTTCTCTCCGCAGATCGGGAGCGCTTCGCCTCTCGGGTTGCGGGGCACAACACGGTTCGCATCTGGCAGACCCGCGATGGCGCAGCCGTGCAAGAGATTTCCGTCGCGGGAGAGTGGGCAATGGCTTGGGCCTTCACGTCGGAGGGGGCGCAGCTTGTCGTGGCCGGTGACGAAAACCTGGAGGTTCATCACCTGGCCACAGGCGAAGTGGAGCAGGTGATCGTCGCTCCTGAGAGCACGTGCTTGGCACTCTCTCCCGCAGGCGATCAGTTAATCGTGGGCGGCACCGACGGACGGCTGCGCTTCTGGGATCTCCCCAGCTGGGACGTGGGTATTTCCGCTAGATCGGGAGGACACCAGAGCGGTATTGTTCAGCTGCTCCCACTCAACGATGAGTGCGTCTTGTGCTGTAGCAGCGACCCGGAACTACGGCTTCTGGCACTGGATCTTGGGGCGGAGCTGGTCTGGAGCGACGAGGCTGTGGGCTTGGAGTCGCTGGTCTACGGTGCTCAGGCGGGGCGGGTGGTTGGTATACGGCGGACGGACCCTAACGTCGTGGTGGAGAACCAGCAAGATCGGGTCACGGTTCAGACCTGGAAAGCAACGGGCGAGCCTCTTGCGGCGCGTGACTACGCGCTGGAGCTCCCCGAGAAGGTCTGGCAGCCCGTGCTGGCGCTCTCGCCAGATGGCAACTTTTTGGCGGGGGGAGGCAACGACCAGGCGGTGCGCCTCTGGAACTTGGCAACAGGCGAGAAAGTCCTGGAGGTCTCGCTCTTCAGCGCCAAAGAGAGCCAGGTCGCTAGCCCATTGGACGACGACAACGATATTGTCGCCATAGACTGGTGGCCAGGAACGCCGCTCCTGGCGGTTCGCCGTATGTCCGATCTGCGGGTTGACCTGGTGGATGTGGAGAGTGGGAAGCACTTCTTTGCTGTCGCTGAGCTGGGAGGCAGTCCGGTCTTTGTGGCGTTCTTGCCCGGCACAACACAGTTTGTGTTTGCTGATTTTTGCTACGAGGGCCTCGCTCTCTACGATCTGATGACGGGACAGAGTGAGCTACTGGCAAGCCCAGGTATCCTCACGGCGCTCGTTGCCCTCCCGGATGGAAAACACGTGGCTCTGGGAGTGAAGGGGAAGGTCTGTCTCTACAATGTGGCGCAGCGCCAGGTCGTCGCTGAGCTTCCCTTTCCCTTTGGCGAGATCACCTCGCTTACCATCACCCCTGATGGTCGCAAGCTGATCGCAGGCGGTGAGCACGGTCAGTTAATGATCTGGGAGCGGCGATAGCGCAGGAGTAGTAAGCCCGGCGCAAGAAGGCAGAGTGTGCCGGGCTCCGGGATAGACTCCGTGCTCGCTGGCAGGGGATGCTTCAGGTCAACAGCGGCGTTGGGATCGGGCGACGGCGCACTGGCGACAGGGAGAGGCGCTGGTGGAGGCGGCTGAATCTTGGCCCGAACATAGAAGGCTCCGGCTAGCACCAGCGCAGGAGCGAGGGCGAGGCTGGCGTTGCGAAGAGCGCGGCGTGGACGTGGCGTCGCCTCTCCCACCAGCACCTGAAGCCGACGGTGTAGATGCTCCGGCGCGGCGGGCGCACGCAGCCCCTCCTGCATCTTCTGCGCAAAAACACTCTCTTCAGTGTCCAAAGTAATCGTTTCCTTCTCTGCGTGCCGCTTCCCGTGCTTGTTGCAACAGACTCCCGACTTGCGTCGGGGAGCGCTTCAACACATGCCCAATCTCGGCAAGGCTATGGCCCTCCACGTACTTTAAGAGCAGCACCTCACGGTAGTCTGGGCGTAGTGCCGCGAGAATCTCGGTGAGCCGGGCACTTGCCTCCGCCGCCAGCACCCCGTGCTCCTGAGTCGCGTCACTGGTCAGAGTCTCCGAGAGTGGTGTCTCTTGCCGGCGCTGGTGCAGGCGAAGAATATCGGCCACTTTTCGCCTTGCAATTCCAATCAGATACGCCCGCATCGGGTCGTCGTTTTCGGTGATTTTCTCGCGGGTGGGGCAGGCGTGCAGGCGGGTAAAAGCAGCCACAAATGTCTCTGCCGTCGCATCCTCCGCCTCGGCTCCCACGCCCAACCGAAGCGCCACATAGCCGTACACCGCGTCGGTGTAGCGCTCTTGTAGCTCGGTGGGAGTCCAAGCAACCGCGGAGGCTTTTCGTCGCCACCACGGGCGGGAAATCACACGCACCTGTTCTATCGTCGAGTCTCTCCGCATAGTCCTTCGTAGAGTATCGGAAAATTTAGGCCAGGCGACGATAAATTTCGCTCAGGGGAATCTGAAGAGGGAGAGCGGATAGGTCAAGAAGCGCCTCGGGGCCGCGTAGCTCGACAAACTGCCAGATGGCTTGCTCCCCGGAAGCGCGGCTGTAGTGCTCGGCGAGCGGCTCGGTCTGGGAGAGCAAAACATAGTGGCGTAGCGAGGGAAGCTGGCGGTAGTGGCTCCATTTCTCACCCCGATCGTAGTGATCCGTGCTCTCCGAGAGCACCTCGATAATCACTACCGGGTTACGCAGGCAGCTCTCGTCGTCGACAAACGGCTCGCACGCCACACTCACATCGGGGTAGAAAAACGGCCCCGCCTCGCGAATCCGCACTTTTTGATCCGAAGGGAAGGGCAGGCAGTCTCTGCCTTCCAGCACCTGTTCCAGAATCGTGAGTGCCCGAACACAGAGGCGGTTATGTGTGGGCGAGGCACCTGCCATGGCAAGTATCTCACCGGAGATATACTCGTGCTTTTCTTTTTGGGAGGCTTCCCAGGCAAGATATTCGTCGGGCTGGAGAAGCGGGATTTTCTGTGCGGCCATGCTCTATTGTAGCGTAACTAAAGGCCTTCGGGCTTTTCACAGACAAAGAGCCAGCGGTCGGAGCGGGAGTTGGGCGCACGGTCGCCGTAGTTGCCAAAGACCTCGATCTGGGTCCAGCCTGCCTCGGTGAGCCAGGTTTTCATCTCGGCTAGGGTGTAACCACGCTGAAGGTGGGTCTCGTGGAAGTAGCGGCGGGTGCTGGTGTGCGGATCGGTCACCCAGAAGTCCATCTCCACCCGACAGAGCCGCGTCTCTTCGTCCCAGTGCGCTTTCCAGTCGTGCTCAATCGGGCCGTTTTTCTCGTGCTGGGTGAAGAGCCCGTGGCGCAGGGCATAGACCCCGTTCATGTCAAACGTAAAGACCGCTCCCGGAGCCGCGTGGGCAAAGAGCCGCCGCAGCCCCTCGCGCAGCTTGATGGGATCGGTGACATAGTTGAGCGAGTCGAAGACACTCACCAGCCAGTCGAACTGCTGCCCGCCCAGCTCCAGCTCCGCGATATCCATCACGGAGTACGAAATGCCATAGGACCTTGCCTGCGCCTTGGTCTGGGCAAGCTGGATCATCTTGGGGGCGATATCAAAGCCCACCACAGGCCGGTACCCGCGCCGCCAAAGAATCTCCGAGAGGCTGCCCGTTCCACAGGCCACATCCAGCACCGAGCGGGGGGACTTATCGCGCTCCCGAACCGCCCGCTCCATCCGTGCCAGCCACACGGAGTAGGGGACACCGCCCATTAAGGCATCGTAGATTGCAGGTAGAGAGTCGTATTGGTTGGCTTCTTTAAGAGGCGACGTTGGATTAGACACAGCGTATTATAACGTGCACATCAAATACCCAGAACCGTCAGAAGCTTGGGCCGATCCTTTGCCCTCAAATGCATCCAGAAGCTCATCGGGGAGGGGATCGTTGAAGTCTGCGGGAACGACAAACTGGCCCTCTGCCAAGCCGATGGGGCGCTTTGCGGGGCGGGGAAGAGTTGCTGGTGCCTCGTCCTTTAGGCTGTTCAAGATCAGCGTGGCAAGCTCCAGCCGCTCCTCGTGAGAGAGCTGTTTAATTTCGTTACCGTAGCGCTCGACAATATTGACCATGTTGTGACACCTCCTCTATTTTATCGCTGTGCTTACTCAGGTTGCTCAAAGTAGTCTTGGTCGATTCGTTTAACGATGTAGGTGTCTTGAACTCCCACACCAAGGTTGTACTCGATCATCAGTGATGCGAGGCGCTTACCGTCAATCAGGATGACTTTGTACTGAGGATTCTTCTTTGCTGCTTTTTGTGCATCCTCTGTGAATGCCGAAGTTGTGAGAAGAACGCCTTTATTGGCCCCGTTGTTGACTAGGCTTCCAATGAATCCTTGAACCGCTGGACTCCCAACATTCTCTTTCCAGCGTTTTGCTTGAAGGTAGATAATGTCCAATCCCAGACGATCTTCGTTGATGATCCCATCAATCCCACCGTCTCCGCTTTTACCTACTGTTTTCCCAGCATCTTCGCGGGAGCCACCGTAGCCCATCGCTAGCATCAAATCCACGACGAGACGCTCGAAAAAGGCGGGAGGCATTTGTTTGACTGTATCGAGAATATCTAAAGCTAGCTTCTCATTTACCTCCAGCCAGATGCGCTGGAGGGTTTCTTCTGGAGTTTCTAATGGAATGGTTGGAGCAACTGTGGAGACAATTGTCTTCGCCTTGGTTTTGTTTTTGAAAGCGACAAATTCGGGGAACTGATCAAGAAATTTACCGTCAATTTTGGTGGGCGGATTCGCAAGGACTTTTTGGCCCTGCATGGTGATTTTGACTATTCCCTTGCTCGGTGACTCGATTAGTCCGGCTTGCTTCAAGTAGGACTTAGCCCAGCCAATCCTGCTGATGTAAGTTGCAAGGCCGCTAGGAATCATCTCTGCCTTATCTGAATCCGTGAGATTAAATTCCTGTGCCAGCTCATCACAGACTATCTTGAACGGCTTTGGCGCACTTGCGACGCACTTCAAGAGCGGCAACATGAACGTCTGGTAATCGGGGACAGGCATAGTTGTATTTTACTCCACCCAGGCTTTCTGGTGGCCGCCGCCTAGCATGCGCCGGATTTGTTCGATCAGGCCCTCGTCGGGGTCTACTAAGATCGGGGTTTTGATGAGATACTCGCCGCTGGGGGTCTCGGCGTGGACGAAGAGGGGGGAGCCGCCTTCTTTGCTGGTGAACATCTCTTTCACCATGTGCAGGAGCGTCCGGTTGTTGGGGTCAATGCGGACATGGACGGAGCGTGGGCGGGCGTCGGCGGCCATGGCGTTCTCCACGACACGCTCGATCTTATCGGCGATCAGCTCGATCTGGACACTCTTATCCGCGCTGGCAGGCTCTGCGCCTTCTTCCGCGACCTCGGACTTTAAGATGCGCTCCCGGTGCTGGGCGCGGCCAACGATCGCGACGACAGAGTTGACGATGGCGTACTTGCCGTACTCGGCGGCGCACTTGGGAAAGAGCGTCACGCTGATCGCGCCGGTGGTGTCCTCCAGGGTCACAAAGAGCATCGCGCTACCGGTCTTGGTGTACTTGGTGCGCACCTCGGTGATCATTCCCCCGACGGTCACTTGCTGGTTGGGCGTGCTCTCACTGATCTGGTCGGCCCGCCAGGCCCGCCACTTGCGGCGCAGCTCTGGCTCGAAGGGTTTTACCGGGTGCTCCGTTAAGTACAGCCCGAGTAGCTCTTTCTCCCAGCCCAGCCAGATCCCGCGCGGGTGATCGGGGACATTGGGCAGCGCCTGCACGGAGTCCACCGACGCGGCATCTTCTCCCGCATCATCGCCCCAGAGGCTAATCAGCCCGGCCTTGGCGTCTTTGGCCCCACGTGCGGCGGCAGCCACGGCATCATCGAGCGTCTCCAGCAGTGCTCTTCGGTTGGGGTGAATGCTCTTAAACGTCCCAGCCTTGATCAGCATCTCGATCACGGACTTGGAGGTCAGTCCCTCCGCAAAGACCCGCGTGCAGAAGTCCGGGAGGCTGTGGAACCTGCCGCCTTTGTTGCGTGCCTGGAGAATGGTCTCGATGGGCGCTTTCCCGACATTCTTAATCGCCAGCAGCCCAAAGCGCACCGCCCCCTCATATTTCTTCTCTGTCGGCTGGCTCACCGTAAAGTCCGCCTCAGAGTCGTTGACATCGGGCGGGAGGATCTGGATGCTGAGGCGCTCGCACTCCTCCAGTGTATTGACCACTTTCTCGGTCTTTTCCACATACGCCGCCATCAGCGCCGCAAGATACTCCGCCGTGTAGTTGGCTTTTAGGTACGCCGTCTGATAGGCCACCATCGCATAACACGCGGCGTGGGCACCATTGAAAGCGTAGCCGGCGAAGGGCTCGATATCGGCGAAGATCTTCTCCGCAGACTTGGTGCTTACCCCGCGCTCTTTTGCTCCCTCCATGAAGATGCCTTTTTGCTTGTCCATGTAGGATTTTTGTTTTTTACCCATCGCGCGGCGCAGCAAGTCGGCTTGGCCCAGCGTGAGTCCTCCCACAGCCTGGACGATCTTCAATACCTGATCCTGGTAGACAATCACCCCATAGGTTTCTTTGAGAATTGGCTCTAGCAAGGCATGCTCATACTCGATCTTGGCGGGATCGAACTTAGACTGGATAAAGCGCGGGATGTGGGCGAGTGGCCCCGGACGGTACAGCGCCACCATCGCCGAGAGCTCTTTGACTGAGTTGGGCTTGAGCTCGACAACGTACTTACGCATCCCCGCCGACTCTAGCTGAAAGACGCCGGTCGTCTCGCCGCGCCCGAGCATGTCGTAGGCTTTCTGTGCGTTGGGGTGGCTATAGTCCAGGGGGATGTCCCAGACATCTATCGTCTCGCCGCGCGTTTCTTTAATGAGCTTGACCGCGCGTCCCAGAATCGAGAGGTTGATGAGCCCGAGAAAGTCCATCTTCAGTAGCCCAATTGCCTCCAGTGAGCTGTGTGGGTACTGCGTTGCCAGGGAGCCGTCGTTGAGCTTTCGGAGCGGCGTGTACTCGACCAAGGGCCTATCCGCGATCATGACACCGGCGGCGTGGACGGACTCATTGCGGGTGATTCCCTCGATGCGCTGGGCCGTGTCAATGAGCTTTCGAGCTAGCTCTTCGTTCTCATAGGCCGCGACCATCTCGGGGTTGCCGGGGTAGTCTTTCTCCTCCCAGCCGTGCATCGCGCGCTTGATTGAGATCCCCAGCGGCAGGGCGGGGATCATGCGGGCGATCCTATCGACATCGGGCAGGGGCATGGCCAGCGCCCGACCTGCATCGCGGAGCGCCGCTTTTGCGCCTAGCGTCCCAAAAGTCGTGATGTAGCTGACGTTGTCTTTCCCGTACTGCTTGGTCACGTGCTCGATCACTTCGGCGCGGCGCGTGTCCTCGAAGTCCATGTCAATATCGGGCATGGTCACGCGCTCAGGGTTCAAGAAGCGCTCAAACGTCAAGTTGTACTCGATGGGATCAAGATCCGTAATGCCCAGACAATACGACGCCAGCGAGCCCGCCGCCGAGCCGCGAACGCCAAAGAAAATCCCACTCTGTCGCGCGTGCTGGGCGATATCGCGGACAATCAGAAAGTACTGTGCGAAGCCCGTCTTCTCGATAATATCCAGCTCATAGCTCAGACGCTCTTTATGCTCCAGCTCGTGCTTGGGCAGGCGGCGCTCTAGTCCTTCCCAGCACATCCGGATCATCGTGGTCTGGGCATCACTGCCAGGATCCACGCCCATCACGGGCATGGGGGCACGTCCCACTTCGATCTCTAGATTCACTTTCTCCGCGACTTCTAGCGTGTTCTCGATCGCATCGGGCGCGAAGTTTTCAAACGAGCCCATCATCTCGGCATAGGTTTTGAGGTAGAACTCACGCGGCTCGTAGCGCATGCGCTTGGGGTCATTGACCGTGGTGCCCGTCTGGATACAGATCAGCACGTCGTGTGGGTCGGCGTCCTCGGCCTTTAAATAGTGACTGTCGTTGGTGGCGACCATCTTAATGCCCATCTCGCGGCTGATACGCTTGACGGTCTCATTGACGTCCCACTGCCCCGAGGCGTGGTGGCCCTGCACTTCGAGATAGAAATCGTCTTTGAAGACCTCCCGATACCACGCCGCGACACTCTTGGCCTCCTCGTAGCCCTGCTTCATCACTGCCTGCGCCAGCTCGCCGCCCAGACATGCGGAGCTAATAATCAGGCCCTCGGAGTACTCCGCCAGCAGCTCTTTGTCCACACGCGGCTTGTAGTAAAACCCCTCCAGCGACGCCAACGTCACCAGCTTCATAAGATTTTTATAGCCCGTCTCATTCTTGGCAATCGCGACTAAGTGATGGTTGCCGTCTCTCTTGGGATCGCGGTCTTTTCTCCCCCGTGTCGCCACATACAGCTCGGTTCCCACCAGCGGCTTTATCCCCGCCGCACGGGCTGCCTGGTAGAACTCAAACGCACCGTACATCACGCCATGGTCGGTGAGGGCTAGCGCGGGCATCTCCATCTCCACGGCATACTTGATCATGTCTTTGATCTTGGAAGCGCCATCAAGAAGCGAAAACTCGGAGTGGTTGTGGAGGTGGACAAACGGGGTGGACATGCGGCCATTATACCGGGCGACACGGCGATTTCACCGCACGGGAAACGGGCGCGTAAACGGGCGGCTGAAGCGGCCCGCTGGCGCGGCAAGACCCATAAATGGGCCTCCAGGCTCAAGAAAATTCTGAGCGAAGCCAGGCCACAAATTCGTCGAAATCACACAGCCCTTGGCTGGCGAGCCAGCGGATGCCTGAGAAATGCGTAGGATCGCTAGTTATCTGTTGGGCGTGCTCTGCAGATTCAATTCGGAGGAGCGAAGAATCTTTGTCCTCATAGCCAAAGGTAAGGGCTACGTAGTCAAGCCACGGGAGTGGAAGCGGTAGGTGACAACGGAAGTACTCCAAGCGGGTTTCTATGTTCCACAATTGGAGAAGGTCGTGCCATAAATGGATAAAATCTTGTCCTTCCCCCATGCGCCAACCAAGGCTATAGCGTTCGTAGGTTGGGTAGGCTTTCCAGGGAGGCAGTAGCTCACCATTTTCTGTGAGGTGCTCATCAAGAAGCTCTTTAAGCGCAGGATGTAAGAAACTTATCGTTGGTAAAGGAGGGGAGATGTTAGGCATTTTAGGATGGCAAAGGGGTGAGTAGATCGGCTGGGATTAGTCGGAAGAGACTGAGGCCATTGTCGGTGATGAGGTGCACGCAGAGGAAACGCGCCAGGACTTCGTCAAGCCGGGCATCCGGGTTCATGTCTGGGCCGATCTGAGCAGGTTGCGTTTGCATAACCATTGCACTGTTTTCTCTTTCTGAAATTATATCGTGGCGCACCTCGACGTACTCGATACCATCCACGGTCATGCCACCGTGAATCTGAACCTCTAGGTAGCCATTAGGCGACATCAGCTCGGCGAGAGTTCGTGGTTTGAAAAAGTGCGCTCAGTTCTCAAAAGCGGGGCACGAGATAGGCAAGAAAAAATAAAATTACTATGAACATAAAAAGTTGTTGAACTGATATTGAAAGTATGGAATGGTTCAAATCGCTTTTTCGACAGTCGTGCTCAAACGCTGTGCTGCCAATGCCAAAGGAGCTGGAGAGAAATCCAGTTCTGGAGTCTGTGTTGGCAATGACCCAGAAGGAATGGGTTGAGGAGCAGCTTACTCGGTGCTCCATTGAGCGCATGATGGAGGTGAGTGGGATTCGGGAGGCCCATATCCAGGCACTGCGCAACGCGGGTATCACCAATTTACGGATCGCCCGTGAGCGGGAGAGTTTGCCGCTGATGGGCGCAACCAACGACTGGGTACAGGACTGGCTGCGAAACTTCGTCTCCCAGCTAGAGCGTGAGTACCGCCAGCACCGTCGAAAGCTCACAAACTAAGAGGAGCGGGCTACTCTACCGTCACCCACTGCATGCCGCTGGCGGGAATGGTTACTGTGATCGTCACCGAGTAGTCCCGCTCTAGGCGGATCGTACTTGCTTTCCCTGCTCCGATTTTCAGCTTGGCACTTTTGGTGAGCCCAGCGTAGTAGAGTGGCAAGCGCAGCTCTCGGGTGAGGGGCTGGTCGGTAGGGTTGAAGAGCACGGCCATACCTTTGGTTTTGAGGCTAGGGTTGACATGGAGCACGCCGTCCCAGTCCTGGCCATCAGGGCGGCGTAGGTGGAGCACATCACTCTCAAGAATCTCACGGTGGGTTTTGAACCAGCTCACCCACGTTGCGACCAGAGCCTTGGTCTCTGGCGAGTCGTAGAGGCGCGGGCCACGGTAGCAGGCTTGTGCACCGTACCCAAGATTGTTCTGGAGGTGGCGCTCGTAGTCAGGGAGATGTTCGCGGAGCGGCTCGATGGTCGCTGCCGCGCCACCGCCTTGGTACTGCACCAGCGGCACAAACATCCAGCCCATGCTCGGGGTCTTCTCCCAGGTGCCATCAAAGAGATTCTGGCGCGCGTGGAGCACTTGCTCGGCGCGGGGCAAGCTCCAGTTGGTCTCGCGGTAGCCCATGCCGGTCTTGTTGGAGCCATTGAGGAAGTAAAAGTCCGGGACATTGAGGTAGATATTCTTGCTACGGCACCAGTGGTAGAAGTCCCGAATCTGCATAAACTGAGCCCACTGCGAGTCGGCGAGGCCTTTATGGCCGGGGTGATTTGTCGCGGAGCAGATATCGCCGGGGTAGCTGCCATCGTGCTCTAGAATATCAAAGCCTGTCTCGCTGAGAAATTTCTTGAGCTTCTCAAAGTACTCGACTCCCCACTTGCTCCCCAAACACGGGCTATTGCCAAAGATCGCCCCGTTGGGATTTTTCACATCGTGCTCATCGGAGATCCGCCGTGAGGCCAGAAGCGAGTAGCCGCCCAGACGGATTTTCTTGCTGTGGGCATAGTCGGCCAGCGCTTTGAACTTGGCGATATTCTGTGGCGAGGTATCTTCCATGTTCAGGCCACTGCCAAAGCTCAGAATCACCATCTCAAAGCCAACTTCGGCGCACTGGTCAATCGCCGTCTTGACTGTCTCCGGGTTGGTGGTTGTCACGTGGAGCAGAAGTGGATTGTCTAAAACCCAGGGAGCCAGTGAGCGGTACATCTTGCGCAGAGCCAGCCCCTTGCGCTCCCGCTCTGTAGAGTCGTGGAGGAGCAGAAATGTCCGAAAACTATCGGTGCTGGCTCCGGGGGCAAGGTCAATGTCGGGGCCATAGGGCGGGCGCACCTCCAGTAGACATGGCGTCTGGCGCTCGTAGTTGACTTGAGTCTGGTAGGCGGGGTCGGGCACGAAATGAACCGTTTTATTGGAGTTGCTCTGGCCCATCCCGCCGAAGCTGTAGTCCGTCGAGACTGAAAAATTCGGCTGCTCCCAGCGCTCGATCTTATCCACCACCGACTCAGGCTCCACAAAGGCAAGCCGCTCGCTGGTGAACGTCGTCAGTCGGACAGTCTGACTGCCCGTGTTGGTGATCGTCAGCCACTTGGCAAAAACAGGGAGGCCATCGTAGAGCTCGTAGTGAACCGTTACGGCGAGGCGGGAGGCGGAAAACCTCAAGTCCAGAGAGACACCCGAGGGAGCTGTTGCCGCCGCAAAGCGGGGAGTGGGCTTACCGACGGAGAAGCTGGTAAAGTGCAGCGCCTCAGGGCTGGTCTTGAGCTGAGGAAGCCACTCAGGCTTTAAGAAGGCTTGGTTGGGCTGCCCTGTCAGACCACCTACCGCAAGCTCTTTCCCATCAATCGTGACCAGTGCCTCGGGCCCAACCGAGCGCAGAAACGCCTCGCCTGTTAGCAAGTGGTCTAAGCGCACCGTGGCGGCATCGGGGGAGAGGCGAAAGACCCGCCGGACAAGGCCATTTTGGAGCTGAAGTGTCTTGCTACCTGCCTCTTCCTTTATCAGCACTTCGGCACGAAGCGCAGGGGGCTGGACAAGCCAGTCGGGAGTGAGTGTCATGGGGCACATTATGCCAAAAAATAGTGCTGGTAGCAAGCGGTGATAATTGGTTATTACTGCTAAACTTAAACAGAAAATACTTGACAAAAACAGAAAAAACAGCTAGGCTGTGTTGGGTAGGAGGAATACACCATGTATAGAAAATTTGCTCTGTTTGCTGTGACGTTGTCCGTGTTCTCGGTTGTTCTCATGGGCTGTCCCAAGGCGGAAGAAGCTGCTACGGATACGACTGCTGCCGCAGGTGACAAGATGGCTGCCGCAGGTGACAAGATGGCAGATGCCGGTGGTAAGATGGCCGCTGCTGGCGATAAGATGGCAGATGCTGGTAGCAAGATGGCTGCAGGCGCGATTGATACGGAAGCCATTACCAAGACAATCAATGCCGTTCCTGGTCTCGAAGGTGTCAAAGTTGTCAAGAACGACAAGGGTGAGCTGGCTCTGACGGGAACCGTTGCGAATCAGGAACTCAAGGTTAAGGCAGAAGAGCTTGCGAAAACCGCAGGTATCACCACACTGATGAACAAGATCATCACCAAATAAATTAGGAGGCAACTATGCCCTACAAGATTGATGGTTTTGATATCGATGGAATCACGGAGCCCATTTTGGGTGAGGGAACTACTTTTGTGCCGCTTGCCAATGTTGCGCAGTCCCTTGGGGGCTATGCTGACTTTGACAACGACCTGAAAGTGGCAAAGATCAAGCTAGGCGAGTACGATCTTCAGGTTCAAGCTGATAATCCCATCGTGGATATCAACGGAATGCCTCTGGAACTCCAGGCCGCGCCGTTTATTGACTCCGATATGATGTTTGTGCCGGTGCGTCTCTTTGAGAAGCTCGGCTACAAAATGTTGGTAGAGGGCTCACAGATCTCACTAGACGCCGCTTAGGCGCGAGGCGAAACCTAGGAAAGCGCTGGGGCAGAGAACTGCTCCAGCGTTTTTTGTGGGGCATGGCAACCCAATGAACGCCGCACGTGCTATGATAGCCAGACCAATGAGTCCGGGAATAAGCCACTTGGGAGTGCCTGAGACGGCATCACCTGCGAGATCATCCGCTTTGTCGGTCGCTGCTCCAACCACATTGCCTGCCACATCGTTCGGATGTTATTGACGTCTTTTGAGAGAGCTATATAGGGTATCTGCACCTGTATGAAGCGCGGTGCCGAAGATTAGACCAAGTATAGTCATCAGTGTATGTTGTGGATAGCGACTATAAAGTGACTGAACGAGGTCTAAAGGAGTGGTTTCTGGCACACCTGGCCCTAGACCTGATGCTTGGCGAATTCCCCAGAGCATCGCCCAGGACATAAGCCATGTCATGACAAGCAGATAGCCCACACGCATCAAAGGAGAGAGAAACCACGAGTGCGAGATCCACGAGCGATGGGGGATCATTTTCTGGTAGGGGTACCATAAAAAGCGCAGCGGTCCCCAGCGCTTGTAGATCGAAGAGTTTAGATCAAGATCGGGAGAGAGCAACCAGCCTGAGAACAGAGTGGAGACCACCAGCGTGCCTCCAATAGCCCCGTTTTGCGGAGCCGGGGTTAAGTACCACCAAACAGGGATAGCGATAATAGCGCCCACCAAGGTGATTTTGTCGTGGACTTTCCCGGAGGGCATGGCGAGCTACCCGGTAAACTCGCGCAGCAGATGCAGGCAGTCGGGGCTACGGAGCTTGCCCATTGCCTTGCTCTCGATCTGTCGGACACGCTCGCGGGTCACTTGCAGGTGGCGGCCTACTTCTTCCAAGGTCTGGGGAGTGCCATCGCCGCGCAGGCCAAAACGGAGCACGACAACATCCCGCTCTCGCTCGGTGAGGAGCGCTAGTGCCCTCTCTAGCTGATCACGCAGGAGCCGATGGCTCACCGCATCGGTGGGGTTCAGCGCATTGGGATCGGCTAAGAAATCAAGAGGGCAGGCCTGCTCCGAGTCCTCGCCGGAGGAGCCATCTAAGGAGAGAGTCTCGGGAAGCGCACGTAGGGTCTCCTGAACGCGGTTAACCGGCATCTGAAGCTGAAAAGAGAGCTCCTCTACCGTGGGAGTGCGCCCTAGCTCCTGGCGCAGGAGCTGGCTGGTGCGCAGGACACGCTGGATAGACTCAATAACGTGCACCGGGAGCCGAATGGTGCGACCTTGCTCCGCCAGAGCGCGCAGGATCGCCTGGCGAATCCACCAAGTCGCACAGGTCGAGAACTTGTAGCCCTTGCGCCAGTCGTACTTTTCGACGGCACGGATAAGCCCGAGACAGCCTTCCTGAATCAGATCCGCCAGGGTCAGCCCACGGGCTTGGTAGCGGCGTGCAATGGAGACCACGAGGCGAAGATTTGCCTCTGTCAGACGCGCACGCGCGACTTCATCTCCTCGCTCGATCCGCTGTGCCAGCCGGATCTCTTGGTCCAGAGTCAGCAGGCGGCCACGCCCGATCATGTTGAGCCAGCCACCCAGGCTATCCTCAGGCATGTCGGACGACTCGTTGGAAAAGGACAGGTCGCTTACAAAAGGCATTCGTGTTTTCAAGGGCTTGCTTCACCAACCCGCTTCTTGGCACGTGTCCAAGCGGTTAGATCCATCATTTCTTCATTAGTCAAGCTAATTCCTCCTGCCAGCTTTTCTTGAATCAGACGAATATTCTGTGGAGGGTGTTTGAGAACCAGCTCATGGATACAATCACGGAGGGCCTGCTCGGAAAGTGGGGCATCCCCTGAGGTCGAGATGGTGTAATTCGAGGCGAAAAAGGCCAGCTCCTGGTCGGCAAGCTGGTCCAGTGCACGCTGGAGCGAGACGCGGCCTGAGAGCAGGGGATAGAGGGCATCCACCAGACGCTGTGCTTGTGGGTGCGCCAGAAGCTCGCTGGGAAGACAAGCCAGCGCCTGTGCGGCCCGATCCAGCTCGCGCAGAACCAAGGGCCGCCACTCGTCGGTGAGCAGGCCGCGCAGCACGGCACGTTCGGCCTTCTCAATCGCAGAGGTTGGCGGGGCAAGAGGGGCTTCGGGGCGCGGGGGGGGCTGGTTGTACCGCGAGCGCTGCTGCCAGCCGCTATTGTTATTATTTTTTTGCCAGCCACCACTACTGCCGCCTCCGTTCCCAGTTCCCGCGCCACGCTCGTAGCGAGGGCGTGGTGGGGTGGGGGTCAAGACATCCTCGCTCTGGGGGGACGTGCTACCAGGACGTTGTGAGCGCCAGCGCTGCACCTCCGCCAAGATCGAGGCCTCCGCACGCGTCCCCGAGCCAAACGACGGGTGCTGTGGTGCGAGCCGTCGCACCAGCAAGTCCAGCTCCAGTGACGAGCGCACCTCCGCCAGAATGGGAACGGCCTCACGTAAGTAGTTCATCCGGCCCTGCTCATCAGTGAGATCGAAGTGGCGCTTGAGGCCATCTATCCGAAACTCGGGGACGCCACGTGCACTGTCCATGGCTTTGCGAAAACCTGCGATATTGCCCCGTCTCAGCATGGAGTCGGGGTCGTCCCCCTCCGGCATCGCCAAGATTCGGAGAGCAAACTCGGGGCCATGCGCGGTAAACAGCTCCGCTGCCCGGAGCGCTGCCCGAACGCCCGCTTCATCGGAGTCAAAGGAAAGTAGGATATTTTTGGTGTAGCGCCCCAGGATGCGAATATGCTCATCCGTGAGCGAGGTTCCCAGAGTCGCAACCACATTCTCAATCCCGGCTTGGTGCGCCGCGATGACATCCATATAGCCCTCGACCACCAGCACCCGGTCTGCATCGCTAATCGCTTTTCGGGCACGGTTGAGGCCGTAGAGAATCCGGCTCTTGGAGAAGACAGGGGTCTCGGGCGAGTTTAAGTACTTAGGCCCGACATTGGTATCAGGTGGGAGGTCGGGGTTGGGGATGATCCTCCCGCCAAACGCCACGACGCGCTCCTGAACATCAATTATCGGGAAGATCAGTCGCCCGCGAAACTTATCGGTGAACTCGCCCTGAATTCGCCGCGAGGGAAAGTTGAGGCCCGCTTGCTCCGCATCGTCCATAGAGACACCGCGCCCCTGAAGATAGCGAGAGAGGGCGCTCCACTCGTCGGGCGCATAGCCGACCTGGAAGTTCTCCAGAGTCTCGTGGGCAAGACCGCGCTCTTTGATATAGTCTTGTGCCAGCTTTGCTTTCCCGAGAAAGTTGCGAAAAAAACGTGTGGCTTCCGCATTGGCGCTATAGAGCCGCTCTTTTTCATCGCGCTGACGAGCTGCCTCCGAAGGGTCCTGGCCGCCTTTGTAGGTAAGAGTTACCCCAGCGATGCTGGCTAAGCGCTCCGCCGCCTCGGGAAACGTGAGGCTCTCGGCCTTCATCACAAAGGCAAAGATATCGCCACCCGTTGAGCAACCACCCCAGCAGTGCCACGAGCCTCGATCGGGATCTACGGTAAACGACGCCGTTTTTTCATTATGAAAGGGGCACAATCCCTTAAACGTCCGCCCGGAGCGCTTCAGAGCCGTGTAGCGCGAGATAAACTCGACCAGATCAACGCGCTGGCGGATTTCATCTTTTTCACTTAGCTCCATGGGGAACTCATCATACCCCAAAAAGCAAAGCCCCCGGCACGAAACTTCGCGCCGGGGGCTTTCGAGATTTTCCTACTCGGTTGCGTTGATCTGAATCGCCACGACTTTGTAGATACCGTTATAGGGATCGGTGTAGCCGTTGACATACTTCATGTTCATGAGCTGGAACTCAATGTGCTGCTTAGGGTAGGAGCACACGAGGAGCTCACCACTTTTCATCACGGACTTGGGCGAACCGTAGGTTCGGATCAGGTCCTTGTAGGTCGAGCCAAGAGTGAGTCCCTTCGCACTCTTGTCATTGCGAGTACGGGGAACATAGCCCGTGATGCGAATCTGGGAGACTTTTCCTTCGGGGGAGACAAGGAAGTCGTAGCCAATAGCTTGCTTTTGCTTTTTCGCGTCGAGCGCCTTCATAGAGTAGCTCCAGGTCACTTCCTGTTGAAGTGTGGAGGAAGAGACAGTCTGGCCAAAGGCACCAATGCCGCCACCCATACTCCCAGGGCCTCCCATACCACCGCCCTCCATATCACCGCCGCCCATCATGCCACCACGACCGCCCATCATGCCGCCCATGGAACCCGACATTCCACTGGAGCCGCCCATGCTGGGACCGCCGCCCATCTTACCGCCCATCATGCCGCCCATGGAACCCGACATTCCACTGGGACCACCCATGGAACCCGACATCCCACTGGGGCCACCCATGGAACCCGACATCCCACTGGGGCCGCCCATGGAACCCGACATCCCACTGGGGCCGCCCATGGAACCCGACATTCCACTGGGACCACCCATGGAACCCGACATTCCACTGGGGCCGCCCATCTTACTACCGCCCATCATGCCGCCCATGGAACCCGACATCCCACTGGGGCCACCCATCATGCCACCATCCATACCGCCGCCACCCATCATGCCACCTTGGCCTTGCTGACCTTGACCGCCTGCTTGTGTGGGAGGACGAACCGCGACATCGCCGATTTGAATGTCGTTCGGGTTGCCGAAAATAGATAAGATGCTCTTCGCTGAAGAGTTGATGCGAATGCCCGCAAGGTTGCGCTCAATACCATCTTTTTGCGCCTGAGCGGGGTGCATTCCCGCCACCACCAGCGCCACTCCACTTAGGCATAGTGCCTTCTGAAACTTCATTAACCTCATCCTCCTAAATTCTCCCCGATCCTCAGGGAGCATCACACTTTGGACGTATTGCCGGGCATTGTACCCGAATTTTGCACAAAGTGGTATAAAACTTTCAATCGTGTCCAATTCTCTCCACACCACTATCCTAACAACTCTTCGCGACGAGCGCTCTCTTACTGACTATCTCGTTCAAGCTCGTGCCGAGCTGCGTGCTCGCTGGCTCCCCGATACCGGGGGGCGGAGCTGGGCACAGGCCCATAGCGATCTGCTCGATGCCGTCTTGCGTCGCCTGCTCGTGCTTGCCTCGGAGCGCTCGGGGCAGAGTCCTCAAGGGATTGCCCTGCTCGCCACGGGGGGCTACGGCCAGAGAGCACTCGCGCCCTACTCGGATGTGGACCTGACCTTCTTAGTGGACCGCGACGATGACCCATCGCTTCTTCGTGAGGCTTTTCGCCTCGTGATGGATGTCCTGATGGCCGGTGCCCGCATTAAAGTGGGCTATGCCTACCGCCATATCTCAGAGATCGGAGGAGATCGGCTGGATCATCAGACCCAGACTGCACTTCTCTCGGCTCGCGTGATCGCTGGCGATGGAGCGCTCTTTGCAAGGTTCGACCGCATTTATAGCCCCGGCCTTCATATTGCGGACTTTCTTTTTCGAAAAATTTCGGAGCGTGAGAGAGTTCGCCAGCGAGTCGGGGAGTCGCCGTTTGTAGTGGAGCCCGATTTAAAAGAGGGAGCTGGGGGGCTACGCGATATCCAGACGGCGCTCTGGATGGCACGAGCACGCTTTGATAAGACCGGCGACTCGCTCTGGCGGGAGCTGGTACGGCGACATATTCTGACGGCGAGTGAGAAAACTCGTCTTCAAGAGGCGCGGGAGCATCTCTATAAAGTCCGTAATCTTTTACACCTGCTTGCCAATGAGCGCCGAGAGCGACTGAGCGCGACACGGCAGGAAGAGATTGCGGAGCACCTGGGAATTCGTGGCTTAGGAGAGGTTCCTCCGGTCGAGGTGTTCATGCGCCAGCACTACCGCCATGCACAGGATGCCTTCGCTCTCTCGGATAAGATCATGCAGCGCTGCCTGGAAGCGCCTCTCGCCCTAGGCACCGACTCTGGGCTGGCGTCTCTGCGCCGCACGGTGATCGTCGCAGAGCCGCGCCGGGTGGCCGCCGATCCACACTGGCCTCTCACAGCGCTGGAGTTCTGCCAGCGCTACGAGCTAGAGCTAGCTCCCGCCACGATTGAAGCCATCGAGGAGCTGGTCGCACGCGAAGGGCTCCCCACCGAGGCAGGGACACGCTTTTTGAACTTGCTGATGCAGCCCGGCGATGCGGAGCAGACCCTGCGCCGAATGCACCGCACCGGGCTCCTGAAGGCACTCTTGCCCGAGCTGGAAGCCTGTATGGGATTGGTGCCCTACGACCCTGCACATGCCTGGACCGTGGGCGAGCACACGCTCCGAGTGCTGCGCAATCTGGTACGTCTCCGACCCGAAGCTCCACCGGATCCCGATCTTCCCGAGACGTATCGTGAGGTCTTTTCCTCGCTTGAGTCTCCGGCGACTCTCTATTTGGGAGCGCTACTCCATGACTTGGGTAAGCAGTGGCCCGTGATGCTAGACGGTACGCGTGCGCCCCATGAGCTGACGGGGGCGGAGCGTGCGGCAGCAATTAGTGAGCGCCTAGGAGCCTATCCCCAGCGCACGACAAGCGTGGTTTTTCTGGTGCGCTGGCACTTGCTGCTGGCGGAGATCTCCCGCCTGCGTGACCTAAGCCGCCCGGAGACGATCCGTGAAGTCGTGCGCCAAATTCCTGATGCGGAGCACCTGAAGATGCTCTACTTACTGACCTGGGCAGACACCTCTGCGGTTGGCTCTGGGGTCTGGACGGACATGACAGCGCGGCTTTTGGAAGAACTTTTTGGGCGGACGATGGGGGCGCTGGAGAGCGACTCGTTGCAAGCCGACCCTGATGAGGAAGCCCGGCGCTTGGATGGCTTACGGGATCGGGTTCGTCGTCGCCTCGCCTCCAAAGCGACCCACGAAGAGGCCGATGCCGTGCAGGCGCATGCCAGCGCGATGCCTGCCGCCTACTTGCTCAATATCCCACTGGAGACCATGAGCCTGCACCTGGCAATGATCGGAGCGCTCACGAGTGGCGAGGCGGAGCGTGGGGTTGTCACCGATTTGCGAACCCTTCCTGGCACCCAGCAAACGGAGCTCACTCTGGTGGCCTACGACGATCCCAAGCCGGGCTTGCTTGCCAAGATCACCGGCGTTCTCCATGCCTACGACATCCGCCTCCATGCTGCCCAAGTGTTCACTCGCCCGATGCCAAGTGGCCGCGCGATCGTGGTAGACACGCTGACGATTGACCAGCGCGACCACCCTCTGGACCGCCAGATGCGTGGCGAGCTGGCAACGGCACTGGGGAAAGTTCTCGGCGGCGAAGAAACGGTAGATGACCTCCTCACGCGCCGCCGTCGCCCGGAGCCCTCGCTGGGGACGACCCAGAACCTGCGCTTGGAGCCCGCCGACGATGAGCTAACGCTGCTGGATGTGGTCGTCCCCCGCGGCCCTGGCGCTATCCACGCGCTCCTCCGCACCGTCACCGCGCAAGGCTGGAACATCCACGCCGCCCGCCTCTCCACCTGGGCCGGCCTCATCCGCTGCGCCCTCTATCTCTCCGAAGCCACACCGGGAACGGGCGGTGATCTGAAGGCAGCGCTGAGTAGTCCCGCCGGTTAGAGTCCCCTCGATTGGAACGAGGGGACTGGAGAGCCTTCGGCTACAAAGGGCGTGCCGCCCATACAAAATTTCGAATATTATGGCCGGAATGGCCTTCGTAGCGCGTAGCGCTCTCCAGCACCGCCGCTCTAACCGGCGGTGCTACGTCCCTTTCAGATAGTCAAACACTTCTTGCGCGAGCTTGGCGCTCATTCCGGGGGCTTTGGCTAGCTCTTCCGCGCTGGCTTTTTTCATCTTGACGACACTCCCAAAGAACTTCAGGAGGTTGCGGCGGCGCAGAGGGCCGATGCCAGGGATCTCGTCTAAAACGCTCATGTTGGCGGCGCTGCCTCGGACATTTCTATGGTAGGTGATGGCCCACCGATGGACTTCATCCCGGACACGCTGCAAGAGAAAGAGAGCGGGGGCGTTGCGTGGAAACTCGATGGGCTCGTGGGCACCGGGGAGATAGACCTGCTCGAACTGTTTGGCGAGGCCGATCATGGGGAAGTCGTAGCCAAACTGCTTCATGGCGTCTTGGGCCGCCGAGAGCTGACCCTTGCCGCCATCCACGATAATTAAGTCCGGACGCTGGGTAAACTTCACATTGCCCTCGGTCATCTGCGAGAAGCGCCGCGAGAGCACCTCGAACATCATGGCAAAGTCGTTGGGGGTGTTGTCTGGGAGGCTCTGGATCTTAAAGCGCCGGTACTCGCTCTTCTTGGGCTTGCCCCGCTCAAAGACCACCATACCGCCGACGGCAAAGCGGCCCTGGATATTGGAGTTGTCGTAGGCCTCGATTCGGTTAAGGGAGTTTTCGGGCATCCCGAGCGCCACAGCTAGCTCACGGAGCGCACTGTCAATGCGGCTCTGCTCCGCCGCCGAGGCCGCCCGTAGCTGCGTTAATGCTTGCTCCGCATTGGCTGAGGCGAGCTCCATCAGGCGCTTTTTCTCGCCGCGCTCGGGCACGGAGAGGGTCACTTTTGTGCCACGTTTCTGCCGCAGCCAGCTCTCGATGATCTCTAGCTCCTCGACATGTGCGGGCAGGAGGATCTCACTGGGGACGTAGCTGGCGTCCTGGTAGTAGCGCTTGAGAAACTCGCCGGTCGCCTCCGCCACGCCGTCTTCTGCGCCGTCGAGTAAGAAGTGTTCTTGGCCAATGAGCTTGCCGCCTCGGATAAAGAACATCTGAACGGCCGCCCCGGTTTCGTCGGCGACCACAGCCATGACATCTTGGTCACCCGTCGTGGTGCTGACCACTTTCTGGCGCTCGACAATCGTGTTGATCGCCACCAATTGATCGCGTAGCTTGGCCGCCCGCTCGAACTCTAAGTTCTCTGCCGCCGTCTCCATCTTGAGGTGAATCGCCTTTGCCAGTGAGTCTTGGCGGCCTTGCAGAAAGACTTCCGTGTCTTTGACGGTCTGGTCGTAGCGCTCTTTATCCGCGAGGCCCGCACACGGCGCTTCGGGGCAGCGGCCCATGTGGTGATACAAACACGGCTTCTGCTCTTTCTTATTGGTCCACTCTTTCTTGCACGTCACCAGCGGGAAGACCCGGTAGATCAGGTCCACGGAGTCCCGTACTGCTGCGCCGTTAGTGTAGGGCCCGAAGTACTTATTCCCATCGCCCTGCTTTACGCGGCGTGTGATTAAAACTCTGGGAAACGGTTCGCTGGTGGTGAGCATGAGATACGGGTACTGCTTGTCGTCCCTCAGCCGGACGTTATATTTCGGCTGGTGCTTCTTGATCAGATTGCACTCTAAAATCAGCGCCTCCAGCTCCGTGTCCGTGAGCACCCAGTCCATGTCCACGATATGCGACACCAGCCGCCGCGTCTTGGGCGTGTGGTTGGCCGACTTCTGAAAGTACGAGCGCACCCGGTTTCTTAAATTAATCGCCTTCCCGACATAGATAATCTGCCCCTCCACATCTTTGTAGAGGTAGCAGCCAGGGTTGGTAGGTAGGTTCTTGAGCTTCTCCTCAAGCGTCAGCGGCACAGACGAAGACATGGTGAACTATTGTACCAAGTCCAGAAATTCCAGGCCGTCGTAGATTTTTGTCAGGGGAACTTGTAGGCTAAGTGCCTCGATCTCCATAATCTCGTTTATCGTTTCCCACTCTTGCGCTTGCCAGGCATCGTCTTTGCGACTCCAGCACTCCACTAAAATCCGATCTTGGGAAACAAAGACAATCGCTTTTAAGCTTGCCAAGCTACGGTAGCGCCGGAATTTTTCACCCCGGTCAAAGGCTTCCGTGGACTCGGAGAGAACCTCAAAGATAACCGTCGGATTGAGAATCGTGTCTCGACGGGCATTAAAGAAAAGTGGGGGAGAGCAGAGAATCATGGCATCGGGATAGAGAAACGTCGCCCCGATCTGAACCTTCAGCCCTTCTGCTCGGACACGGCAGGGCGAGGTCAGATGCGCCGCGCAAGCCGTGACAAGATTGGTCGAGAGCTGATTGTGCTCGTCGGACATCCCTGCCATGGCATAGATGCTCCCTGCGACATACTCATAGCGCTCGGTTTGAGCCTTCTCCCAGGCCAGGAACTCCTCAAGACTCAGTAACTTTTCCGCCGTCGCCATGAGGCTATTTTACCTCAACTCGATTGGGCAATGAGCTTCGCCACTAACGCCGTCCAGCCGGTCTGGTGGCTTGCACCGAGGCCCGCGCCACTGTCGCCGTGGAAGTACTCGTGGAAGAGGTAGTGGGGATGATCCGGCTCGCACTGGATGAGCGAGACTAGCCTCTGGGAGATATCTGTGGCGACTCCCCAGAGATCGGTGCCGCCGATCTGAAAGCTGGTGCCGTAGGCGTAGTCGAACTTTTGTAGCGATTCGATTAGCAGGTAGTTGAGCGGGAGCCAGACCGGGCCGCGCCAGTTGGAGTTGCCGCCAAACATCCCGCTGGTGGAGTCGCCGGGGTCGTAGGCGACTCGGTACTCCTGATGGCCCACCGTGAGGGTGAAGGGGTGGAAGCGGTGCCACGCCGAGAGCGAGCGGATGCCGTGCGGCGAGAGGAACTCTGCCGGATCAAGAGCGCGGGTGAGGATGCGGCGCAGACGCTCTGGGCCGACCAGCGAGAAGATCGCCCGCTCGTTCTGGCCCGGCGACGCAAGGTGCGCGGCTTCGGCGCAGAGCTCGGGCTTGTTCTGGAGAAACCACTTGATGCGCTTGGTGAAGTTCGGAACGCCCTCCAGCGTCTTGCTATCAAACACCTCTACCGCAAAGAGCGGAATCAGGCCTACAATCGAGCGCACCGGCAGGCGGCGGGTCGAGCCGTCGGGCAGGCGCAGGGCATCGTAGAACCAGCCGTCGGCCTCATCCCAGAGCACGCCGGAGTGGTTGAGAGCGTGGGCGATATAGACAAAGTGCTCCGCGAACTTAATCGCGACGTCTTCGTAGGCCAGATTGGTCTTGCACAGCTCTAAAGCAATCGCGAGCATGTTGAGGCTAAACATCGCCATCCACGCCGTGCCATCGCACTGCTCCAGCGAGCCGCCCGTGGGGAGTGGCGCACTTCTATCAAAAACCCCGATATTATCCAGCCCTAGAAAGCCGCCCTCGAATAAGTTATTGCCCTGAGTGTCTTTGCGGTTCACCCACCAGGTAAAGTTCAAAAGAAGCTTGTGAAAGATGCGCTCTAAGAACGCCGTGTCGCCGGGCTCATCGCGGCGCTTGCCCTGGCGCTTGCGCTCGATCCGATAGACACGAAGTGCGGCCCAGGCATGAACTGGCGGGTTCACATCGCCGAAGGCCCACTCGTAGGCGGGGAGCTGGCCGTTGGGGTGCATGTACCACTCGCGGCAGAGCAAGAGCAGCTGGTGCTTGGCAAAGTCCGGATCTATGAGCGCGAAGGGGATCATGTGAAAGGCGGTGTCCCAGGCAGCAAACCAGGGGTACTCCCACTTGTCCGGCATCGAGAGAATGTCAGCGGCATTAAGCGTATGCCAAGTACTGTTGCGCTGGGCCTCTCGCGCCTTGGGAGGTGGCGGCTGAAGCGGATCGCCCTCCAGCCAGAGGTCGACGTCGAACTGGTAGTACTGCTTGGTCCAGATCAGCCCGGCAAACGCCTCACGCTGCACTTGCTTGAGTGTTTCCGTTGCCTCAGGAGGCGCGAGCGTGGCGTAGTAGTCGTCTGCCTCCTGCTTGCGCTACTGCATCACACGCTGCATGGGGATCTCCCTCTCCGAGGTGGCTTGCTTCAGGCGAAGCCACACCGATGTACTGGAGTTTGCGGGAACCATGTGCTGCTCCACAAAACACGCTTTTGTTCCCGTGTCTTGGGTCTCACAGCCATTCAAAGCCTGAGAGATAAGCTTCTCGTTGAAGGCATCTTTCTTATTGTGTGGACTCTCTAAGCTATTCCAGAGCCTATGCTTATTGCTCTCGTTCTCGGTCAACCAGAGAGGCAAGTCATGCTCTGCTTCAAGCGTATAAACCCCCAGCTTCTCGTGCTCTGCTTGTAGCAAAGAGCTACTGAGGCGCGTGAGAGTCGGGCGATGCGTCTCAGGGGACCAGCTCCAGGTGTTGCGAAACCAGAGCGTCGGCAGAATCCAGAGTGGCGCTGGCTCCGGCCCGGCGTTATGCGCCGTGATACAGATCACGATGTCGTCTATCCCGGCCTTGGCATACTCCACGGTTACATCAAAGTAGCGGCTCTCGTCAAAGATCCCCGTGTCGGTCAGCTCGTACTCCGTGGAGTGCGGATCACTCTTGCGCCGGGCATTCTCCGTGATCAGCTGCGAATAGGGGAAAGCCCGCTGCGGATAGCGATAGACATATTTTAGGTAGCTATGACTCGGTGTGGCATCGGCGTACCAGTAGAGCTCTTTCACGTCTTCGCCGTGGTTGCCCTCGCCGTTGGTCAGCCCAAAGAGGCGCTCTTTTAAGATCGGGTCTTGCCCATTCCAGAGTGCGACGGCAAAACAGAGCTGCTGGCGGATGTCTGAGATCCCCGCGATGCCGTCTTCGCCCCACCGGTAGGCACGGCTGCGGGCATCATCGTGGGGAAAGTACTCCCAGGCGCTTCCATTGGGGCTGTAGTCTTCGCGCACCGTGCCCCACTGCCGCTCCGCCAGATACGGCCCCCAGAGTCGCCATGTCTTTGGTGTGCCTGCCATCTCGGAAATGCGTTGTTGCTCAGCCGTCATGTGAAAAATTCTACCTCTATTCTTGGGGGGCTAGGGCGGAGGATCTCTTGCCCCATCGGAAAGAGCTCTACAGGCTAAGTCCCGACTCAACCAGGCGCTGGACGGTTCCTACCGCTTTCTCGATTTCCTCGGGAGTGGTATGCCGTCCTAACGAGAACCGCACCGCACCGAGAGCACGCTCACGGGGGACACCCATCGCGGTAAGCACGTGCGACGGATCAATACTCCCCGACGAGCACGCCGAGCCCGACGACGCACAGATTCCCCAGAGGTCCAGCGCCAGGAGCATCGTCTCGCCATCGGGCTTGACAAACGAAAGATTGATATTGCTGGCCAGCCGCTCCGTTGGGTGACCATTGAGAAAAGCTTGTGGGAAGCGGGTGATAAACGAGTCTCGCAGTGGCAGGAGCCGCGCCGTCGTTGCCTCGCGCCACTCAGGGAGCAAAGAAACTGCCTTCCCAAAGCCGACAATCCCGGGGACATTCTCCGTGCCGGGGCGTTTCTGGCGCTCTTGGCTTCCCCCATGAAAGAGCGGGGAGCACTTGACGCCACTTTTAATATAGAGCGCTCCGACCCCTTTGGGCCCATAGATCTTGTGCGACGACACACTCATCAAGTCCACTCCAAGCGCCGTGACATCCAGCGGCAGCGCCCCGAGGGTCTGTACCGCATCGGTGTGAAAGAGCGCCCCGCGCTCGTGCGTGAGCTTTGCCAGCTCCACAATGGGGTTGATCGTCCCCACTTCGTTGTTGGCGTGCATCACCGAGACCAGCGCCGTTTTATCGGTCAGTGCCTCGGCGAGCGCTTCGGGGTGCAGCATCCCAAACTCGTCCACGGGAACGATCGTGACCTCAAAGCCCAGCTCACGGGCAAAGAGCGCGGCATCCAGAACCGCATGGTGCTCGGCGGGGTTGGTGATCAGATGGTTGCGGCCCTGCTCTTTGGCGGCCATCAGCACGCCAAAAAGGGCGAGGTTATTGGCCTCGGTGCCGCCTGATGTAAAGTAGATCTCCCCCGACTCCGCCCCGATTGCCGCTGCGAGGACATCGCGGGCATTGTCAAGAGCGCGTCGCACCTCTTGGCCCACGCGGTGAACCGACGACGGGTTCCCAAAGCTCTCCCCAAGAAAGGGCAGCATTGCCTCACGGACGAGAGGGTCAGTCGGTGTCGTGGCGGCGTAGTCGAGGTACAGTGCAGCTTGGCTCATAGAAGAAATTATACCCTGAGAAAACAAATGCAGACAGTCTTATTTTTCCGCCCCTCCAACCGGCGGTGTCTCAAGTGGATAGATATGGTAGAATCTCCGGGTGAACACACGTTCGTCTAATTCCTCTTCGTCTCTTCATTCGCATATCGTGGTTCGTGGCGCTCGCCAGAACAACCTTAAGAACTTCGATATTGACATTCCGCGCGATCAGCTGGTCGTGATTACCGGGCTCTCGGGCTCGGGGAAGTCGAGCCTCGCGTTTGACACGCTCTTTGCCGAGGGGCAGCGGCGCTACGTCGAGTCGCTCTCGGCCTACGCGCGGCAGTTTCTGGGGCAGATGGACAAGCCCGATGTGGACCAGATCGACGGCCTCTCGCCTGCCGTTTCGATCGATCAAAAGAGCACGTCGAAAAACCCCCGCTCCACGGTGGGCACGGTCACCGAGATCTACGACTATTTACGCCTGCTCTTTGCCCGCGTCGGTACGCCCCACTGCCCCAAGTGCGGCAAGCCCGTCACCCAGCAGCAGCCCAGCCAGATCGTGGACGTGGTGATGGCCATGGACGAAGGCACGCGCCTGCAGGTCCTTGCGCCGATTATTCGTGGCCGCAAGGGCGAGTACAAAAAAGAGCTTGAAGAGCTTAAAAAAGAGGGCTTCGCGAGAGTTCGCGTAGACAGCACGGTCTATGACTTAGAGAGCGTCCCAACCCTAGACCGCTACAAGCAGCACGATATTGATATTGTGGTGGATCGCATTGTGGTCAAAGCCGGTGTCGAGAAGCGCGTCGCGGACTCTGTCGAGACGGCGCTCAAGCGTAGCAAGGGCCTGGTCGGGGTGGAGATTGTCGGCGGCGAGGTACTGCTCTTCTCCGAGAACTTTGCGTGTACCGCCTGCGGCATCTCGCTGCCCGAGATCGAGCCGCGCACGTTTTCCTTTAATAGTCCGTTTGGTGCTTGTGAGACCTGCCATGGCCTCGGCACCCAGTCCGAGTTCGACCCAGAGTTAATCGCCCCGGATCGCGAGATGAG
>JAPLCP010000200.1 GCA_026392155.1 Armatimonadota bacterium | reverse complement strand
GATAGCGACGCCAGGAATTTCGCCGGTATCTGCACCCACCCCAGACGGAATATCGCAGGCAAGAATCGGTATTTTTGAGGCATTCGCGACAGCAATGGCCTCAGCGATAACGCCTCGTGGCGCACCCGTCGCGCCGGTTCCAAGCAGACAGTCCACCAGTAAGTCGTAGCCCAAAAGCACTGCCTCTTTCAGGGGCACGATTTTTACGCCGCAGTGACGCAAGGCAACAAAGTGAGTGGCGGCAGCGCCTCGGATCTCCTTTTCCTCTCCCGCTAGCAGAACCGTGATCTCTTTTCCCGCCACTGCCAGGTGCCTTGCCGCCACAAAACCATCGCCGCCATTGTTGCCCTTACCACAGAGAAACGCCACGCGCTGCGCCCCTGCGCACGCCCGCGCAAGCGCCTCTCCGGCAGACTCCATCAGGCAGACGGCAGGAACTCCCAGGTCTTCGATAGCCTGGCGATCCGCCTCCCGCATCTGTGCTGCTGTTACAATTCTCATGAGCCTGCTCTATAAAGTTCTGAAAAAACCAGAACTTTCTTTTGGTCTTTTTTCCGATTTCTTTTGTTCCCAACAGAGTTTATATTTTTTCTCCCAGCTTTAGCGCATGCACGCTTACCATCCGCCCCCGCTTCTCCAGCTCGGTTTTCAGCGCCTCTGGGGGTGCCCGTTAGCCGAGGAAACGTCCCCCAGTGGATCGGCACCACATAGGTAGTGGTGATATTCCTTTATTTTCTGTTTCCTTTGACCTCTACACATTTGAGTTATCCACAGGTTATCCACAGGCTAGTGCGAGTTATCCACAGGCACCGGCAGGTTTTGAGTGGCAAAGTCGCTTTTGCTTTCGGCAGGAAGCGGTAGATTTTTCCAGAGTACCGTGGCCTCTTCGATTGCCTTCAGGGCTTGGAGTAGCTCGGGGTGGGCAAAGCAAATGTGCCAGGCGCGGTGCAGATACGGCAGTGCCTCGCGAAGCTGGGGTACAGGATCGCTGAGAGCGATCTGGTGCAACGCTAGAGCTACCTGTCGAGCGACATCGCCCGTGCGCTGCCAGCGCAGAAGCGCCGTCAGTGATGCAATCTCGGTGGCGGTGGTTGCCTCGCGAAAGCTAAGAGGATCGCCGCTGTCTTTGGTATCTAGCGGAAGGGCAAGGCTCATTTTTATCTGTTGTGAGACAAGGGGAGCGGTGCGCACCGTGCAGGTTTGAATCGCCTTCCAGGCGGTGTCAGGGAGCAGCGTGTAGCGACCTAAAAGTACCTTCAGCTCCTGGTAAAGCGATGGTCTATGTTCGGTCGCGCTTCGAGCATAGGCAAGAAGCAAGGGCCGAATCGCAACGGGCGAGCCTGAGCAAGCCAGAATCTCCGCAAGGTCAACAAACTGTAAAGCACTTGCCGTCTCTAGCGCCTCCTCTATTGCAGGAATGACACTCTGCCCCATCGCCACAAGCTGCTCTCGTGCCCCTTGACGAACCTGGGGTTCATGTATCTCCAGAAGTACAATTAGCTTCTCCGCGCTCCTGTGCCAGAGAGGCAGGTCCGTATCCAGAGAAACCGTCAGCTCGGGCATTGTGCCGCTATTTCGATTCCAGTGCCTTGAGTTTTTTCTCAAAAAGCAGCGGGCCAAAGGGAAGCACGGAGCCTACTCCGAGGAGAAAGGCGAGCGTGAAGGGGAGCTTTTTTGTGAGAAACGCGACCCCGAGCATGCCGATATAGAGCACCCAAAGCGCGCCGTGGGCCGTGCCGACGATTTTCACAGCCTCGGGCTTGTGCGCCAGATACTTGAGAGGCATGGCGACTCCGGTGAGCAAAAGAAATGAGAGGGCCTCGATCAGGCCGAGGCGGCGGAGATTTTGGATCATTGGGGTAATGATACCCAGCCATAGACACACACGCGCTCCCCGACACGAACCGCCCAGCCTGCATCGCCCCAGCTGAAGTGCCAGAACTCCTCGGCACAGTTGGAAAAGCCCGCCGCGAGCATCGCCGTAAAGAGGATCTCGCGGTTGCGGACGGCTTTTTCGCTCAGGCCCGTGGCGAGGCTTCGGGCGGACTTCCAGCCCGTGAGGGGCTTGCGCAGCTCCGCTGTTCTGCCCGAGGGAAGCAGTAGATGCACGTCCACGGCGGCTCCCGTGCAGTGCCCCGGCGGCGCGGGCTGATCGTAGGGGGCAAAGAAGCGGCAGGTCTGGCGGCGGCGCGTGCCGTAGCTCCACTCTGGGTGTTTTTCGGTCAGCTCGGCGAAGTATTTATCAAAGAGCATCCGCTGAGCTTCTTTGGTGCGAAGCGCCGTCGTGACGTGCAGTCTATAGCCCGGCGGGAGCGCATCTTGAGCCTGCTGGAGCTTCTTCGCGACAGTCTCTCGTAGATACGGCAGGCACTTGCGGGAGACGCGAACCCCAGGGCAGTGCTTGCGAATGTCTACCAGTGGCTCGCCACACTCGCGCTCTTTCACACGATTGAGCGCCGCAATCGGCTCCGGGCCACTGACGGCTTGCAGGCGCTGGGCAAGCACGGGATCAAAGCAGGCAGGGCGAAATCGGCGCGGCATGGGCTATAGTGTACCCATGTTCGACTGGCAGCTACACACGCGGATTGTCTGCGGCGCGGGCGCTCTGGCGCAGCTTGGGGAACTAGCACAAAAGCGGGGGACGCGGGCGCTACTCGTGAGCGACCCGGGGATTGTCGCGGTGGGGCACACCGCACGGGCGGAGGCGTTTCTGAGGGAGGCAGGTATCGAGTCCACTCTCTTCTCCGACGTTCACGAGAACCCGACGACCGACGACGTGGACGCGTGCTGGGAAGTTGCAAAAGCGTTCCGACCCGATGTGCTGATCGCGCTAGGAGGTGGCTCGGCGATGGATACCGCCAAGGGGTGCAACTTTCTGCTCACCCATGGCGGGCCCCTGAGCGACTTCTGGGTCGCCAGCCCGAATCGTCGGGGCTTCTCACAGCCGCTCTTGCCTTCAATTACCATCCCTACGACAGCGGGAACGGGCAGCGAGGTGCAGTGCCACGCGCTTATTGCGGATGCACAAACCCACGCCAAGATGGCACTGGGCGAGACCGGTGCGGAGCCGACGATTGCGCTTCTTGACCCTGAACTGACCCTCACGCTGCCACGCTCGGTGACGGCGCAGACGGGGATAGATGCCCTCGTGCACGCCATCGAGACGGCGGTCACCAAGCCACGGACGCCGCACTCGCTGCTTTTCTCTCACGAGGCGTTCCGAAAGATCTCAGCAAACTTCTCCAGAGTTCTGGAAAAACCCGAAGATATCCAAGCGCGGGAAGCGATGCTGCTGGGCTCCACCTGGGCGGGGCTGGCGATTGAGTACTCGATGCTGGGGATCGCCCACTCGCTGGCCAACCCTCTCACGGCGCACTTTGGCGTGGTGCACGGGCAAGCCGTCGGGGTGATGCTCCCCCACGTGATTCATTTTAATGCCCAAGATCCCACCACGCGCCGTGCCTACGAAGCCCTAGGCCAGTCTCCGGAAGCCCTAGCCGAAAAAGTCACCGAGTGGCTACGGTTTGCGGGGCTGGCGACGAACCTGAGTGCCTGCGGTGTCTCTGAGGATGCCATCCCGACCCTGTCTAGCGAGGCGGTGCGGCAGTGGACCGCGAGCTTCAACCCGCGCTCGGTGACTACCGATGACCTGGCGAGCCTCTACCATGCGGCACTCACCGACAAGGCCAGGTAAAATACTGCCATGTCTGCGCGTGTTCTGCTCTGCTCTCTGGATGGGGTTCGTCCCGATGCGATTCTCACCTGCCACACCCCCACAGTTCAACGGCTGGCGCGTGACGGTGCCCACACGTGGAAGGCATCGTCGGTGATGCCCTCGGTGACCCTGCCCTGTCATACGTCGATGCTGCGTGGCGTGGATGTCCCGCGCCATGGGATCACCAGCAATACGTTTACGCCGCTTGCTCGCCCCGTACCCAGTGTGATGGATGCGGCGGCCAACCACGGCAAGCGTGTCGGCTTTTTCTACAACTGGGAGCAGCTTCGGGATCTGGCCGCGCCGGGGAGCCTGAAAGTCAGTGTTTGTTTTGGCGAGGGACATGTCTTTGAGACCGATCAAAAAGTCGCCGACGCGGCGATTGCGGCTATCAAGAGCGACAGCCTCGATTTTGTCTTTGTCTACTTTGGGCACCCCGATGAAGCAGGTCACGCGCATGGCTGGATGAGCGAGCCCTACTTAAAAGCCATCGAGAACGCGGATGCCTGCCTCGCACAAGTCTTGGAGCACTGGGACGGCATTGTCTGCGTGGTAAGCGACCACGGCGGGCATGACCGTAGCCACGGGACAGACTGCGCGGAGGACATGACGATCCCCTTTATCCTCCATGGCCCTGGGGTTGCCGTGGGCCGGGAACTCACCGACCCTATTTTTCTGTACGATGTCTGTCCGACGATCGCCCACGCCCTTAAAATCCCTGCCTGCCGTGAGTGGGACGGTCGCGTGGTACAAGAAGCGTTCGAATGAGAGCGGAGTGAGCAGTATGGACGAAGACGTAAAAAAAGACAAGCTAATACAGACACTGTTGGGGATGGTAGCCACGCTTGCGGTGGGGGTTTATGTCTTCTCTGGTCACTTCAAGGTACGGGAGTGGTTTACGTTTCTGCCGCCACCGCCGCCGCCCGACACGCTCATCTACCATGCTGATGCCATGCGCCAGGCATTCCTGCTCAAAGAGTACTCCATCGCCCTCTCTCAGGCCGAGTGGGTACTTTTGCACTCCAAAGGCGATTTAGAGCTGGAGGCCACCCGTATCCGCGCCATGTGCCTGCTGCGTGTCCAGCGCTTCAAAGACGCTGAGAAAGCCTTTCGTTTGATGGTGAAGAAAGATGCCAAGGACATCTCGGCTCGGCTGGCACTGGCAACGGCACTCCGTGGGATGGGTGAGGATGACAAGGCGAGGATGATCCTGATACGCATCCTCAAAGACCCGAATGTGAGCATGCAGCAGCTTGAGGCAGTGCGGGCCTCGCTCGATGCCATGGACGGCAAAGAGCCGCTCTTTGCGGATCAGCCCACGCCACAGCCCTATGCCACCCCAGAGCCCAGCCCCTCACCCTCACCCGAGCCACTGGCACCCATTGCCCTTAATATCCCGGGAGCCTCCCCGAGTCTGAGTGCGCTCATGGCCTCTGTCACGCAGCCAACTCCGACGCCTCAGCCCTTTTGGTTCCAGCCAATGGCACCAAGAGCGGTCATCACCTCCCCCACCCCAGAGCCTAATGTTGCTCCTGTGACCCTGACAAACCTGCGGCCTGAGCCAAAACCCAAGCCTGAGCCCGCTGGTACTCCCGAGCCGGGTGAGGTTGAAACCGGCGAGCTGGGTACTCCCGTTGCTCCTGGCTCCGCCACGGCACCTCTGGAGATTCCCCCGCCCACGGAAATCAGCAACAAACCAACACCCGCTCCTACAAGCGAAACCGTACGCCGCATCCTGCCCGCAACTCTCCCCACACCCGTCCCTAAGAAGAAAGTCACTGCTCCCGTAGCAAAAAAGAAAGTGGACTCCAAAAAGAAGCCCACTTCCTCAACCAAAAAGCGCTCGTAGCGCTACTTTACCCAGTCGCCATCTACCAAGCGCCAGATTCCGAGCGGGTTGCCGTCTTGGAGCTCGGCGGGGAGGCGATGGTTCTTCACATTGTCGTAGCTGCAGAGCATCGAGAAGCGGCTGATACCGTGCGGAATCCCGACACTGGAGAAGTACGGATGGCCCGTGGCAGGGAACGGCCCGCCGTGGTTCATGGCAGGGCTGACCGCGACGCCCGTGGGCATCTTGTTGTTGAGCAGCCGCCCCACTTTGACCCGTAGCACGGGGGCGAGCTTGCTATAAAGCGCGTCGTCGGAGCCGTTGTCGCTGGTGTAGATCGTCCCCGTGAGGTTCCCCTCCAGCGCATTGACAACTCCCAGCAGCTCCTCATCGCTCTCGCAGAGCACGAGCAGACTCACCGGCCCAAATGCCTCGGTCTGGAGCGTCTCCGGATCGGCGATAAACTGTGCGCCCGTGACCGTCAGAATCGTGTTGGCATAGCGGAAGCCCGGATCGTCAAAGACCTCGCCGCCGCAGACCACTTTTGCGCCCGCCGCCTTGAGCGTCTCGACGGCCTCGGCCAGGCCGTCGCGCCCGCCCTTGTTGAGAAGCACGCCCGGCTTGGCCTCAGCAAACTTCGCCGCTGCCGCCGCCACAAATGCCTCGCCCTGCTCACCTGCGGGGAGCACCACCAAGCCGGGGTTGGTGCAGAACTGGCCCGTGCCCATCGTGCAGCTCGTAAAGAACTCCCCTGCCAGCGCCTCGCCGTTGGCCTCCAGATACTCGGAGAGCACGAAGACGGGGTTCACGCTGGACATCTCCAAATAGGCGGGCTTGCCGTAGCGGTCCGCCACCTCTTTAAGCTGCATCCCCGCCGAGCGGCTCCCGGTGAAGCCCACCGCGGCGACCGCGGGGTTCTCGATCATCCCTAAGCTCAGCTTGTGATCCATTCTGTAGAGCACCTGAATGCTCCCGACAGGCAGGCCAATCTCCATGGCGGCTTGGTGGGCACACTCCGCCATCAGACGGCTTGTCGTCGGGTGGCTGGTGTGCACTTTTGCGATCACCGGGCAGCGTGCCGCGATCGCCGCCGCAAAGTCGCCGCCGGAGATCGCGTT
The DNA here is from genome assembly GCA_026392155.1 of Armatimonadota bacterium. Lineage (GTDB taxonomy): Bacteria > Armatimonadota > Armatimonadia > Armatimonadales > Armatimonadaceae > Armatimonas. Next base: position 501 of record JAPLCP010000200.1, on the reverse strand, counting down.
GAAGGCAAAGGGGAAGTTATTAGGGCCAAAGACCAGCGCCGCGCCGCCCAGCGGTTCGTGAAGCGAGCGAATCCCCGCCTTGGTATCAATCACCGGGCGCGTCCAGCTTCGGGCAATCGCCGCCTGCGCGGCTTGGCGAAGCTGGCCTGTGGTGCGCGGCAGCTCGACCGAGTTCAGGCGCGGCTCGGTAGGAAAGCCCGTCTCGGCGTGGGCAGCAGCAACAAGCGCCTCGCGGTTGGCCTCCAGCAAGTCGGCGTAGAGATTCAGAAACGCGGCAATCGTCTCAGGGCTCGTGGCGCGAAGGAGTGGCGCGGCCTCTGCGGCGGCAACGAGCACGGCATCGACATCGGCCTTGCTAGAGACGGGATAGACATCGTCGGTGAGAACCTGGCCCGTGGTCGGGTTGGTGGCAGAGAACGTGGCGGTGGGGGCCTCAGCGGCGCGCCACTGCCCGGCGATTAAAACGGGGTGAAGGGTGGACATAGCACCCTATTGTACCCT
>JAPLCP010000071.1 GCA_026392155.1 Armatimonadota bacterium | reverse complement strand
AATTTATACCTATATTGCATCCTGTTGATTCGTTTTTTATTTCAAAATTATGAATGTTGCCAGCATTTTCTTCTTTTGGAAATTTTAAATTTCCTCGGATTAGTCTGATTTTGAAGCCAATATACTCTTCAGGACGGGGTAAAATTACATCTGCATTTTCAATAACCTCTTGTGATCTAGCTGTCTTATTTGAATCTAAGATTAATAGTGATAATAAAGTAATTAATATATTATTTTTATAAATATTCATTACTTTATACTACTGCGGCTGCGCTGACTCAGAGTGTACCGGGGAGTAGGATTCCTTGTCAAGCATGGTTTAGGGATTAGGGAACCCTGTCTTTCACCGATCCTACCTATTATCTCGCCCCGATCCAGAGCCACCGCAGGGCCGGGTGAGGCGCAGAAGAGAGGATGCCCACAGGCAAAGTGTACCCGACGAGCGATCCTCTCTCCCATGAAGCGCTACTGCCTCTTCTGCTCTGCCCGCCGCTTCGCCACTTGCTCCTTCGCCCAAAGAGGAGCACTCTCCGCAGGCCGACTCGTCAATCCCAGAACCGTAGCCCGATCCAGAATCTTCCGTCCCATTTCCTCAGCCCAAGCCTTATCTCCATCCGAGATAGGAGGAAAAGTAAAACTCCCATCAGGATTTTTGATCGGTTTAGATCTGAATTGTAGCTTCATGAGAACCCAGTGGTCAGCCACAATAAGTGAACTGGGATGCGACCAAGCATATTTACCAATTGGCTTCCCTGTAAATGAACTTTTCTTTGAGGTATCTCTAGGAGCACTCGAAGGTGAAATTATTGAAGCTAATCCTGCATCATCTGGATTGAGTGAAATAGCTATGTCAATTGATAAAAACAGTTTATCTGAATCTCGCATATAACTAATAGTATAAAAAGAATAGAATCTACTATTTTTTAGTAGTTCAATACTTGAGTCAGGGGGCGATGGGGCTGGGGAGGATTGTCAGATTTATGAAATAATCTAGTAACAAGTTTGAATTCCGATAATTCATTCTGTTCTGGGATAATTAAGTCAAAGTCGGCACGCGAAATCGTCGGGCCTGGTTTTACTTTTATTGACTCTGGATCTCGGAATGTAAGAGAGGGCTGTTGCTCCTGCATGATGGCTGGGTTTATGATAGTAAGCATTATTTTACCTTTTTGAGAGTGTTAATTTATGGGAATCCAAGAACTGTAACTTGGATATTGCTTCCTTGTTGTACAGGTGTTAACTCATATGGAGCTACTAGGCTAGATGATGACGGTGCCCAGTAATTTGTTTGGGTTACATTTACTGCGGGTGAGACAGCATAAGGAACAAATAGGCCAATAGTTGGGTCAGATATATTTTGATTGAGAAGTATTACCAGTTGATGATTTGCCCATTCTAATTGTGACAATATGTTATGTCCAATCAACACGCCTAGGTTCGTAAGGAACGTTCCGTAAGGATCGTTCGGTTGTCTACCTGGTACATCTCCTGCTCTGTACTGTATATACGCCCCTCTACCTTGTGAGTAAAGACATATCGCTGCATAGTCACTTGCGTCATAGCATTGACCTCGGATAGGTCTGCCGCCGCCATCACTAACACATAAAAACTGAACTAAATCAAATATGTTCGCAGGAATAGTTGCTAGCGCAAGGGTCTGTGTACTATCATAAAAAAAAGTTTGGCTTGTATAGAGTCCGTGCGAAATCTTAGTTATGACTCCTAAGGGATCTGATTCCCCCGATGCCCAAGTGCATGAATCTTCTAGGACGCCCACCCAAGGGATAGCCATGCAGTTAATGGGTTGATCTTTTAGAAGATATAATTTTTCCTCGTACATTCCATCAATATAACCATCTCCATTAAAGAAAATGACTAAATCACCTTTTGTGACATAGTTTGGAAGTGCTCCTAGTGAAAATGTGACATTGGTAGAGTGACCAGGCATTAAGTTAGAGATCGGTGTGATATTGCTACAGGAAACTGAAACCATACCTCCATTAGTAAAATACTCGGCAGTGATTGTTAGGGTGCCTGTAAAATTATTCTGTGCTAGTGTGGATCGTGTTACATTTAAGGTGACATTAAGTGTCGTTCCTATCTTTGCCGCCATCGGGTCTTGGTGGTCTACAATGCTGTTGTTCGATGCATCGAGATGTGTCTTGTAGACTTGAGGATAGTTGTAAGCAACCCCTTGGTTGTTGGCACATCGGTATCCATTTTCTATAGTTACATTCGCGAGGCACGGATAGGCATTTCCACTTGTACCACCTCCTGCGGGGCCACCTTGGGCCAGAGCGGGCTTTACACAGAGCACGATAGCGATGTGTAGGAGAAGAAACAGACTTTTCATCAGGGTCGAAACCAACCGCATGGCAACACCTCACTTTATACGACTGCGGCTCCGCTGATACTGCGGCTCCGCTGATACTGCGGCTCCGCTGATACTGCGGCTCCGCTGATACTGCGGCTCCGCTGATGAAGAGTATACCCAGGAGTAGGACTTCTTGTCAAATTAAGTTTTAGTAAAGAGAAAAAAGGGCTGGGAATAATGGTGATACTAAAGTAAAATGAGGAATGAAAGAAGTCATGGAGTGAATATAAATTGTTATGTACTGCTTAATCGGTATTACAGAGTCCTGTACTTTTACCACATGTCATCGGGTGAGCACTACATGCAATAGGGTGAGTATCACAACACATTGGGTTTTCTTCACATATCGAAGGGAATGCATTACATGGGAGTCAAAGGAGATCGGGAGGCAATGTACAGTTACCTTGTGCGATAGGAATATACTACAACTCGGAAGGAGGCTGCTATGCCGTCAATTAAAAATATAATAACCTGTCGGTTTTGAATCGAACATTTATTCACTAGAATCAGCGCCTGATGGGATGCAGGATCGGGCGGTAGGAAATATGCTCTCGGTTACGCCCGTCACCAGCGCCCCGGCCGGGTCAATGCCCGATCCTGAAGACTATCCCTCAATCACAGGGGGCCAAGGTGCTTATCCCACGCCCCAGCTTCCGGTGAACGTCGCGCCGGGTTCTAAGCGCCGCAGGCCCCACTCGGGGTGGTTGAAGCCGTCGCTACCGCAGGTCATGGGCTCGATGGCCAGGCTTCGGCGCTGGTGTTCGGGGGGCATGTTCTCGCCGGTGTAGAGCACCACAAAGTCAAATGCCTCGTCCATCCACACTGTGACGGTCTTCCCCTGGCCCGCCAGCACGACGCTGGCCCGCCCGGAATCGTCGCGTTGAGGGCTGAGAAAACAGTGGTTGAAGACAGTAGCGCCGATCGTGCTTGGCTGTTGGTAGTCCAGCCCCACCTCAGCTACCGGGAAGATGGTGCCCGTGGGGATAAACTGCTTCATCTCCAGCACCGAGTCGAAGGGCAGCGTCAGCGTGTCGTCATTGACAAGCTCCGAACCGACCGTGAAGTAGGGATGGAAACCCGCCGCCACTGGGGCAGCCACGGTGCCCGTGTTGGTGATGGCAAAGGCGCACTCCAGGCCCGTGTCGCTCAGGGTATAGGTTATCTCTAAGTCGAGCGGAAACGGGTAGCCCTGCGCTCCCGTAAATCCGAGCGTGAAGCGCACGGCGCTCTCACTCTGCTCGGCAACTATCCAATCCATGGTACGGACAAAGCCATGAATTGCATTGGGGCCGTCTTTATCGGTCTGGGGCAGGTGGTAGGTTTCTCCGTCCCAGGTGTAGGTCGCCCCGCCAACTCGCCCCGGAAAAGGGATCAGCACATCGCCCTGTCCGCCTTGCTTATTGGCTTTCCCTCTGTAGCCCGTCGCCACCGGCTCGCCGTTTTGTGTCACGCCCCGCAGCGACGCACCACACGCTGCCACCACCGCTTCCCATGCGCCACAGCGCAGAACTATCTCAATATCTTCGTTCATACTCTAAATTTTTCCAATAAAGCTACACTCACTGCCACGCCCAGTCCCGGTGTGCTGGGAACCGTTGCCAAACCATCTTCGAGCTCGATGCGCTCTGTAAAAGCCACACGAAACGGGTCGTCGAGACTGTCGGTCTCTAAGAGCGGCGGACGCAGCTCAACTCTGCCCGGATGCCGAATATCGGAGGCCAGAAAGTGCAGGGAGGCGGCAAGATTTAGCTGCGTTCCCATAGACCGTGGAACCACATTGACCCCATGCGCCGATGCCACGGTACGGATTTTCTGAGCCTCGCTTAAGCCACCGCACCAGGCGGGATTTACTTGGAACGTGCCGATGGCCTGGGTGGCTAGCAGCGCTTCAAAAGCCCAGCGGGTCTGCTCGTAGCGCCCTGCCGAGAGCGCAAGTGGTGTCTGTGCGGCCAGGCGCGACCACGCCGTGACGGGCTCTGTGGCCAGCGGATCGGTAAGCGCGGTGAAGCCTTGCTCAGCGAGGGCGCGGCAGATAATCGCAGCCTCCGGGACATCGTAGGAGCCATGTGCCTCAGCGGCAAACGGAATATCGGGGAACTCTTTGCGTAGCGCTCGTGCGAGCGCCGCATCGGCGGCAAGGCTGCGACCGACCTGTACTAAGAGTGCCCGTGCACCGCCCTCAATCGCACGGCGTGCCTCGGTTAGCATCTGGGGAATCCGCTCGCTCTCGGGGCCTTCGCGGAAGTAGAGCCCGGTGGTGTAGCAGGGAATGCGCTCGCGGGTCTTGCCGCCCAGGAGCGCACTCACGGACTGTCCCAGTAGCTTGCCCTTAAGATCCCAGAGCGCCATGTCAATGCCACTCAGCGCCCCAATCAGCACACCACGCCGACCATGAGGAAGTGCCGCCTGCCAGAGCCGATCCCAGAGTGGATCGGTGGCCAGCGGGTCTTGCCCAAGCAGAAGGGGGCCGAAGAACTCGGTGATTGTGGGAGCCAGCACCGAAGGCGGCCCAGCGCACTCGCCCCAGCCCTCCGTGCCATCGTCGGCGATAAGCTGCACGAGAAGTGCTTCTCTTACGCTCGCCTTCCCTCGTGCCCAGCCGTAGGACTCGGAAAGAGGCGCACGGAGCGGGAACGCATGGACTTCACGGATCATGGCTAGGCGCGGGCCTTGGCGACCGCGGCGACGAAGGCTTTTGCCGTCTCAGTGAGGGCGGCCCAGTCTTTGCTTTTCAGCACATCTTTGCTGACCAATGACGAGCCCGCTGCCACGGCGGCGCAGCCCGCTTTGATAAAGTCTCCGGCGGTGTTGAGATCCACGCCGCCAGTGGGGATGATCTGGAGCTGGGGCAGAGGGGCTTTGAGCGCCTTGATGTAGTTGGGGCCAAGGCCATCGGCGGGGAAGATCTTGATAAAGTCCGCGCCCGCCTCATGAGCCGTGAGCGCCTCGGTGGGGGTGTAGGCTCCACAGACAATTGGGACGTTGTAGCGGCGGCACATCGCGATAATCTCGGTCTTCATCACGGGCGAGACCGCAAACTGCGCCCCAGCCAGAATCGCCATGCGCGTTGTCTCCGCGTCTAAGACCGTGCCGACTCCCATTAAGATCGCATCGCCTAGCTCTTTACGGACATCCGTGATGACTTGGAGCGCGTTAGGAGTCGTCATCGTCACCTCCATCGCCGTCACGCCGCCCGCTGCCAGGGCCTTTGCCACGTCCATTAGCTGCTCGCTGGAGTCCGCGCGGATCACGGCCACCACTCCAGGATTCAGCATTCGCTCGATAGTATCGTACTTGCTCATCTCAGGGTACATGATAGCACAGGATAGAATGGGAGCATGCCTTTTGCCGCGATTCTCTTTGATCTTGATGGCACACTTACGGATTCGATCAGCCTGATTGTTCACTGCTAACAGCAGACCATGCAGCGCTTCTGCATCGCCCCCGAGAAGTGCGCCTATCTCGGCGACTCCGTCCACGACCTTCACGGGCCGGAATCTTTAGCGCTTGGCTAGCTCTTGCCGGGTAGCGATGGGGACATAGCCGATCTCGAGACCCTTAGGCGGCTTGACGAGCTGCGCGGGGTCGAGATCGGCGAGCGTGCCGGTCTTGGGAGGCGGGAGGTACTCGCGGTTCTTGGTCCAGCTACGGTGCAGCTTCTCGACTTTGACTTGCATCTTCTCCCGCTCGGCATCGGTTAAATCGGCGTTGAGAAGCGCGGGCTGGTCGGCGAAGCGGTACCAGTAGTAGGTCACGACGCTGCCGTCGCCCAGAAACGCCTTGAAGGGCCCCGCAGCGGGTCCTGGCTTCTTCCAGGTGCTTTTCGGGGCTTCGGGCGTGTCGTAGGGCGGCTCAGGGCTCTCTTTGGGAGTCTCCCAGGTCAGCTTGTGCAGGCCCGTCTCCACCGGGACTTTGTCGGCGGCAATCGGCACCCAGCGTGCTTTTTTCTCGTCCTCGCCGTTCTCCAGCATAAAGTACTCGGGGAGGGTGATCAGCTTACGCGAGCTCTTGGTCAGCTCCGCGCTCCACTGGTAGCCGTAGGAGTGCTCATCCGCGAGCTTCGGAGTCGCGAAGGCGTTCCAGGCGATATTGACCTTCTTCTCCGTCTTGTCGTCTTTTCGGGAGTGAATCTGCCAGGTGGCACGGCCTCCGCTGCCAAACGTACGCACAAAACCACCCTGTGGGCTGACCTTGCCACTGCTGGGGGCACCTCCAGAAAACCACGCCGTCACGGAGTCTTGAAGAGCCGATCTATTGTAGACCGTGTCCTGGTGCACCAGCACAGAGCGGCCCTCCGCGCTCCGGGGAAACGACGTCGGGGCGATGCGTGCATAGGAGCTGCCCTTGGCGTCGGTCGCCATGCGGCAGGGAATGTACTGTGTCTCCATCTGCACGCTACGGTTCGGGTCTACGGGGCGTGTGTCTAGCAGCAAGCCCGCCAGCTTCGGATCTTTCTCGGTGGAGTGCGACCAGAAGTACGGCAGGAAGAACGCCACCGGCCCCTTGAAGTTGCCCGAGTTGAAGAACAGCGTCCAGCACTGGTTGCCCGTCGGCACCGGCTTTCCGTTGGTCGTGGGCTTGGGATCGGTGAAGGGCAGCGAGAAGTAGCCGTAGCCAAAGAGCTCGCCGCAGGTGCCTTGCTTCAGGTTAATGCCGTCGATGGGAAATAAGAGCCACGGACTGAGCTGCGCCACGCCGTAGAGCCCACGCGGCTCCTCCCACGTGCCCCAGCCGTGCGCGGGGCCATTGGCGATCTCGGAGAAATTCGGCGCAACCCCCCCCATGATGAACTTAGGCGTTGGCGTGGGAAAGCGCGTGTCTCTCCACCAGCCAAGGCCGCCCTCCACATCGGAGTATAGATCTTTAGGTTTGGTGCCATCCCACTGCGCAAACATCCACGTGCTAGGAAGTCCTGTCTGGAATTGGTGCCCTGGATAGTTCGCAAGCAGCGGCCACGCGGCGATATACATCGAAAAGCCCGCGTTGTAGCTGGGCTCGACTTTATCAATAGGCAAGATCAGGTAGCCCGCCAGATACTCATTCTGCCCGCTCACCAGCCCTTGCGTCTTCGTCGTTTTTTTCATTGCCCCGATTGTACACGAGACAGCCCACTGAAAGTGAGCATTCCGACCGTTGCTAGGTAGAATGGGCTATGCATCGTCGTGTTCTTATGGCCTTGTTTATCTTTGCTCTTTTAATCGGGGTAGGGTGGCGTTTATTGCCAGATCGCCTGGAGCGTCGCATGAAGGCGCTAGCGGGGCCTGGGGCGATTGACTGCTCGGATTACCGTGTTCCTGATGCGGAAGTCTGTATGAATCAGGCATATGCTCAAGGGAAGGCGTTTTATGGACGTCGTGATTCGCTGCCCGATTGGGTGAAAGGATCTGTAGGAGTGGTTTGTCGTAGGAAAGGGACGGCGACCTATATTCATCAAAACTCTGCGATGCCGCAAGGATATGAGGAAGTGATGGTCATTTCGCGTTGGTCATCGCGCTATAGTTGGCTCCCTTAGGGACGGTACAATATTGTCATGGCAACGAACAATGCCGGGGTGCCGAAGGTAGTGGCGCTCCTTGCTTTTATGGGGATTTTAGGAGCGACGTGGTGGCTCAATAAGAAAAATGTCACCGTGCCACCGTCGGCGGGGGATGGCTTCATCAAGACTGCGCAGCCGGATGCGCTTTCTCGGTATGGCGTGACGCTCACGGAGAGTGCGAAGGCGCTGGGGGTGGACTTTACGCACACCGCGCCAAAGCTCGACCCGAAGCTGGAGCCGATTCTACCGCGCATCGCGGATATGGGCGCGGGGATCGCGGTCTGTGACTTTGATAAAGACGGCTGGGTGGATTTTTACGTCACCAACTCTGGCGAGAACAGCAAGAACGCGCTCTACCACAACAAGGGCGACGGCACGTTCGAGGAAGTCGCGGAGAAGCTAGGCGTGGCGGATCTCAACAAAGATGGCACCGGCACGAGCCAAGGGGCGCTCTGGGGCGACTTCGAAGGCGATGGCTACCCGGATCTGCTGGTCTACAAGTGGGGCCAGGCGCGGCTTTTCCAGAACAACGCGGGCAAGGGCTTCACAGATGTAACGGAGAAAGCCAATCTTCCCAAGTGGATGAACGCCAATGCCGCGACGCTCTTTGACTACGACCAAGACGGCAAGCTCGATATCCTGCTCTGTGGCTACTTCGACGAGCAGCATGACATGTGGCACCTCAAGACCACCAAGATCATGCCCGATGCGCTTAACTTCGCCCATAACGGCGCGGCCAAGCACTTGCTCCACAACGAGGGCGGCTTTGCGTTTAAAGACGTGACGCAAGAGATGGGCATGACCAATAAGTCTTGGCTCCTAGCGGCGATTGCGGCTGACCTGCGTGGCACCGGCTTTCCCGATCTCTTCCTCGCGTCGGACTACGGCGTCCCCGAGCTCTGGCTCAACGACGGCGGAAAGAAGTTCACCGAAGTGGGGAAGGCTGCCGGAGTTGCCAAGCAGGCCAAGAGCGGGATGAACGCGGCCTTTGGCGATATCTACAACGACGGTCGGCTCTCAGTCTATATCTCCAATATCTGGGAAGACGGTCAGGTGATGCAGGGCAACAACCTCTGGGTGCCCAAAGAGGATGCCCCGAAGGGCGTGCTGGAGTACGAGAACCTCGCCGACGCCGTGGGGGTGGAGAAGGGCGGCTGGAGCTTTGGGGCGCAGTTTGGCGACCTCAACAACGACGGCTTCCAGGATATCTATCTCACCAATGGCTACATCTCCGCCGATAAAAATCAGACCTACTGGTACGACTACGCCACGCTCACCGGTGGCGGCGCGGTGATTATTGATGATGTGGCGAACTGGCCACCGCTCAAGGGCCGTAGCCTCTCGGGCTACCAGCAGAAACGCGTCTGGCTCAACGACGGCGCGGGGCGCTTCAACGAAGTGGCTCAAGCCGTGGGGGCAACCGATCTCTACGATGGCCGCGCCGTGGCGCTCGCCGATATTGACAACAACGGGACGCTGGATATCTTAGTGGCCAACCAGCGTGGCCCCTTGCTGATCTACAAGACCCAGGCCGATCCGAAGCACCACTGGCTGAAAGTCAAACTGGAAAATGGGAACGCCGGGATCGGGGCGAGTGTTACGTGCTACTGGAAGGGCATGAAGCAGCGTCAAGTGGTCACCGGTGGTGTTGGCTTCTGCTCCCAGAACGACTCGCGCGTTCACTTTGGCCTTGGCACGGAATCCGCAGTGGAGAAAGTGGAAATCCGCTGGCCAGGCGGTAAAATACAGACCATCACGGCGCCGAAAGCCGATGAGATTCTTATTGTTAAAGAAGGCAATACCTAGAAAATGACACCTGCTCTTACTGCAAACGCACCCGCGAAGCGCAGCTTTCAAATAGACAGCAAGTACGTCGCCCCGATTTTAATTAGCTGCATCTTGCTCGTGGGGCACTTCACCACCGGAATGCTCGCCGACTGGCAAAAAACCGCCGTCTGCATTATCGTGAGCATCCTCACCGAGGCTATCTTTGGCTACATCACGACCAAGAAAATGCCGCACCTGGCAAGTGCCTATGTCTCCGGGATCTCCTGTGGCATCCTGGTGCGCTCCGCCGAGTGGTGGCCCTTTATCGTGGCCCCGGCGCTCTCGGTGATTAGCAAGTACGTGATCCGTGTCGATGGCCGCCATCTCTGGAACCCGTCGAACCTCGCAATCGTGCTCTTGTTGCTCCTCGCACCGCAGTCCATGTACACCCTCTCGTTCCAGTTTGGCAACCATGTCTGGGCGGGAATCGTGGTCTGGATTCTGGGCTCGGTGATCATCTACCGGCTCAAGCGCTTCCATATCTGCGCCACATACATTCTCTGCTTCTTTGGCTTCGCGCTGCTCCGAGCCCTGCTCAACCACGACATGACACTGGCCAATGCCTTTAAGTTCGAGATCGCCCCGATCACCGGCCCGATGTACCAGCTCTTTATCTTCTTCATGATCACCGACCCTAAGACCACGGTGCACTCCAAGAAGGGCCAGATGCTGGTCGCGTTTCTCGTGGCGGCGATGGAGTTTTTGCTGCGGCAGTATGGCAAGAACTGGAACGTGCATATCGCCAGCCACGCGCCCTACTTTGCCCTGACTCTCATGGGGCCTGCGGCAAACCTCATCGAGATCTACAAAGCGCGGCAGGCCAAGAAGAGCGCCATCTCTCCGGCTCGCTAGGGCTCGCCACCTCTCTTCCCCTGATGGCTCGTTCCTCACCGGGAAGAGAGGCTTTTTGGTGCCCCTCTTCCTGCGACGAAGGAGCAAACAGGGGAAGAGGGGGTAGGGGGAGATGGCTCTATCGGGGAAACAGAAAGAGCAGAACCTGGTCGAAGCGGGCTGCCCACGATGCCTCGTTGTGTCCGGCTCCCTCGAACTCGTGGTAGGCGAGGTCAGTGCCCTCTTTCCAGCCTCTTTCCTTGAGTGCATCGCGCAGAAGACGGGCATCGGGGAGGGCGCTATCCCCCTCGGAGGTGCCAATGTCTACCCAGAGCTTGAGGGGCAGTTTCTTGGCAATGGCTTTGAGAATCGCCTTCTCATCCCACCATACTGACGGCGAGAGAAGGGCGAGCTTCCCAAAGACATCGGAGCGCTTGAGGCCGACCCAGAGCGAGATAAGGCCCCCCAGCGACGAGCCGCCGAGAGCCGTATTGGCGGCATCCGTGCGGGTGCGGTAGGTGCGATCCATAAACGGCTTTAGCTCATCAGTCAGGAACTTGCTGTAGAGCTCGCCACTGCCGCCACGGCCACGCTTATCCCGCGTCGGGGTGTACTCTGGCAGGCGATCTGCGCCCGTGTTGTAGATCCCGACGATAATCAGCGGCTCGATCTTACCTGCCCGGATCAGCCGCTCCGCCGTCTCGTCCACCCGCCACTCCTGGCCGTGGATAAACGAGGTGTTGCCATCAAAGAGGTTCTGGCCATCGTGGAGGTAGAGCACCGGGTAGCGCCGCTCGGGGCTGTCGTAGTAGCCCGGTGGTAGGTAAACCAAGACCTTGCGACGCGGCTTGAGGTGCTGCGAGGCGACGTCGGTGTGGATGCGAAAGAGACCCGTTCGCGTGTGGCGCTCCGGGAGCTCCTGGGCCATCTCAGCGACTACCTAGCAAACCCGCTTTGCGCCCATCGGTTTCTTTAACGGGCTCGTTCTCCACGGAGATCGCGGCGACATAGGCAGGACGAATCAGAAACGAGATTTTCTCACTGGGGTTCGAGGTATGCTCACTCTCGTAGCGAATGGGGTCTACGGCGAGTGTCGCCCAGGCCGCCGCCTCCGCTTGTGCGGCATCGGGGGCTTCCAGCTCGCGGCGAAAGCCACCGCCCGCTGTGTGGTACGTAATCCGAAACTTAGGCATGGGCTAGTGTACCGCATTCACCAAAGAGTTTTGAGGGAGGAGAGCGTAGAGAAAGCCTGATCGGCGGTGACAAGCGTGAGGTGCTCGACTCGTGACTGCGCGGCAAGCGCCCGGTCAAACGGGTCTTTATGCTCCCACTCCAGCAGCGCTGCCTCGCGAGCGTGCAGGCTCGTGAGGGCAAGCTCTTTAAGGTGAAGCTGCGCGGTGCGCTCAAACCAGCGTTCTACCATATCTGCCGCTTCGGGAAACTTTCCTGCCCGATACTTGATTCCCATCTCCCATAGGCTCATTGCCGAGATATAAACAATTTCGTTTGTCGTCTCAAGAAGTGCCCGGGTAGAGTTTGTCAGCCGCGCAGGGCTACCATCGAACCAGAGAAGCGTGTGTGTGTCGAGGAGATAGCCGCTCATAGCCCCCAGTCCTTAAGATCTTCCTCAGTGAGCGGAGCCATGCTACGCTCCACAAAATCTGGCCCTTCCACGATAGGATGACAGCCTGCCTTGCGCACAAGAGTAGGACTCTCCAGTGCGACGAGACGAACCAGCTCTTTGCCTCCTCGTGCCAGAATAACCTCCTCACCGGCCAGAGCGGCGGCGACAAGGCGAGAGAGATGTGTCTTGGCTTCGTGCATGTTGACGGTCATGGACTAAGTATATCAAAGATTAGCTAACTACGCTAATCTGTAAGCCAGGTATCATGAATGCTATGAACGAGCAGACAGAACTTTGGAAACAAATTGCGCGGACGGGATCGGTGGTGTGGCCGCAGGTGGCGGCGAATCGGCCTGAGCGGGGCGTGGCGTTTCACAGCCAGCGAGGGGCGCTTGCGTGGAGCCCACAGACGGGCGAGACGCGGCGGCTTCTGCCCGAGGGCGTCGGCAGTGGGTTTGGCCTGCTCTCACCCGATGGCGAGTGGTTTTATTTTTTCAAAGATACCAAGGGCAACGAGAAGGGCCACTACGTTCGTTTCCGTTACGATGGAACGGGCGAGCTAGAGAGCCTGACACCAGATTTTGCGCCGTATTCGTCGTCGCTGACCCCGTTTCCGCTGCCAATTGTCTCACTGAGCGCTTCAGGAAATCGCATCGCGTTTATCTTTGTGGACAGCGATGGCTACCACTTGTGCAGTGTTGATATCGCCGCCGATGGCCGTTTAGGCGCTCCTAAGATTCTGCACGAAGGCAAGGCGCTACTCCGTGGCCCCGTCCTCTCCGCCGATGGCGCGGTCTGCGTGGTCTGCACCAACGAGCGCACCGGCAAGCAGCAGTACGACTTGCTGGCTCTTGACTCGGGCGGTGACGAGCTGGCACGCTGGAAGGGCGGTGGGGCGACGAGCTTGGAGACGACTGCCTTTTCCCCAATTCCTGGTGACTATCGCCTGCTCTGCACCACCGATGAGTCTGGCGTAAAGCGCCCCATGCTCTGGGATGTGGCGCAGGCAGAGTCCGAGCTTCTTATCACCGAGGAAACGCTTCCCGGTGAGGTCGTGCCGTTGTGTTGGTCGCCGAGCGCCAAGGGCATTTTGCTTTGTCGGAGCCTTGATGCCGCGCACGAGCTGGGAATCTGGGAAGCGGGGAAGCTGACACGTTTGCAGCATCCCACAGGCACGATCACGTACTTTGGTGGGCTTGGTGCGACACTTAGCAACGACGGCGTGGCATCGGTGCTTTTCTCCCGCTCCCAAACGCCGCGCCAGCTCATGGCGTTCTCGGCAACAGGCGAGCCAAAAGTCTTGCTCTCAGGCGGCGAGGCTCCACAAGGCACGACGGTTCGCTCGGTCACGTTTCCTTCGTCGGATGGCGTGCCCGTGCAGGGCTGGCTGGCGACTCCCGAGGGCACAGGGCCGTTCCCGACGGTCATTGAAGTCCACGGGGGGCCGCATGGGGTCACCAACCAGAGCTTTGGCATGGGGGCGCCTTACCTAGAAAATGGCTATGCCTATCTCTCCGTCAACTACCGCGGCTCGACGACATTTGGGCGGGAGTTTTTGCAGAAAATCTGGGGCGATGTGGGCCACTGGGAGCTGGAAGACATTATCGCCGCGCATGCCTTCCTTGTCCGAGAGAACATCGCCGACCCGAAGCGCATCGCCATCACGGGGGGCTCGTACGGCGGCTACTTGACATTGCTCGCCCTGGGAAAGTGCCCGGACTTGTGGGTGGCAGGGGTGGCGATTGTCGCGATTGCCAACAACCCGCTCACCTACGAAGACTCCTCGCCCTTGCTCCAGGGCATCATGAAGGCCAGCTTTGGCGGCACGCCCACGGACAACCCCGAGCTCTGGGAGCGCAGCTCACCCCACACTTATGCCGCAAACATCACCGCCCCGATTTTGGTGATCCAGGGCCTCAACGACACCCGCTGCCCCCGCCGACAGATGGAGGCCTACGAAGCCCACCTCAGAGAGCTGGGCAAAGACATCGAAGTCCTCTGGTTTGATGCCGGGCACGGCGTGGGCAACACCGATCAGGCGATTGGTTTTATGGAACACACCCTTGCGTTTCTCACGACGGCATTTTCATTGGGCGTGTCTTCGTGACCCTCTGCCGGGACTTTTAATCCTCGGCAAGCAAGCGGGTAAGCGCTGTTTTTTGCTCGGAGGGTAGGATGACATCGTCGTCCACAAGCTTCTTGAGAGTGGCGTAGGCGTCCCAGCGGACGTCGGAGTCCGGGTCCTGGCAGAGGTGCTCGTAGGCGCGGATGGGCTCGGGGGGCAGGGGATTGGTAAGGTCGCAGTTGGTGAGATTGCTGGCGATAAGCTGGCGCAGCGCGGCGTCGGGGTGGTGGAGAAAGCGCAGGAGAAGCGGCCGGGCCAGCGGGTGCTGCTGCCAACCAATCGCACAGACCCCAAAGAGCAGCACTTGCTCGTCGGTTTCGCATTCCACGAGGCGCTCTAGGACGGGGAGTGCGCGAACCGCAAACGGCATGGTGGACCCCTGAACCGGAAACTCGCGTAGAATCAGCACACCGAGTTGGCGCTCGGCAGGGTCGGGGCGCATGCAGAGCGCACTTGCTGCTGCAAAGACCTCTTCGGTCACACGCCGCTGCAAGGTCAGAAGTGCGGGATTGGGGATGTACTGGCCACTCTCTCGATCCTGCCGAACCACCTCAAGCGCCTGGGCAAGCAGAGCAGTCGTCGTTAAGTGTGGGTAACATATCTGAGCGAGGAGGCTCTCATGTGACGAAATGCGGTGCATACTCCGAGTATACCGACCAATAGTCCCTCTTCCTAGCGACGAAGGAGCGACCGGGGGAAGAGGGTCACGAGCGGTGCGAGTGGGGAGATGGCATAATCTTGGGAACGTAAAACCAAGTATCTATGTTAGAATTTCTTAGACGTGTTTGACAGCGCCGCAGTGCTGCGGTAGTATGCTTGCGAAGAACTTTGCTTGGCAAAGTAAAAAGTGAAAATTATGGACTCATTTCCGATTCTCGATCAGCTCACCGGCCCCGCCGACCTTAAGAGCATGGACTCCGCCCAGTTAAAAGCGCTCTGCAACGAGGTGCGCCAGGGGCTCATCCAGACCATCTCGCGCGTCGGAGGGCACTTTGCACCGAATCTGGGCGTGGTCGAGCTGACCGTGGCGCTCTATAAAGTCTTTGAGCTGCCCAAGGACAAAGTCATCTGGGACGTGGGGCACCAGTGCTACCCACACAAGATGCTCACCGGGCGCTGGAAGCAGCTCCACACGATCAAGCAGTACCAGGGAATCTCGGGGTTTCTGCGCCGCGACGAGAGCGAGTACGACTTATTCGGCGCAGGCCACGCCAGCACGTCTCTCTCCGCCGCACTGGGGTTTGCCAAGGCGCGCGACCTGCGTGGCTCGAAAGAGAGCGTGATCGGCATTATCGGCGATGGCTCGCTCACGGGCGGGATGGCGCTGGAGGCCCTGCTCAATATAGGCGACCAGAAGACCAAGATGCTGGTGGTTCTCAACGACAACGAGATGAGTATCGCCGAGAATGTCGGGGCGCTGGCGACCTATCTGGCGAAGCTGCGGCTGATGCCCACCTACCAGAAAGTGGAGAGCACGGTCAAGAAATCGCTCAACAAAGACGGCCTTCTCTACCGCACCGCCGCAGGTGCCAAGCATGCCGCGACCCACTTTACGTCGCCTGCCAACACCGGCCTGTTCTTCGAGGAGCTAGGCTTTCAGTACATTGGCCCCATTGACGGTCACGACACAGACTTTCTGGTTCAGGTGTTCGAGCATGCCAAGCACCTCGATGGCCCCGTTCTGCTCCATGTCCTGACCACCAAGGGCAAGGGCTACGAGCCCGCCGAGAAAGACCAGCGCACCTGGCACGCGACCACGGGCTTCTCGATCGAAGACGGCAAGATGGAGAAGAAGTCCAGTGGCGTCACCTACACCCAGGCCTTTGTCGAGAGCCTGAATGAAGTCGCCGTCAACAATGACAAAGTGGTCGCCATCACCGCCGCCATGCCCGATGGCACGGGCCTGGCCAAGTTCGCCGACAAGTTCCCCAAGCGCTTCTTCGATGTCGGGATCGCGGAGCAGCACGCGGTCACTTTTGCCGCAGGGCTTGCCGCAGAGGGCTTCACGCCCGTCTGCGCGATCTACTCGACGTTCTTGCAGCGCGCCTACGACCAGATTGTCCACGATGTCTGTATCCAGAACCTGCCCGTGGTCTTTGCGATTGACCGTGCGGGGCTTGTCGGGGATGACGGCGCGACGCACCACGGAACCATGGATATCGCCTACCTGCGCTCGATTCCGAACTTGGTGATGCTCTCGCCCAAAGACCCGCAGGAGCTGCGCGAGATGACCAAGTTCGCCCTCGCCTATCGCAAAGGCCCCATCGCCCTGCGCTACCCACGCGGCGGCAGCGAGAACCTCACGGATACGTGCGCCCCGATCCAGCTCGGGCAGTCTGAGACCCTGCGGCGCGGGGACGATATCGGCATTATCACCCTTGGCCCGATTGTGAGCGAGGCGCTCATCGCGGCCAATACACTGGAGACCCAAGGCCACACGGTCGAAGTGCTCAATGCCCGCTGGGTCAAGCCGCTCGATGAAGTGGCGATTCTTGCGCTCGCCCGCCGCACGAAGCGAATCATCACGGTAGAGGACGGCATTCTCGCCGGAGGCTTTGGCAGCGCGATTGTCGAGCTCCTCACCGACCGTGGCCTCACCGACGTGCAAGTCACCCGAATCGGCCTCCCAGATCACTTCGTCGAGCACGGCCCCATCCCCAAGCTCCGCGAGCTCGTCGGAATGGACGCCGCCGCGATTGTCAAAGCCGCTGAGGCGCTCCTGGCAAACTCTGCCGTTCGGGGGATGGCAACGGAGCGAGTGCTCGGATAAAATCTTGACAGATCAGGCGGCTTGCGGGTAGCTCCCGCAAGTGCAGCCGGGCTTCTCCTTAGCAACTACGGAGAGGCAACAGGAAACTAAGCCCTGTGGGACTGACGACTATATCGTTACGTCTCACGGGTCTTTTGCGTTGTGAGACGAGGAGAAAATTATGAAAACGAATCACGAAAAAACAGGCTGCGATCTCTCTCGCCGCCATGCTCTGCAAGTGCTGGTACAAGGCGGCTTTGTTCTGGTCGCGACCGCCATCGGTGGCGGAGAGTCTGAGGCCGCGACCTGGGAGAAAGTGGGAAGTGTCGCGCAGTTCAAGATGGGCGTGCCGCGCCGTATCACGCTCCCCAAAGGCCAGGTAGTCTTTGTGACGCGCCAAGACAGCACCCACTGGCTCGCCCTTTCGGCTCGCTGCACCCACGAAGGCGGCGAGGTACGCTGGAACGCAACCCAGAAGCGCTTTGTCTGCCCCCTCCACGGGGCGAGCTTTGCCGTAACGGGCAAGGATCCACGCGGCGCGGCACGCACCCCGCTGGCGAGCTTTCCCGTACAGCTCAAGGGAACCACAGTCCAGCTAGATACCTCTAGAGTCTCTAGGAGTGCCATGCCGACAAAGGGCAAGGGCCACGAGAAGGGCAAGGGCCATGAAGAGGACGATGAGCATGAGGGCGAGCGGGAGCACGAAGGCAAGAAGCGACACACGAAGGACGACGACTAAATGACAGAGCAAGAGAGGCTCAATCGGGCGCAGCTGGGAATTGCCGTGCTGGCACTGACAGGGATTGCGCTCCACTTGGGCCTGCGCTTCGGATTCCACGCCGCCAAGCTCCCAACCAACCTGCCGCTCTTTATGGTGCTGGCGCTCGGCGGGACTCCCTTAGTCTGGGAGCTCTTGAAAAAGCTCATCAAGCGCGAGTTTGGCTCGGACTTGCTGGCGGGAATCTCGATTGTCACTTCTGTGCTACTAGGTGAGTACTTAGCCGGAGCCTTGGTCGTGCTGATGCTCTCGGGCGGCGAGGCGCTGGAAGCCTATGCGACGAAGAGTGCGTCGTCGGTGCTGCAAGCCCTCGCCAAGCGCATGCCCACGATGGCGCAGCGCAAAGTGGGGGAGAAGCTCACCGAGGTGCCGCTGGCGGAGGTTGTGGTGGGGGACACGCTGGTCGTGTTCCCCCATGCCCTTTGTCCGGTCGATGGCACGGTGCTCGATGGGCATGGGGCAATGGACGAGTCGTATCTAACGGGCGAGCCGTACCAGGTCTCTAAGGCGCCTGGAACCACGGTGCTCTCTGGGGCGATCAATGGCGAGAGCGCGCTCACCATCCGCTGCGATAAACCTGCCCAAGACTCGCGCTACGCCCGGATCATGCAGGTGATGCGCAGCTCCGAGCAGAACCGCCCACACCTGCGCCGGATCGCCGACAAGCTCGGAGCCTGGTACACGCCACTCGCCGTGGGGATCGCGCTCATCGCCTGGCTCCTCACCCACGATCCCCTGCGCTTTCTCGCCGTGATGGTGATCGCCACGCCGTGCCCGCTGCTGATCGCCATCCCCATCGCCATCATCGGCTCGATCTCGCTGGCAGCACGCAAGGGGATTATCATCAAGGACCCGTCGGTGCTGGAGAACCTGAGCACGTGCAAGATCGCGCTCTTCGACAAGACGGGTACGCTCACCTACGGCAAGCCCAAACTTACGGAGTTATTGACCGCGCCGGGCTTTGACAAAGACGAGCTACTGATCTTAGTTGCAAGCCTGGAGCGCTACTCCAAGCACCCGCTCTCTGGTGCCATTCTGGAGGCCGCCGACGAGAAGAAGCTCACGCTTCGGGACGCCAGCGAGGTGCGGGAGCTGCCGGGCGATGGGCTCCGAGCAGAAATTTCTGGGCGCAGTGTCCATGTCACGAGCCGCAAGAAGCTCGCTGCACTCTACCCCGAGCAGGCCGCCGCCCTCCCCGAGGCCGTCGCCGGAATGGAGTGCGTCGTCCTTGTGGATAATCTCTACGCGGGGGCGCTACGCTTCCGCGACGAGCCCAGGCCTGAGGGAGCGCACTTTATCCAGCACCTCGAGCCCCGGCATGGGATCAAGCGCGTGCTACTCGTCTCTGGGGATCGTCTGAGCGAAGTTGCCTACCTCGCCGAGCGTGTCGGGATCACCGAGGTCTTCGCCAGCCAGAGCCCGGAGCAAAAGCTAGAGCTCGTCCGCTCCGAGACCAAGAAAGCCCCGACTGTCTTCATGGGCGATGGGATCAACGATGCGCCCGCACTCACGGCCGCCACGGTGGGGATCGCCTTTGGCAATAACTCTGAGATCACAGGCGAGGCCGCCGATGCCGTGATCTTAGACAGCTCGCTGGAAAAAGTGGACGTTCTCATGCACATCGGCCAGCGCATGCGACGCATTGCGCTGCAAAGTGCGGTCGGCGGCATGGTACTCAGTATCATTGGCATGCTCCTCGGAGCCGCTGGGCTTCTCACACCCGTCACGGGCGCTGTTGCACAAGAAATCATAGATGTCCTTGCGGTTCTCAACGCCCTCCGCGCCGCCCTCCCGCCCAAGGTACTCTCGGATTATTGAGGCTGGTGTCGGCGACGGCGTGTGATGAGGCCCGCAAGACCCAGAGCAAGCAAGCTCAGGCTGGCAGGTTCAGGGACGACGGCAAGATTGACGGTGGTGAAGCCAATATCTCGAAAAGACATGACGGTGGTATTGCTGATAAAAGAGTTACTATTGAGCCAGCCTGTCATCAGCTCATCGCGAAAGTCTTTTCCATAGGAGTTGGCAATATTGGGGTTGATTCCCACAATCCCTGTCGGCCCCGCACCGCCGTCTACTTCGTTCCAGTGTCCATTTGCAGTGCCCCCGCCGCCACCGAGCTCAATAGGAACAAAGGTAGCCCCCGCATCAAACTCTGACTGGTAGGCAGCTAAGGCATTGGCTCCCGTGTACTGACCCGTGCCATTCACATAGACCCCATTATTCGTCCACCAGGTTCCCAGCCCCATGACGTGCGCCATCTCATGCAAGATAACAGCATTAAATGTCTCTGTGCTCATACTGCCAACATCGGCGGAATCGAACTCCATAATGCCTGTTGTCGTTAACGTGAAGCCTCCCTGAATGACTCCCGCTGTGGGGCCTGCTTGGCCGAGAACTCCCCCTGCGCCATCTATAAATGGGATGGAGGCATCAATGGTGATTCCCGTGAGAGAAATGCCGGGTTGGTAGCCCGTGACAAGGCTCTCCCAGGTGGCTTTGGCAGTATTGAAAACTGCCTGCTGGGGAGCTGTGACACTGGGATTGAAGTTGAGCGTGATGGTGAAAGTGGCGTGCGCACTTGAAGCGATTAGAACGAGGCTGCAAGTGAGTGCTGTAAGCCGAGACACCGCTCCTTGCTTTTTAAAAAGACGAGACATCAGTTCTACTTTCTAGGCAACAGAGCTACCTGATATAAATATTGGGTTTTTCTCTATTGCAACTTAGATCAAATTTGATGTATCGTGTCTTTCATGAGTACCCATAACGACCTGCCTGCTCCGTATGGCCCTACACCCAGTCCCCGTCAGCTTAAGTGGCATACGCTGGAGACCTATGCGTTTCTGCACTTTACGACCAATACCTTCACGGATAAAGAGTGGGGCTATGGCGACGAGAGCCCGAGTATCTTCAATCCCACGCAGTTTAGTGCCAAGCAGATTATCAGCTCCCTTAAAGCCGCCGGACTGAAGGCGGCGATCCTGACGTGCAAGCACCATGATGGCTTTTGTCTCTGGCCGACCAAGACTACCAAGCACAACATCAGCGCCAGCCCCTACAGAAATGGCAAGGGCGATATTGTCGGGGAGCTGGCGCGGGAGTGTCAGAAGCAAGGGCTGAAGTTTGGGGTCTACCTCTCGCCTTGGGATCGCAACAACGCGCTCTATGGCAGCTCAGACTATGTCACGAAGATCTATCGAGAGCAGCTCCGTGAGCTTCTGACTTGGTACGGACCGATCTTTGAGACCTGGCACGATGGTGCCAACGGCGGCGATGGCTACTACGGTGGCAAGCGTGAGTCCCGGCAGATTGATCGGACAACCTACTACGACTGGCCCACCACGTGGCAGCTCATCCGGGAGCTCCAGCCCGATGCCTGTGTCTGGAGCGACATCGGCTGGGACGCCCGCTGGGTCGGAACCGAGCGCGGGTTCGCGGGCGACCCATGCTGGCACACGATCACCATTGGCCCCAAAGATGGCGTCGGGCAGATGGATGAGAAAAAATTGCTCTCGGGCGAGCGCAATGGCAAGTCCTGGATTCCCGCCGAAGTAGATTTTTCGATACGGCCCGGCTGGTTCTGGCACGAGGCGCAGAATAAGTTGGTCAAGAGCCCGGCGCAGCTCATGACGCACTATCTGGAGTCGGTCGGGCGTGGTGCCTCGATGTTGCTGAATATCCCGCCAGATCGTCGCGGCCTGGTGCACGAGCTAGACGCTAGCAGCCTGAAAATCTTTGGGGAGCATCTCAAGAAGACGTTTACGAAGAACCTCGCTATCGGTGCAAAGGTTACGGCATCGAACACGCGCCATGGCTCGGATCCCAAGCACCTACTGGATGGGAGCAGGGAGACAGCCTGGTACACAGATGACCCCGTGCTCACGCCAGAGCTCACGCTTGAGCTAGGCCGCCCGAAAACATTCAATATCATCCGGCTCCGTGAAGCGATTGCACTCGGCCAGCGCATAGACGAAGCCGCGATTGACATTTGGCAAGATGATAGCTGGGTGGAAGTTGCCAAAGCCCAGTCCATCGGCTCCTGTAGGCTCTGGCGCATCCCAACCACCACGACCGACAAAGTGCGGATCCGCGTGACAAAAGCAGCCGCCTGCCCGGCGCTCTCAGACTTTGGGCTATTTATAGAACCGCCCATGCCCGCTTGGAGCGCGAAAATAAGCTCTGTAGCGCTCCCATAACGCAGGCAGGCTCTACTGTTTCTATTGAACTGAGAGGAATCTAATCCCATGTTTTTTGCACCCTACCTTGCGCTTCTAGCGTTAAGCTCTTCACAAGACCCTGCTGTCTCTAAACCAAAAGCTGATCCGTTTGAGGCGACGATCAAGGCGACGAAGTATGCCTACAAACTTGATAAAGATGGCGATTACAGTGTTGAGATTCAGTGGGACGATGAGAAGCGCTCGCAGCTGATCTTTATTCGGGGAGCGGTTGAGAAAATTACGGAGCCTATGACCACGGAAGTGGCGACGCGTGAAGTCTGGTCGGTGTGCTGGAAAGGCAAGGAACGGCCTAGCGCGGAGGTACTAGAGAAGCTGCTCACCAAGCACTACAAGTTCGGTGCGTTTCAAGTCGAGAAGGGTGAGGGCGGAGCTTGGAGCGCCTACTACCGCGTGGACATCCCCGGCAACGCCTCTTCCGCCTATATCCGTCAGGCCATTCGCATTGCCGCCGAAGCCGCTGACAATATGGAAAAAGAGCTGCTCGGCACCGACGAGTTCTAGGACAGTCGTGCTAGCCTTGTGACGGTGCCTTGCAGAATCTCGCTGGTTTGCTGAAAAAGTGTGTAGAACATTGCCTCGCGCATCCGGCGCTGGGCGGGGTGATCCAGGCTGTTGGCCCCACCCGATGCCGCTGCCACTCCCGTGTGGGCTGCGCGGACGCCTAGCTCGATGGCCCAAGTGCGTGCCTGAAGGGCGTGTTCGCGCCACTCGGGTGCGGACTTATCGCTACCACTGAGCGTAAAACAACGCTCGCGGCACTGCTCAAGCTCGGTCTGGAGGGCATCGGCAGCTTGGGAGAGCACGGGGAAGGGCTTCTTTGTGGCAAGCTGTCTGAGAAGGGCAATACTGCCTCGTGTAACGCCTAGCATCGGGGCGACATTGCTGCATAAATTGGCCGTGTCGCTGGCGGCGAGCTGCTCGGGTGAGCCGTCGCGCACCCAGTCGGACGTGGGGACAAAGAGATCGGTGAGGGTGGCCTCGACAGTCTCTGTAGCCCCCATCGCGCAGAGAGGCAGAGGCGTGGAGACTTGCTGATGCTTGTCTTCACGCGCTGGGACGTAGAGATAGATATGCCGTCCGTCGGGCAGGTGTGCCCCGTAGATCGTCGCCGAAAGAGTAGGCCAGCCCGTGACCCACGGCGCGACGCCACTAAGAAGCCAGCCACCGGGAACTGGTGTGGCCCGGAGCATCGGCTGAGGGCGGCGCAGGTGGCCAAACCCTACCCCGACATAGTGCTTTCCCATGATCATCTCCGCCAGAAAGCGCTCCCGCAGGGCTGTGTTACTGCTGCTGGCGATCTGTCCGCACGAGCCTAGATGCTGTGTCAGGATAAAATACGTCGTCCCACACGCCGCGCAGAGCAGCTCCACAAAAGCCCGACGAAAGGCATCGCTGCCAAACGTCCCATCGGCAAGCCCAGCGGCGGCGAGCGCCTCTAAGTTCTCACGTGGCACCTGCCCACTCCGGTCCACGCGCTCGGCGTTGGGCTCCAAAAGCGTGTCACAAATCCGCCGGGCCTCGGAAAGGCGGGAAGTCTCTTGCTCTGTCACGGTGAGAGTGTACCCAGTGCGGGGCGTACTGCCTCTGCGAGATGGCAGATCGTGCGACGAATCTGTTCTGGCGTGAGGCCCGCCCAGCTCGGCTCTAGGTTGATCACATCGAAGTCCGTCTCGGCGCGGAGCGTCGCGATCTGCCTCGCCACGCTCTCCGGGCCACCGACCAGAAAGTTAATCGGATGTCCGCAGAGAGCGTACGGGTCGCCTGGCTCAGGTGTCTCCGCGGGAATCTTGCCCTCGCTACGAAAGCGCCGCCAGAGCGTCCGAAGTGCGGGCTCTAGCTCCGCGATTGCCGTGGCATCGTCAACACCAACATAGACGGGGCGGTTGGCCGCAATCAGGCCCGTGCCACCCGCGTCTAAATACGCCTGACGGTACTGTTTATACTGCTCGGGGGTGCGCAGATGAGAGTACATCATGTTCACCCCGAGCCTTCCGGCGTTCTGCGCACTCCCGACACTATTGACCGCCTGCCAGCTCCGGGCGTGGAGCGTTGGACTTGCTTTCGGCAGGCTCTCCGAATCATGCCAGCTCGCCAGAATCTGCCCCAGCGCCTCGGCAAAGTGGGCGTGGCGCTCTTGTTCAGACACGAGCTCTTTACCAAAGAGCACGGACTCCGTAGGAGAGCTGCCACTGCCAAAGCCGGGCGCGAGCCTCTCCCGCATGAGTAGATCCGCGACCACACTCTGCTCCGCGATAGCCAGCGGATGGTGAAGATTCAGGCAGATAATCGCCGTCCCAAGCTGAATCTGTTTTGTCTGTGATGCCAGATGCAGCGCCAGGAGCATCGGCCATGGGAGATGGCCATAGTGCACATAGCGGTGGTGCTCGCTGAACCAGTAGTAGTCAAAGCCCAGTGTGTCGGCGAGGCGCACGTAGCCCGCCACCTCCTCGTAGACCTCCGCCGAGGGACGCTCCTGTGGGGCTTCGATATGGTCGAGTAGTGCAAATCGTAGAGGAGTGGGCATGGCTTAGGAGAACGGGTAGGGCGCGTAGACCTTTGCGGTCTCCTGCCGTGCTTTTTCCTCGCGCTCTTCCTGATCCGACTCCCCCCGAACCGCGTGGACGATAATATCGCGCACTTCTTCGGGGGAGTCTACCAGGTAGAACAAGTTCATATCATTAGGGCTAATCTTTCCATCTACCAGTACCGTGTTTCGTAGCCACTCGACCAAGCCGCCCCAGAACGCAGTGCCTACCAGAATCACGGGGAAGTTGTGGATCTTGCCCGTTTGGATAAGCGTGAGGGATTCCATCAGCTCGTCTAGTGTGCCAAAGCCACCAGGGAAGATCACAAAGGCTTGGGCGTAGCGCACCAGCATGGTCTTTCGTACAAAGAAGTAGTGGAAGTCAATCGTCTCGGTGCAGTAGGGGTTGATGTGCTGCTCAAAGGGAAGCTCGATATTGAGCCCGACGCTCTCGACATTGGCCTCGCTTGCGCCTTTGTTGCCCGCCTCCATGATCCCAGGCCCGCCCCCGGTAATAATATTAAAACCCGCCTCGCCCAGAAGCCGTGCCGTGTCAACCGTCGCAAGATACTGCGGATCATCGGGCTTGGTGCGCGCCGAGCCAAAGATGGTGACGGCAGGGCCAAGGTCGCCGAGGGCATCGAAGCCCTGGACAAACTCGCTCTGGATACGCAGGACACGCCACGAATCGGTCGGCCAGGCCTCGCCACGGTGTGGGCGCTGGGGTGTGAGCAGGTGCTCATCACGAGTTGATTTCAGTTTTTTCATAGGTCGTTACTGAGGAAACAGGCGCGCCAGTGCGCCCGCGAGCACATCGGCGGCGGCTTGGCCAGCGCCGCGGCTCTTAAGGTTGCCGTCGGCGTCGAAGAGAAAGTAGTAGGGCACCCAGGCTTGGTCGTTGCCAAATGCCTCAGTGAGCTTGTGCTCATTGTCTATGGCGCAGGGCTCGGTGATGGAGAACTGCTCCAGTGCGGCCTCGACTTTTGAAATATCGGTCTCATCTTCCTCGCGCGGCATGTGAACGGCGATGACTTTCAGTCCTTGTGGACCATACGTCTCTTTCCACTCTTTCAGGCGCGGGAGATTGCCTTTACAAATATAGCAAGAGAGCGACCAGAAATGGATCAAGACGGGCGAGCCGAGAAGAGACTCTCGGCTCACGTCGCCATTGCGCCACTCGGTCGCGCCGGTAAGCTCCGGCAGCGGGGAACCGGTTCGCAGGGGCATAGAAACTTAGCTTCCCGGCGTCAGGTTCTTGACACCTGGCTTCCAGTTAGCGGCGCAGAGCCCACCGGACTGGAACGCCTGAAGCGTACGCAGAACTTCGTCCACGTTGCGCCCCACGTTGTTGGCGTTGATCGTGGAGTGCTGCACCACGCCATTGGGGTCAATGATAAACAGACCACGGAGCGAGTGCCCAGCCTCCTCGATCAGCACGCCGTAGCTGGCCGCGATCTCGCGCGTCATGTCGGCGATAATCGGGTAGTTCGTTCCCGCAATTCCATTCTGGTCGCGGGGCGTGCGCACCCAAGCGCGGTGGGAGTAGACAGAGTCCGTCGAAGCGCCGAGAATCTCGCAGTCCACGTCTTGGAACTCTTCCAGGCGATCCGCGAGCGCTAGAATCTCGGTCGGGCAGATAAACGTAAAGTCGAGCGGGTACCAGAAAAAGACCAGCCACTTGCCTCGGTAGTCCGAGAGGGAGATATTCTTGATCGGGTCAGCAGCGCCATCGCCCGGAAAAGCGGCGGGTGCGGTAAAGTCAGGTGCGGGTTTACCAACGAGCATGTTAAAAACTATCCTTATAGGTTTTGGGCACGAAGCCCTGTTTGAACGACTCTATTTTACCCGCTTGAGTTCCCAAAAACGTTAGTTGGGCATGACCATGTAGCCGACATTGGTGGCGTAGCCGAGGCCGACCCAGATGGCGGAGTTGATAACATCGCCCAGAACGAGGCCCAGGAAAAATGGCAGAAAGAACTGGTAGCCTTTCATGCCGCCGTAGCGCTGGATGATACTTTTGGCAAACCAGCCGATAAAGAGCGAGAGCCAGAGCATCTTGATCGCCCAGACACCCGCGCAGAGAATCCCGATGGGGTGGACGCCGAAGTTGAACTGCGCCCGCAGGATCAGCAGCCCCAGAAAGACCACAAAGCCCGTGAGCAGGTGCAGGCCATTGCTGAGATCGCCCTTAAACGGGACAGAGGCCGCGCCACCGAGGAAGTTTAGCGGCTTCTCGGGGCTCCACTTGTAGGTAAAGAGATTGTTGAGCGAGTTGCCACCGCCGTTGTAGTAGGGCAGTGCCAGGCTGGCGTAGAGTGAGACGGCGAACGCCAGGAGAACCGTCACGATCATGGCTGTCATCAGAGGGCGTGTGTTTTTAGGGGCAACCTCGGTGGTCTTGGCACCCATCATCACGGAGGGCGCGAGCATCTCGCGGGGGTCGAAGAGGAACATGGTCTCCCAGCGGGTCATCGTGAAAAGCTCGCTGGTCTTAAACGGCGCGGTGCCAAAGAGAAACGAGAAGATGTCAATGGAGCCATAGGGCTGGGCCATGAACACAAGGCCCGCCTGACAGACCGCCCAGGAGATCGTGATCAGCCCTAGTGTCATGGTGACCAGCGAGACCAGGGTCAGTAGGATCGAGACACCGGCCATGGTCAGCCAGAGAGCAATTCCCCCGTAGGCGATAAACAGACAGATCAGTGCCGTGCGGTAGGAGAGCAGCTCCCCCGAGTCGTCAATGTCCTTGGCACGGGGGCCACCCAGCGCTTTTTCCACAATATCACTAAAGTGCCGCCGCCCCGTCCAGAGAGTCCAGAGCACCAGAGCAATCCCGCCGCCGTAGGCTTGGAGTGCGGAGAAGTTGGTATCGCTGTAGCCCTGTGGCCCCGGCATGAGCCAGTTGTAGAACCCACAGAGCATCACCTGCGCCTTGAAGACCAAAAAGAAGAACCAGAGCGAGAAGCAGACCTCAGCAGGGAGCAAGTAGGCGATTCCTACCACCATAAGAAGAATTCGTGCCGGAAACCAGCCAATCAGGTTCCATGGGCGCACGGTGAGAAAGTCATTGAAGGACCACTCTAAGTTAATATCGGGGATCGAGGGGTAGAGCAGGTGCAGGCCCTTGATTGTGTGGATGATGGTACTAAAGAGCACCCCACCCCAGAGCACCGGGTTACGGAAAAAGGCATTCACTTTCCGCCCCGGCTCCGGGTCCTCGGCGATCATGAGAGGGAGGGTGACGAGAGGAAAGGAGAACTTCTCATTCTCCACCCACTGGCGGCGCAGGAGAGAGCAGCTCGCAAAAGTGGCCAGCAGAAAGAGCATCGCTAGCATTCCCCAGAAAAAGAGCGGTCCGCGCCACGCCTCCCAGGGAATCCGCTCCTCGCCCTTGTGGTAGCCGTTGAAAAACGCATCGGCGGCGGCTTTGTCCTGAAACTGAGTCCACTTGGGAAGCTGGTTTAGAAACTTCTGCTCCCAGTTGTTCGTGTCGTCGGCGAAGGCTTTGTGGGCGACGATCTCGGGGATAAAGTAGCGCATCATCCCCGACGACGGTATCCCCGATGCCACGAGAATCAGTGTCCAGATCGTCAGAAGCTCCCCGCGCTGGAACACGGCCTTGGGCGCGACCGTGCGCAGTAAGGCATTGATGGCGAAGGCAAAGACAAACAGAATAAAGAGCGCCCCAATGGGAAACTGCGTTCCCGCAATGTAGGTCGCCGCTACCTTGAAGTCGTTGTAGGGCGTCACCGCTGCAAAGAACAAAGCAAAAGCGATCCCAATAAAGAGAGCACGCGGCGTCACAGCACGTTGGTTCACAGACGCATTATACAGGATGGGTTATTAGAGCCGAAGGCAAACCGAAAAGTAAAGGCCGCATCCCAGCCCGACAAAGGCTTTGCGACCCAGCCGCTCTTCCAGGGCTGATGAGACTCACGGGTTCCCGTGAGCCTTCATATTTTAAACGGCTATGCTGGGCAAGATCTTCAGACGCCGCCGTGGTTCGACGCCGATGGACTCGCTGCCCAGCTCGGCGCGTTCCACTAATTGATGTTGCAAGCGCCGGACATACGCATTTTGTGGTGCAAGCTCGACGGCCTCACCGGTGGCTTGCACATGCTCAATGGCATCTGAGGCTTCGGAGATCGCGGCCTCTTCATCGGTGGGGAGCACGGTGGGCTGGAGGCCGAAGACCTCACGAAGCGCACTCTCGATCTGGATGTAGGTGTTGCTACGGACGATATAGGTCGGGATGTTCTTGCCCCGTGCCTCGTGGAGCTTGGCGGGCTCCCGGCGCGACGTGGCCTTGAGCGCGACAATCAGATCCGCATCTTTCATGTCCCTAGCCACGACTCCTGGCACGCGAAGATTGACCATCGCCCGCTCTAGGCGGGAGCGGGAGACGCCGTAGGGGAACAGGTGAACGGTTTTACCCTCCTGACGGAAGCTTTTGCGCTCCGTACCCGTCCCACGCTCTGAACCCATCCCAGAGCCCATCCCAGAGCCCATCCCAGAGCCCATCCCAGAGCCCATCCCCCGGCCCCTTCCCTGTTCCAAGGAAGGGGAGTAAGGGGTAGGTTCTGGGTCAAAGGTCATTCCATACGTGCCGCCGGTCTGTTCCCCCGGACGGTCCGGGGGGAGCTCGGCTTTCTGCACGACCTCGACAATGCCACCCGTGTTGCGGACGCGAATCTCGGGGCGCGGGAGCTGGCCACGGAGCATCTTGTCCACCACTTTGGCAACATCGTGGTGGATGGCGAGCTTATCCACTTCCAGGATCTCGATAATCACCTCGAAAGTCGGAGGGGCTTTGCGCTCCAGCACCGTTTTCTGGGAGCCACGCCGCTTGGCCTCTTCATCGCCCAGGGTCACGGTCTGGATACCACCAACTAAGTCTGAGAGGGTCGGGTTGAGCAGCAAGTTCTCCAGGGTATTGCCGTGCGCTGTTCCTACAAGCTGGACGCCTCGCTCCGCGATCGTGCGGGCGGCGAAGGCTTCCTGCTCAGTGCCGATCTCGTCTATCACGATCACCTGTGGCATGTGGTTCTCGACGGCTTCGATCATCACCGCATGCTGCTCCTCAGGCCGCTTGACCTGCATGCGCCGCGAGCGACCAATCGCTGGGTGCGGGATGTCACCATCACCCGCGATCTCATTGGACGTGTCCACGATCACGACGCGCTTGCGAAACTCTGCGGAGAGAATACGGGCCACTTCGCGCAGCTTGGTGGTCTTGCCCACACCGGGGCGGCCCAGCATGAGAATAGACTTCCCGCTCTCGACAATGTCCCGGATAATGTCCACGGTGCCATAGACCGCGCGGCCAATACGCAGCGTCAGCCCGATCACATGATCGCCACGGTTGCGGATGCAGGAGATGCGGTGGAGCGTGCGCTCGATCCCGGCGCGGTTGTCGAAGCCAAAGTCCGAGATACGGCTGGTGATATGGGCAATATCGTCCAGGGTCACCTCGTTGGCCGGATCTAGGGGATCGTCACTGGCAGGCAGGAGCTCGATCTGGAGGTTGTTGCCAAAGCGCGCCTCCGCAGGGCGACCTAGGTCAAGCACCAGCTCCAAAAGATCGGAGTGTTCCTCTAAGTGCGGCGCCAGAGCGGCGAGCACCCGCTCCGGTAAGACGGCGAGGATTTGATCCAGGTTGTCTGTGATCTCTCGCTTGGCGAGAACAATATTTTCGTGCAATTCTATTTCGATCTCTTTTGAGGGCGAGACCTGGCCTCTTTCAGTAGTCACAACATTATACCGCCGCCCACCCCCTGTTTGTTAAACTTTGTTGCACGATACAATGAATCCCTATGGCCCTAACCCTTCCCGTCGCGACCCATGAGCGTCTTGAGCATCTTGAGCGCCGCTCGCCACTGCCTCGCAATGCAATCGAGGCGCTTGATGCGGGCAGTATCGCCGAAGAGGCAGGGCTGCAAGTCGGGGATGTGGTGCTCTCGGTCAATGGCCACCCACTCACCGATGTCGTGGACTGGCGCTTCTACTCCGCTGCTGAGGAAGTGACTCTGGCGATCAAGCGCGGCGACGACCTGCTGAATGTTTTCATCGAGAAAGGCTTCGACCAGCCTCTCGGAATCACGTTCTCCGAGGATCTTTTCGACCGGATGCACATCTGCAAGAACAAGTGCGTCTTTTGCTTTCTCTACCAGCAGCCCAAGGGCCTGCGCCCCAGCCTCTACGTGAAAGACGACGACTTCCGGCTCTCGTTTCTGCACAGCAACTACGTCACGCTGACCAACCTCAAGCCCGGCGAGCTAGACCGCATCTGTGAGCAGCGCCTCTCGCCGCTCTATGTCTCGGTTCACGCCACCGACCCGGAGGCGCGTGGTAAGATTCTGGGTCGCCGTGGCCCCGAGCCGATCCTGCCGATCTTGGAGCGGCTGGTCGAGGCCCGGATTCAGATCCACGCGCAAGTGGTGCTGGTGCCGCACTACAACGACGGCGACGTGTTCTTCCAGACGATCACCGATCTCGCCAATCTCCACCCGAAGAAGCGCGGCGCGTTCGGTGGGATTATCTCTGTGGCGGTTGTCCCAATTGGCATCACGCAGTTTCGAGAGCGCCTCGCGCCGGTTGAGACCTGGAACGGCGAGCAGAAAGCCTGGTGGGTGCACGAGCTGGAGCCGCTCCGCACCTGGTACTTTAAAGAGCTGGGCACGCGCTTTGTCTACCTCTCCGACGAGTTTTATCTCGGCGGCGGCCTCCCGATTCCATCGCGCTCCCAGTACGAGGGCTTCCCGCAGCTCGAAGACGGTATCGGCCTCGTGCGCCTCTTTTTAGACGAATGTGAAAAACTCAAGCGCGATCTGCCCAAGCGCGCCCCACGCCCGCGCAAAGTGACATTCGCCACCGGCGAGATCGCCGGGCCGCTTTTAACGCAGCTCGCCGAGATCTTCAATAAAGTCGAGGGCCTAGAGATCAATGTCTGCGCGATCCACAATAAATTTTTCGAGGGAAATATCAATATTGCCGGCCTGATTGTCGGGCGGGACTTAGTAGATGCGCTCAAAGCCTTCCCCGATTTGGGCGACGAAATCCTCATCCCCAATGTCATGCTCCGCGACGGCACCGAGGTCTTTTTGGACGAGATGACCCTGACCCAAGTGAACGAAGAACTCGGACGCCCCGTGGTCGCCATAGACCGCACCCCCGCCGCCGCGGCGGCGTTTCTGCTAGATCGGTAGCCCGTTTTGCAGGAGGTTGAATCTCGATGATTGACATTCCTTTTGAGGTCGAGGGTATTGTTCTCAATTCACTTGAGGTTGAGGGCATCCCTGAGATGACGATTCTGGTTCATGACGACCCCGATGAAACGGGTGGCTACTACATTTTTCAGTGGTGGGAGGGGTCGAACGGCCCCAATGAGCATCATGCATTCGATGCTTGGGTAGAGTCGTTAGGCGCTTCAACAGTTTTTCGTCGAGGCTGGCTGGAAGGTGCAGTGGGGGACTGGAGCTACCGCCCGTTAGAGGGGCGGTACTAACGAGCCTTCGGCTACAAAGGCCGTTCCGGCCATACCGAACTCGGAATTTTATGGACGGCACGTCCTTCGTAGCGCGGCGCTCTCCAGTCCCCCCGCTCCAACCGGGGGGACGCAACAGGTAAAATAGCCCTACCATGCCAACCTGCCTGACCGAGAACGGTCTCTACTTCGAGTACACCAAGGCCGCCGATCCGATTGGGTCGGGGACGATCTCCCAGATTCCCTACGCCGACTTTCCCAGTAGCCTCCACGAGAGCGGCCCGACACAGCTCATTCCCCTCGATGTGAGCGCGGCGCTGCGGTGCGACGGCCCCGCGACCAGCCCGGCGCTGTGTGCTAACTTTGTGCATATCCTGCCCGGCGAGAGCCTTACGCTCCGCTTCAACGCGACCTCCCAGCTCTACTACGTCATGCGCGGCAAGGGCAGTACGCGCTTTGACGGCCTGGAAATCCCCTGGAAGACCGGCGACTTTGTGGTGCTACCGACAGGCAAAGAGACCCACCACAGCGCCGAGCAAGACGCCGCGCTCTATCTTGTCCACGACGAGCCCCTGCTGCGCTATCTGGGCGCGACCGCCGACACCCCGCGCTTTGCCCCGACTCTCTTCACCGCCGAGGACTCGCTCGCCGCGCTGGCGCAGGCCAAGAGCGAGGGGGATGCGATCAATAGAAGCCGCATCAGTGTCTTGCTCGCCAATAAAGCCATGGATCAGACCCTCACCATTACCCACACCCTCTGGGCGATGCTGGGCGTGCTTCCCGTCAATGCCATCCAGCTCCCGCACCGCCACGAGTCGATCGCGCTGGACCTGATCTTGGACTGCGACCCTGGCTGCTACACCCTAGTCGGCACCAAGATCAACGAGAAAGGTGAGATCCTCGACCCCGTACGCGTGGACTGGAAGCCGTTCGCCTCGTTTATCACCCCGCCCGGCTACTGGCACGCTCACTTCAACGAGTCGGGCCGCGAGGCGCATCTTCTTCCCATGCAGGACGCGGGGTTGCAAACGTATCTACGAACGCTAGGCATTAAATTTGTACTGCCCGGTGGGCGGATACCGTCTCTCTAAAACGCGGTAAAATAGGCAATGATTGCACCGATCTTCCTCGCCCCTCTTCTGCTCGCCCCCGCACCGCTACGCTGTGTGATCTTTGGTGGTGGGCCGTCGCCGGAGTACAACCAGGTCGCCATTGAGAGCAATGTGCGCTATGTCTATGGGCTACTTCCCATTCAGGTCAGCTCCACGGTACTCTTCGCCGATGGCCTGACCGATACCCCGACCGTGCAGTTTCTTGCGACCAAGACCGAGGCGCAGAAAGGCATCCGGACGTTGTTTGGCGATGGGCCGCGTCCCGCGAAAGGCGCACCGTTTTTACAGTACCGAACCAGCGATGTGCCCCGTCGCGATGGCTCCACCAACGCGGACACGATCACTGGAGTCTTTGACAAGCTTGCCACCGAAGGCGACAAGACCCCGCTCTTGCTCTACTTCACCGGTCATGGCTCACCGGGGCGGCAGGCGGCGCAGGGCAAGAACCCCTACGACAACAACCGCTACGATCTCTGGGGCAATGGGGCTCTGACGACAACCGCCCTCTCTGAGCATCTCACCAAGCTTCCCAAGAAGCGCCCCGTGACCGTCGTGATGGTGCAGTGCTTCTCGGGAGCCTTTGGGAACCTGCTCTTTACCGGTGGCCAGCCCGACGGTGAGCTGGTAGATCGGCCCTTTTGCGGCTTCTTCGCCACCGTCAAAGAGCGTGAGGCGGCGGGCTGCACCCCAGAGGTCGAGGAGGAAGAGTACCATGACTTCACCAGCTACTTCTTTGCCGCGCTCACGGGAAAAGACCGCCTGGGCCGTAAGTCCGTCCAGCCGGACTACAACAAAGACGGCAAAGTGGGCATGGACGAAGCCTTCGCCTGGACCCAGATCAACGAGGAGTCTATTGATGTCCCCGTGGCCACCAGCGATGTCTTTCTGCGCCGCTTTGTGCCGATTGAGAGCGATGAAGAGATTACGGGAACGTCCTGGAACGACCTGAAAAACGCCGCGTCACCGTCGCAGCGGGCCGCGCTCGAAGGGCTGAGTGAAAAACTTGGCACAACCGCGCAGGGCGAGGATCGGGTCAAAGTCGCCTACGACCAGTTCCGCAAGCTCGTGGCACGGGACCTGCGCCCCAGTAGCTCTACCGGAATTCGGCTCACGCCTGAGGCCCAGAAGAGCTATAATACGGCCCGGCAAGACCTCAACCAGCGCTTCCCTGCACTCGGAAACCGCCGCGCCACCACCGATGAGTGGAAAGAGGCCGTGGTGCAGGCAATGGCCTATCTCGAAGAGCGTCCCACCCAGCTTGCGGAGCTTGCCCAAGTCCGCCAGCAGATCGAGGGAGCCAGCAAGAGCAGCTATGCCAAAGACATCGAAGATGCCCGCTGGTTTCGGTTTATACGAATCGCCAAGTCCGTGGTTCTGGAGCAGCGCCTGCGCAAGTCCGGCGATAAAGCGCGCCTCAAGCAGCTAGAGGCGCTCCGCAAGCTGGAATCTCAGAACCCGTTGCGGTAACGTCCCGCCGGTTAGAGCGGCGGGACTAGAGAGCCTACGGCTACAAAGGGCGTGCCGCCCATAAACCCAAATATTCTGTATGGCCGGAACGGCCTTCGTAGCTTTAGCTCTTTAGTCCCCTCGTTCTGATCGAGGGGACTTCCAATCGGAGTGGAAGATGGTAGAATAGCTCCTTGGTGGGCGCACTGCGTGCAGTGCGCCCTAACTCTGTGTCAGGATATAGATAAATACGATGGAACGAACCTACATCATGGTCAAGCCCGACGGTGTCCAGCGCCGTCTGGTGGGAGAGATCATTGGCCGCTTTGAGAACCGTGGACTGAAGCTTGTCGGGCTCAAGCAGCTCGTCCCCAGCCGCGCCACCGCCGAGGCCCACTACGCCGTTCATGCCGAGCGTCCTTTTTTTGGTGAGCTGGTAGACTTTGTCACCAGTGGCCCCGTGGTCGCGATGGTCTGGGAAGGCTCCGATGCGATTCAGATCTGCCGCAACATGATCGGCGCTACCAAGCCCGTCAATGCCACATCGGGCACGATCCGTGGCGACTACACGTCGGACATGATGCTGAACTTAATCCACGGCTCCGATGCCCCCGAGACCGCTGCCGATGAGATCGCTCTCTGGTTCAAGCCCGAGGAGCTTCTCTAGCTCCGTGCAGCTCTCGGATTTTGACTACAACCTGCCCGATGAGCGCATTGCGCAGACCCCACTGGAGCCGCGAGATTCCTCGCGGCTTCTTTGCGTGGATCGAGCAAGTGGCGCACGCTCGCACCGGATCTTTCGGGAGCTTCCCGAGCTTCTAAATCCTGGCGATCTCCTCGTGCTCAACGAGACCCGCGTCTCCGCGCTGCGGCTCTTTGGCGAGCGACCTGGCACGGGCGGACAGATCGAAGTCTTTCTCCTGCGTCCTGCGATTGAGCATGGCGAGGGGGTTTTTGACGCTCTGGTACGGCCTGGCAAGAAGCTGCTTCCAGGGCAACGCGTCCGCTTTCCCGAAGTAGAGCTCGAGGCCGAGGCGCTGGCGACGCTCGACAATGGGGGGCGACTGCTACGCTTTCACGGCGAGGATATCTTAGAGAAGCTCGACGCGATCGGGAAAACCCCGCTGCCACCCTATATCACGGCACCGCTGGAAAACAAAGAGCGCTACCAGACCGTCTACGCAAAAACGCCGGGCTCTGCGGCGGCTCCCACGGCGGGGCTGCACTTCACGCCCGAGCTGCTGGCAAAGCTCCAAGAGCACGGGGTTGGTATGGCGCGGCTACGGCTCGATGTGGGAATCGGGACGTTTCGCCCCATCAAGACCGAGAACATCGCCGAGCATGTCATGCATACCGAGACCTACGCGATCTCCGACGAGACAGCGGCGGCGGTCAATGCTTGTACGGGGCGTGTGATCGCGGTTGGCACCACGGCGCTCCGAGCGCTAGAGTCAGCGGGTCAGGTTGCGCAGGCACAGCAGAGTGGGCAGCGTGTGGTTGCGATTGAGGGCGAGACGGGGATCTTTATCACACCGGGCTATACCTTCCGCGCCATAGACGGGCTCATCACCAACTTTCACCAGCCGCGCTCGACCCTGCTTTTATTAGTCGCGGCGTTTATGGGCTATGACAGTATGCGAAGTGCGTATGAAGAAGCTCTCGAAAAAAGCTATCGATTTTTAAGCTTCGGTGATGCCATGCTTACGGTATAATGCCGTTTACATATGTCGGGTCTCAAGAAGTACGAACAGTTTGTTAACCGTCCCAAGCAGGATCTAACTCCCGCCGAGCGGCTCCCTGTCCCCGAACCGGGCTCAGCGGAGATGATCAGCGCAGATTACGAGATCAAGGGAGGGATCACACTCGTCCGTGGGCCTGAGGACGCGGAGCTTGGTCAAGCGACTCTTGAGCTGGAGCTCGTGCCTGTTGTGCCGCGCGTGATGGTGCGCTCTGCCTTTAAGATTCCCAACCCTAAACAGGTCACGGAGTCGCTCCTCATCCCGCCACTGCCGCCGCAGAACCCTAGTACCGATGCGGAGGGGGCTGCGCTCTGGGAAGGACTTCCGCGCCATGTGCAGATCCTCTCGTCCATGGCCCCTGAGGCAATTCCACCGTCGCGGACGTTTGAAGAGACCCGTGAGCAGCTCATCATTCGCCTCCTTGACCCTATCTTGACGCTCGAAGAGACCGGCAAGCTGCTTGATGTCTGTCCCGCCACGGTGCGGCGCTACGCCAACCGGGGGCACTTAGTCCACCACCGCACCCTGGGGCAGCAGCGCCGCTTCAAGCTCTCGGATGTCATGGCATTTCTGGACAAGCGCGCCGCCAAACAGCAGCGCACCCGTGTCTAGCCTCCGCACTCATTTTAGCCTCCGCACCGACTCGGGGAGAGCTGTGGCGAGTGACGCACGGTGGCTGGCAAGTTTTGTCGAGCGAGGCCGTGGCTGGCTGTTTCGCAGTCCCGATCCCAACCTCGCCTTAGCCATTCCGCTGACCGAAGGCGAGCGGCTCCACTCCATCGGGGTGCGCTTCCCGCTGGAGATTGCCTACTGTGATGCCTCCGGAAAAGTGCTGCACACTCTCACGCTCCCCCCGTTTCGCATCGCACCTGCCGTCGCTGGAGCCGTTGTTGCCTGGGAGTGGGTGGCGGGCAAGCGCGAGGGAATCACCGTCATGGTGGGGGAGACGCTTCAATGCGACTGAGCCTGAATATGGCCAATAGGCCACACTATCTGGTCACGCTGGGCGATACGCGCCACATGCGGGAAACCCCCGACGGCCTGCGCATCATTCCTCTGGCCCGCCCCGAGGCGACTATCGCCGCCGTGCGCTACGTCCAGATCCCGCAGTGGAAAGAGATGGGAGTCAAAGCGTCCCAAGTTCACCTCTCCATAGGCCATGCCGATCTCATGGCAACTTTGGGCGATGAAGACTTCGCCGCCGCCGCCTACCCACGCTTTATTGAGCACACCCAAGCCATCATGGCTGAGCTAGAGCCGCTTTGTGAGCCGGGAGCATGTGTGACCGTGGCTCCGATCACCGGCTTTGAGAGCTGGGAGTGGGCAGAGCGCTTTAGGCAAGCCCTTTCAGGTATCATCTGACCATGATGCGAGATGAGACAGAGAACTGGCGAGTGGTTGAAGCAACGACGGGGCGTACTCTGCGCTGGCGGGATTTAGCGGGGCGGCTGGCTCAGGCCAATGCGATTTTTCTGGGCGAGCAGCACGACGATCCCGAGACGCACAAGCTCGAAGCGCGGCTTTTTGCGGAGCTGCACAAAAAAATCGGGCCGAAATTAGCGCTCGCGATGGAGATGATCGAGCGCGACGGTCAGCCCGGCCTAGACGACTATCTCTCAGGCAAGATCGACGAGGCGGCGTTTGCAAAAGCCGTGACGCTCTGGAAGACCTATCCGACGGACTACCGCGCGATGGTGGAGTACGCCAAAGCCAACAAGCTCGCCGTGTTTGGCTCCAATGCGCCCAATAAATACGTCCGGCTTGTTGGACAAAAAGGGCTTGCCGGGCTAGAGGGCCTCATGCCTGTCGAGAAGCCTCTTATCGCCGCCGCCATCACCGCTCCGCTGGGAGATGCCTACCAGACAAAGTTCTACGCCACGATGACCGGGATGGGAGCCAGCCACGGCCCCGCCATGAGCGAGGCGCGGCTCCGCAGCATCTACGAAGCACAGTGCCTCCGCGATGACACGATGGCAGAGACGATTGTCAAAGCGCTGGACAAAGGCCACGTGGTCTACCATGTGAACGGAAGTTTCCACTCCGATGGGGGAATGGGAACGGCGGCGCGGACGCACTTCAAGCGCCCGCTCGGAACTAAGATCGCGCTGGTGAAAGTCGTTCCCGTGGCCAATGTCCGAACCGCTAATCCTGCCGAGCTCAAGGCCGAAGCCGACTGGCTCGTCTTTGTGCCCGCGCCGACGAAGTAGCACCTTCCTCCCCGCCCCTCCTCCCAATCGGGGGCGGAGGGCTTTCCTATCTTCTTCGGCGACGTGCTAGAAAGATCAAGCCGCCAAGGCTCACGAAGGCGAGTGTTCCGGGTTCAGGGACGCTGGCACTGGCGACATCGGGGGCACCGGACTGGGGCTGGCCGCTGTTGGGATCAAGACCATGACGCTTGTACTGCTCGATACTCTCCAGCACGACAGCACCCGAGAGGGGCGTGATGAGACGTCGGCGGGCAGCGGCTTTTGCGAGGGCATCTTGGTCGTAGCCAGTGTACCAGGCGCGGAGCACCCGGCTCGTGGCGGCAAGCCGTGCCCAGTCGGTCTGGCTATCGGCATCCGTGTTGGGGGCGATATAGATGCCCCCGAGCGCAGGCTCCCGTCCGCCCAGTGGGACAGCTTCCCGTACACTGGATTCCCCCCCCGCCCCCAATCCTGGGGGAGCCAATGTACGGGCTGCGGCTTGTGCGGCTCGCTGAACGGCGGCGGGCCAGTCGGTGCCCTCTAGAGTGTGGATGCGCTTGTCGGTGGCCAGCGCGTCCATGACCACATCTTGGCCCGGCGCGACTAAGAGCCCTACCAGCGATGGCGTGTTGTTATGCAGGCTCCGCGCCTCCAAGAGTGGCTGGGGGGAGACGGCCTCTTGCGGGACGGGGCCGTGTAGCCAGAGTATCGTCGTCGGGCGCTCCGTAAGTTGGCTCAGGCGCTTGAGGGCGGGAACCGCGTCCACGCCACCGACAAAGTGCTGTGCGCGCAAGAAACTCTCTGACACCTGCGCCGCGTCGCTCCAGCCACTCTCGTCACCTTTTTCGATGCGGGTGTTGACAAACTTCACCCGCGAGCCGCTTGGCAGTGTCTTGAGCGCGGTGATTAACTTGGTGATCTCGATCTTCTCTCCGACACTCGCCGACGTGTCCACGGCGACGATCACATCGCTTGGGCCAACATTGGGAGCCGCTTTCTGCACGAGTCCGGCGGGCAGGGCAAGTGGCGCGACGGCAAGTGCTTCGCCGCTCCAGGGCTTACCATTGACCTTGGTGTGCTCGATCGTCGTCCTAGGCTGCTCAAAGTTCACCTCGGTGAGCTGCGCAGGAGTCAGCTTGCCAACAAACGCTGTTTGTGTGATCTGCAGGCGGATCTGCATGGACTTCTTGGGGAGTACGGGGAAGCACTGGAGGAGCACACGGCGCGGGTCGGTGCAGGTGACGAGGAGCGGGTCGCGGCGCTGGACGACGGCGACTTCCTGGTAGGCGGCACGGACTTGGGCTTTTCCGCCAAAGGCCGCCGGGCGCTGCTCCCCGTTGATCCAGAGCCAGGCATCGCTGACGACCGCACCTTCGGGAAGCGTGATCGTGGCACGGGCCTCTTGCGACTCGCTGGTGGTGTTCTCAAAAGCGAGCGTCCAGTGTGTCTGCGCCGTCTGGGTGCTGGGGGAGTAGCGCACCTCGCGCTCCGAGAGGGCCAGCTTGAGGCCGTCTATGGTGGAGCCAACCCGCTCACCGCCCGTCTCCTCGATCTGCATCTGGTCGTTCTGGTCCAGCAGGCTCTTTTGGGCAGGCGGCGTCGGGGCCTTGCTAAACGGCGTTCCCGTCATCAGGAAGTAGACCTTTCGCGCCTCGTCGGGCGTCTCCCCGCGTTGTCCAAAGATCTCACTGGTGAAGATGCCGCCACCCGCCAGAAACATTGGGTAGGTGGGCGGACGTCGGAACGCACGCACTCGCAGGTCGTACTCCGCGCCAAAGAGCCGCAGTAGGGTGAGCGATTTCTCGCGCTGGGCATCGCTCTTGGTGCTCAGGGCCTGCCGCACATGGTAGCCCATCACCGCGGGGCGCAACAAAAATACCACCGCCGCCGCCGTGAGGGAGAGCCAGTAGATCCGCCGCGAGCGAGCAAGACTATCGCTGAGGGTCTTAAGAAACGCTTGCTGGCAGAGCAGAACGATCGTGGTGACAAGCGGCGCGTAGGCCAGAAAGCCATAGAGCCAAACTTGGAGCGACTCGCCAAGCTTGGTATGTTGTGGGATGCTGGTTAGGCTCTGAAGGGTCATAATCGGCCCGGCGATCAGGCCACCCCAGGCGATGCAGTAGATGGGCCACATCATCAGGTGCAGCAGCCATGCAAAGCACAGCGCCACACCGCCCAAGGCTCGGCCCCAACGCACGAGCTCCTCACTTTTCCCACGATGGATCAGTACCTCCAGCGCAAGCGGCGTGATCGTCAGCAAGAGCACGCCGAGTAAGCTAAAGAAGTCCGATGCCACATCAAAGAGCGTCGCGGCCAGCGGATGCGCTAGGCGCTCCGTGATCAGCGCCGCCAGCATGAGCACCGTGGAGATCCCCACCCAGCCCTGTCTTGTCCCAAAAAGTGTCTTCATACTTACTCTTTCGGACAAAGTGGATAAATTTAGGAGAAGTATGTTATTCTTTTTAACGTCCCCCGAGTCCTGTGAGGCTGACGCCTTCGATAAAGTAGCGCTGAGTGAAGAAGAAGAGAAGGATGATCGGCATCACGACCATGGTCGAGGCGGCCATGAGCAGGCCAGGCTCGCCGCCGTGTTGCTGCTGGTAGAGCTGGAGCCCGTAGGCAAGTGGCATGTGCTCCGAGGAGCTGAGATAGATCAGCGGTCCCTGGAAGTTGTTCCACGCGCCCATCACGGCCATGATCGCAATCGCCGCCAGCGCGGGCTTTACTTGCGGCAGCATCACGCGCCAGTAGACCCCAAACGGGCCGCAGCCGTCTATCTTTGCCGCGTCTTCCAGCTCGCCGGGGATGCTGAGAAAGAACTGGCGCAGCATGAAGATATT
Organism: Armatimonadota bacterium; assembly: GCA_026392155.1. GTDB lineage: Bacteria > Armatimonadota > Armatimonadia > Armatimonadales > Armatimonadaceae > Armatimonas. The sequence continues at coordinate 4,396 of JAPLCP010000071.1, read as the reverse complement.
AAACGCTGACCCAAAGAATGCGGGTACCCAGAGTGGCTTGAGCGTGTCGATCCAGCCGAGGCTCCGGAAGATCAAGAACTGCGGCATGAGGGTCACGGCACCCGGCACCATCATCGTGGCGAGCAAGATCCCAAAGAGCAGATTTCGGCCTGGCCAGGAGAGCCGCGCAAACGAGTAGGCGACCATCGAGGAGGCCAGCAGCGTTCCGAGCACGCTCATGAGCGTCAGAAAGAGCGTGTTGCCTAAAAACGTCAGGCCGTAGTGCGTGTCCGGCGGCAGATACGCCAGCGCCTCGGAGTAGTTATCCCACTTTGGGGCGACATGGCGAAGCTTCGTGAGCTCGCTGCGCATCATGGGCCTGGGAGGGGCCATGCCTTGGACCGCGTTCTCGTTGATCATGGGCTTGACCAGGATCTTGCCATCGGGCAGCTCCTCAATCTCAGCAACGAGCATTCCGGCATAGTCGCCTGCCGTTGCTTGTGAGAGCCGGGCAGGCTTGCCATCTTTCATCTTGAGGAGGTCGGTAGTCCGGTGCTGCGTGGGAATCCAGACGGGAGGAAAGACCGCCTGCTCGTCATCGGCCTTGAGGGAGGTCGAGAGGAGCCATGCAAAGGGCACCATGAACATAAACGAGCCCACTAAAAGCGCTAGATGCGTCGCTGAGAGCCGCGTGATCTCACTGGCATGGGAGGCATTGCGCGTCAGTGCCCGAAGCCAGCGCGCACTCCCCAGTGCCACGACGATACCTAGAGCAAGGCTCACTGGGGCAAAGCGCACCAAGAGCGTGAGGGCGAGCATTCCCGCCAGCACTGCCGCCGTGACCGTCGCTGCCGCCAGATTACGAACCCGTACCGCTGCAACAATCACACTGACGCCGTAGATCAGCGCGGTGATGATCGCGATAATCGCGAGAAGCCAAATAAATGCGTTCATTGTAAATTCACCCGTTCCAAACCCACCCGGCTCGAACCCACCCGGCTTCGCTCGTTCCTCGCTACGCCACCCTCCCTCAGGGCAGGGAGGGGAGAAAACCCTCTCGGTGCTCCCCCTTTTCCTCTCCCCTTTCCTTCGTAGCGGGAAGGGGGCCGGGGGGATGGGTTCAAAAAAGAAAGTGCTAGGATCATTTCTTGTCTACCTCGTAGTGCACCCAGTGTTTTTGCAAGCGCCACTGAACCAGGGTCAGGCCCAGAATGATGATGAAGATTACCCAGGCAATGGCGCTGGCGTAGCCCATCTTGAAGTAGCGAAACGCGTTGTTAAATAGATAGAGCACGGGAACCAGTAGCGAGTCCAGCGGGCCGGTGCCACCATCGCCGCCCCCGATGACGTAGACTCTATCGAACTCTTGCAGGGCACCGATCGTGCCCATGATCAGGTTGAAGAAGATATAGGGCGAGAGCAGCGGCAAGGTGACGTTGCGGAAGCGCTGCCAGACATTGGCTCCGTCAATTAGCGCAGCCTCGGTGAGGCTCTGGGGCACACCTTGCAAGCCCGCCAGCCAGAGGATCATCCCGCCGCCTGCTCCCCACAGGCCCTGGACAATCAGACCTGGTTTTGCCCACTCAGGGACGCCAAACCAGCCGGGAGGAGTCCAGCCAAACCAGGCCGTGAAGGTCTCTTTCCAGAGAGCATTGACCAGGCCCTTGTTGGGATCGCCTGCTAGTAGCCACACCCAGAGCACCGCGCTGGCAATCGCCGGGACGATGCTGGGGATATAGAACGCCGTGCGGTAGAAGTTCATCCCCTTGACTTTTTGGTTGAGTAGCAGTGCAATCGAGAGGCCAGTCACCATCCCAAGTGGGATGCCAAACACAGAGAGATAGGTCGCGTTGCCAATCGCCTTGGTGATCAGCTCGCGGTCGTCGGTGAGGAGCTCCTTGAAGTTGCCCAGCCCGACGGCACGTGCGGGGTGGAGAACATCGTAGTCGGTGAAGGCCAGCATGAGCGAGGTGAGGATGGGGCCGAGGGTAAAGACCAAGAATCCCATGATCCACGGTGCAGCCATGAGCCAGCCCGCCAGCGCCTCTTGACGGGCCATGCGGCTCTTGCCGACGAGTTTCTGCCCACGCCACGCGCCGTAGCCCACCCCGAGCAGTCCGAGAACCGCACACACCAGCACGGGCGGTGTCCAGTTGAAGAGTGGCAGGCTCTCGCGAGCGAAGGCCTTGTCAAGCTCTTTTTGTACGAGCGCTTGCTGCTCCTGAAGCGCGGCCTCAGAAGTCTGCGCTCCCTGACAAGCACGCTCAAAGGCACGCACATGAGCATCCCAGAGCTTCTGTCCAATAAACGTGACGGGGCGGTAGCGGGCGTGGGGGAGCATGTCAATGTAGGCCTTGAGTGCCCCCGCGAGCCGCTCATTGGCGGGGGAGAACTCCCGAAAGAGCATCACATTGACATTTTTGTTGGCGGCGAGCCGGAAGACATAGGGCCGCCCGATCTTCTCATTGTAGGCTTTCTGAGCCTTGTTGTAGATACGGTTGCCTTCCTCACTAGAGAGGAACTGAATAAACTTCCAGGCCTCCTTAGGGTGCTTGGTGCCCTTGGGAATTGCCAGAGAGAAGCCACCCGTCCAGGTAATGTGCTCATCTTTTTCATTTGCGAAACGCCCCCTGCGGGCGATGCGCTCTTTGGGTGAGGGTGGGGGAGCGATGGCAAAGTCCAGATCGGGGGCGTAGCGGGCCACGTTGCCCACCATCCAGTCGCCGTTAATCACCATGGCCACTTTGCCAGTGAAAAATGGGTCGAGCTCACCGCCTTGGAAGCCGGACTGGTAGACACTGACTTTATCGTAGCCCCCCAGATCGTCATAGAGCTGCTTCATAAAGGTCATGGCCACGATGTTCTCAGGCGCGGCTAGGGTGCACGTCTTGCCATCTGGGCTCATGAAGCTCCCACCGTTCATCCAGGAGTAGATGTAGAACCAGGAGTTGCCAAAGTTTGGGATAAAGCCGATACTGGCGTAGGTCTTGTCGGCGTTGTACTTGGTGAGTTTTTTGGCGTAGTCCCGCAGCTCGTCCCAGGTCTTAGGCGGCTTATTGGGATCGAGGCCTGCCTCCCGGAAGAGCTTACGGTTGTACATCAGCATCCGGTCATCAATCCCTGTCGGAATGGCGTAGACCTTGCCCTGGTAGAGTGCCTCGTTCCAGGCGGCCGGGTAGTAGTCGTCCGCTTTGACAGCATCAGGGCCGCTCTCTGTTGCGAGGAAGCTATCCAGAGGTGTAAAGGTCCCCCGGCTCGCCCAGTCACCAATGGTGAAGCGATCCTGGTTGATAACATCTGGGGGGACGCCGCCGACGATGGCCGTCATGAGCTTCTGGGGGTTCATGGTACCCGCGCCCATTGAGAGGTTGGAGACCGTGATGCCAGGGTTGCGCTTCTCAAACTCTGCGATCTGCGCATCCAGTCCAGCGGTTTCCTTGCCAGACTGTAAGCCCCATACCACAAGCTTGATCTTGTTCTGAGCCAGGGTGGGGAGGGTGAGTATCAGCGCCGCAAGCAGCGCAGCACCGACGCGAAATAGAGGCTTCATAAGCCGCATTGTACCCCAAAGTTTGTCCCCATACGGTTGGGTAGATAGTGTCAAAGAACTATCACAAAAAAGTCTAAATTTTTTAAGATTAAGTATTGCATTGAATGTTATTCATGTGATAGACTTTTTTTCGGGAGCAATTATGCTCTCACTGACTCAAGGATTCTAAGATAGGAACTGTTGGTGTGTCAGGAGTGGGTGAAATCCCACGACTTCCGGGTGAAATCCCACGACTTCCGGGTGAAATTCCACTATGATCTGAAATGAGAAATAATGAGGTTTTTATATGAAAATTAGGAATTTTGTATCTTTAGTGATACCTTTAGCTCTAGTAGACTGTGCATTTGGTCAAGGATACGTCCTTTCAGAGAATGATCATGGTTGGAAAATCACTCGGACAAAATCTCCAATCGTTTATACGAGTGTGACCTTGCCTAATGGTAATGTTATGAATGGAAGTTCGCCTTTATCCGGAGGGCATGTCGGTTATGTGCCAGGGTCTGCTACATGGCCTGGAAAATATTCTGCTTATATTTCTGGAGAAATTGAATTTCAGTATGATTGGGTTGGGAGTGGCCCTGTACCCTCACAGATATTCATATTTGAACAAATAACAGCACATGCTGGAATTACTGTTCAGCCTCTGCCAGGAGATGGTACAGTGTACTCCAACCCTGTTCTTTTTCCTAGCTATTTAAACTTTGCAAATATTTTTGATCCTTCATATCAGAATATTATTGGTTTCAACAAATCGCATGGTGGAGGTGGTGGTAAGATTATGACGAAGAAAAACCCGCCTGCTTCATTTACTCTTTCCCGGTCACCTTTTGCATCTATGGTCTTAGAACCAACTTCTCGAACAGTTAG
>JAPLCP010000041.1 GCA_026392155.1 Armatimonadota bacterium | reverse complement strand
CATCTTTAATACGTGTTCAGATGCTTTATTTGTTTGCTGTTAATGCTGGGATTTTTTATGCATATTTTAACTGAAAATCATGTTGGTTTGGTGTCTTTTTGGTCAAAGTCCTGTCCTTCTTGTCATGCGAATATGCCACATTTGCAAAAATTGCGAGATGAATATGGGCCGAAGGGTTTGGAGGTAGTCGCGGTGCATCGGCCTATGGGGGAATTTGATCTTGACGAGGCTAAAGTGCTCGAAGTGGCCAAAGAGCTTGGCATTACCGAGAAGCTGATCTTCGACAACGATCACTCTATCGGCGATGAGCTGAAGGTGGACGCGTGGCCGACGTACTTTCTCTTTGACAAAGATGGCAAGGTGCGACGGCATGCCAGAGGACAGTTCGGGGTGAAGATGATCGAGCAGGCGCTCATCCGGCTCTTTGACGAAGAGCGCGAAAACGAGGCGGCTACAGAGTCGTTTCCGATGGCGTTTTAGCTCTCTGCTCCGTTTTTAGGGAACTCAGGGAGGCGGATGGCGCGGAGGGTCTTGATGCGCCTGCCTTCCAGGGTCTCGACCACCAGCTCGACACCCTCCGCGAGGACGCGCTCTCCTACCGTGGGTTCGTGGCCGAGGATCCCAAAGACGAAGCCGCCAATGGTGGTATAGTCCTCGTGCTCTAGCGTGGTGCCGAGGCGTTCGTTGATGTCATCCAGGCTCAGGCGGCTGTCTACGAGAGTTTCGGTGGGCGAGAGGACGGTGATCTCGGGCTCATCGGTGTCGTACTCGTCCTGGATCTCCCCGACGATCTCCTCTAAAACGTCCTCAATGGTCACGATCCCCGCCGTGCCCGCGTACTCATCTTGCACAATGGCGAGCTGATGATGTGAGTGGCGCATAGTCTCTAAGAGATCGGAGACGCGGCGGGTCTCGGGGACAAAATACGGGGGGCGCATGAGCTTGCCCAGGCTCACCTGGCGGTCCGTGCTGGCAAAGAGCTTGAGCAGGTCCTTGGCATGCAGAATGCCCACCACATTGTCAATTGTGTTGGCATAGACCGGGATGCGTGAGTGTCCCGACGAGAGAATCAGCTCGACGACTTTTTCGGGGGGAGCGGTGATCGCGACAGCGGCCATGTCCACACGCGGGGTCATGACCTCTCGCACCTCCGTCTCGGAGATCTCGATAATATTCTTGATAATCTCCTCCTCGCCTTCGTCAATGCCACCCCCCTTGCCCTGGTCGTCCACGAATTTTTCGAACTCCTCGCGGGTCATCATCGGCGACTCGAAGCGTGCCTGCGGTGCCACAATCCGCACCAGCCCCAGAATCAGCCCGGAGAACGGCGTGAAAAGGGGCATGCACCCGCGCACAAACGGAGCGAGGCGCATGGCCCAGTAATCGGGCGCTTGAAGTGCCAGGGACTTGGGGAGCATCCCCCCGAGTGCCATCGCCAGGAGTGCAATCGGGATGGTGATGACCGCGGAGGCAACGATTCGAGCGTAGTTGGGACTGACGATCAGGTGCCGGACGGTTGGAACGAGCGGGTGCGCGAGCACGGTCGCGGCGACGGCTGCTGCCGTAAACCCACAGATCGTCATGCCCACTTGGGTGGTGGCGATCATGCGGGGCTGGTTTTCTAAGAGTGCCTGAACGGCCCTCGCTCCTCGCCGACTTTCTTCGACGAGCTGCTCGACCCGTGTGGAGCGGAGCGAGAGAAGGGCAGCTTCTGCCATGGAAAAAGCGCCCATGAGCAGGATCAGGAGAAGCACCAGCAAGCTGCTGGCGAGTAAAAAGGCGAGAGGTAAACTATCAGGGTCCATAGGTTATTTTTGTGAGGGTTGTGGAGACGGTGCCCAGACGGGCAGCTGCGTCGTGGGCAGATGAAAGCCCAGCCACTGAGGGACTTGGAGCACCAGAGCGGCCAGAGTGAGGGCAATGACCGCCACGGCAACGACCTCCCGAAGCGTGTGGATCTTGGTCTCAACACGGGACTGTGCCACGAGAGCCGCCAGCCCAAGAGCCAGCAGCCCAACCGCTGGTTGAGGGACGAGAAAGACAATGACTCCTGCGATATAAAACGCAATCGCGGAGTGCCCCGAGATGACACCGCCCTGGAGAAGCGAGCCCTTGCGCCCGGCGATCTTGCCCAGAAACACAGTCAGGAGGAGCAGGACAAATGCCCCCAGAAAGACAGGGACAGTGGGGGGCTGAACTAGGCGGATAGAGAGTGTATTGAGGTGAACCGCTCCCCAAAACACCACTCCCCCGACAAGAACTGCCGTAATGGCGGAGATCAAGACGGCTCCTGCGGCAACATCTTTGATGAACTTAGCGGCGGGGTGGTAGCTTTGGGTGATCATGTCCACAGTCGCCTCAATGGCGGTGTTAAACATCTCTGTGATCATCACCAGCGCGGCGCAGAATACTAGGGCCAGCATCTCCACCCGTGGCAGGCGTAGAATCAGGCCCGCTAAGAAGACAGCTAAAAACGTGAGGATGTGGAAGCGCATGTTCCGCTGGGTGCGAAAAGCATGGCCGAGTCCCTCAACCGCATGGCGGAACGAGACCAGCGGATTCTTGGTACGCCAAGTGGAGTGGCTCATCTGTTGGCTCTATTGTAACCTATCCCAGCGTTCCGGTCGAGTCGCTGAATTTTTCGGTCTCCACCCCCGACTTTTGTAGCAGGGTAAGGAGCACATTAGAGAGGGGGGGGTGCTTGTCTTGGTCAAAGGCGAGGTGCCGTCCGTGCTTAAGCCCCAGCGCTTTTCCACCCGCCAGAAGTAGGGGCAAGTTTTTCGGTGAGTGATCTCCCGTGCCCGTGCCTGAGTTCATCCCTGAGCCAAAGACGATCATGGTCCGATCCAGCATCCGGCTCTCCGCCTCTTGCGTGGCGGCGAGTAGTTTTACAAAGCGCTCTAAGCGGCTGAGGTGAAACTTGTCGATCTCGGCGAGCTTTTTGAGTTTTTCGGGGCTGCCATCGTGGTGCGAGAGCTCGTGGTGGTTCTCGCCGCCGCCGCCAAAGCCACCTGCCTCGCGCGACCACTCAAAGGTAATGACGCGTGTCGTGTCGGTCACAAACGAAAGATAGCTGAGCTGGAGCATGACATCCAGCCACATGGGCCGGTCATGCGCGTTGCCAGGCTGCATGTTCAGGCCGAGGCCCGCCTCCGAGACTTTGGGCTTAGGGACATCGATCCAGCCTTGCAAGCGCCCGACCAGCTGCTCCGTCTCCCGCACCGAGGTGTAGTACTCATCGAGCTTTTTCTTGTCATCGGTGCCGAGTTTTTTATCGAGTGCCTTGGCCTCGGCAGAGATCTCATCGAGAATCGAGCGGCGCTGGGTGTAGCGTCGGAGCGCAGCGGCCCGGTCGGCGGCGTTCTCGGGCACAAAGAGGCGCTCGAAAAGCCGTCGGGGGGAGTTTTCGGAGGGCAGCGGCGTCCCATTGCGATCAAACGAGAGCGTGTGCGAGTGCCCCGCGCTGCCCGTCCCCGACATATCCGAGAGCTGGAGCGAGGGGTAGCGGGTCGCCTTGGCGTGTGCCGCGGCGATCATCTGGTCCATGGAGATCGAGTTATTGTAGTCCGAGCCGGGCTTGCTCTTGAGGTTCGCGCCCGTCAGCCACGTGTCCGCTCCCGAGTGCCCGCCCTCGGACTGGGGATGGCCTAGCCCTGAGAGAACCGTGAACTCGCTCCGAATGCTTGCCAGTGCCTGGAGTGTCGGGGAGAGGGTGTAGCTCTCCCCCGCGTCTTTGGGCACCCACTCGGCGATATTGACCCCGTTGGGGATGTAGCAGCAGATCAGGCGCGGGTGCTTGACATCGCATCTTTCCCACGGCTGGAAGCCACCCTGTGCTGTTGTCCGGCGTGGCAACATCGCATCGAGCATCGGTAACAATAAACTTGCGCCTGCGGCGCGTAGAACAAATCGTCGATTCATTTGGTGCGAAATGCCTCCGAGGTGACAGTGTATTCGATCAGGGAGCGCAGGGTATTCTTACGCTCTTTCATGTGGCCGACAGCGCTTTGAACCAGGGGCCGGTCGGCGATGCTCAGTTCGCGGCCGAGGGCAAACGTCAGGAGCTTGGTGGAGAGGCAGGTGAGGAAGTCGTCGCTGCGGGCGAGGAGCGCGTCTTGGAGGCCGTCCACGCCGGTGATCTTGGTGCCATCGGGGAGCTGCGAGCTGGCGTCGATCCGCGGGTCGTTCTGCTCGACACGGCCCTTGTAGCCAAAGCCCTCGCGCTCGCGCCACGCCCCCGACGCGTCGAAGTTTTCGAGGGAGAACCCAAGTGGGTCGATGCGGCTGTGGCAGCGGGCACACTGTGGCCGGGTGCGGTGGATTTCGAGGCGCTTGCGAACCGTCGCTTTCTCGATGCCCGGAACCCGCGCGGCGATCTCACCGGCATTGGCCACGGGCAGCCCCGGATCAGCCCCGAGCAGGGTCTTCATGATCCACGTGCCGCGCTTCACCGGCGAGGTGCGCGTCCCGTTCGACGTGATCGTAAGGATGCTGGCCTGGGTTGGGACGCCGCCCCTCGGAACACTGGGCGGGACGGCCACCCGCCGAAATGCATCGCCCTTGATACCGGGAATCCCATAGGCACGGGCGAGGCGCTCATTGACCACGACAAAGCTGGACTTGATCAGATTCAGCGCATCGAGATCGCTCTTTAAAATCTCTGCAAAGAACGCCTCAGACTCTCCCACAATCGAGAGCTCAAAGTGCCGGTCGTAGCCAGGGAAGAGATCGGCGGCGGGCGGATTCGCGCCCACTTGGTTCAGTCCCAGCCACTGCCCGGCAAAGCGCCGCACAAACTCCGACGAGCGCGGGTCGGCGAGCAGGCGGTTGGTCTGCTGCTTGAGAGTCGCGGGCTCGTGGAGCCTCCCCGAGTCGGCGAGCTGGGTCAGGAGCTCGTCGGGTGGCGCGGCCCAGAGGAAGTAGGAGAGGCGAGCCGCCAGCGCGTGGTCGGTGAGCTTGCCGGGAGCTTCCATGAGAAACAGAAAGTTGGGCGAGGCCAGAACTGCCGTGAGCGGAGCCTTGATCGCCTCGACAAAGCTGAGCTTGTCTTGTCGCGCCTGGTCAAAGAGCTCCAGCTTACCCGTCAGCTCCGCCTCCGCAATGGGCCTGCGATAGGAACGTCGCATGAACTTTGCGAGCACCTGCTTCGCATATTCCCGCTCGTTGCTCTGGCGCAGGGGCGACGGAAAGAGAATCCTTGTATGGCTGGTGGGTGGCCAAGCATCGTAGATGGGGCCTTCAAGCTCGAACCAGTCGATCAGAAGCTCGGGGCGCGCGAAGGCATCGTTGCCCTGGCACCAGAAGTTCTCTAGCACCTTGGGAATGTCGTAGGCGTAGTGGAAGTTGATCCCGGCGGACTGGGTCGAGAAGCGTGTGGGAAACTCGTAGGTCTTGGGGCCTTCGGTGATATCCACCTCGGCCACCGTGCGCGGCTGCGAGCCAAGGTGCTGCACGACTTTCACACGCGGCGGGCCGTAGCCGTAGATCGGGTCGGTGGCGAAGTGCTTCAGATCGCGCTGGTAGGCCTCTTGGTGGTACTTGGCACCGTTGGGGTTCTCCCGCATTTGCTGATCACAGCGAAAGGCCAGGATTTTATCGGCGGCGTCAGTGACCTGCGCTCTGCCCGGCACGCGACCAGCGGCGCGGAGCCGAATGATGTAGTTGCCCTCGACCGGCACGGCGAAGTTGCGTGCGTCTACGCCTTTGTCCCAGCTCTCATGATGCACGACAACCCAGTCGCCCTCTTCCGTGTTCTTGCCGCCATTGACAATCACAAAATTGTTCTTGGCGTCCAGCTTCACCCTTCGCGAGTCCATCGCCGTATTTTTCGGATCAAAGCGCCAGAGAATCTTCTCCGGGCGCGGCTGACCCTCCTCGACAAGTGCCTGATCCAGGATTTGTTTTGCGGCGTTGGCGTAGAGCTCGACATGCAGCGGGGAGACCGTGAGATTGCGGGCATTGTTGTCAAAGCCGCCCCCCGATGGGTCGGCGGGAAAGCCTGATGTGTCAAAGTCCACGCCGGTGAGGTCCTTGATGGAGTTTTTATACTCATCCCGCGTGAGCCGCCGAATCACCGGGGCTTTGTCCTTAAGCGCGTCCTCGGCCTTCTTGGTCTCCGCCGAGACCCAATCCACAAACGTCGCCACTTCTGCCGCTGTCGGTTGTGCGGCTTCGCGTGGGGGCATGAGCTGGCTGTTTAGCTGGTTCACCGCCTCGGCCCACTTAGCCTTTAGTGCCCGGTCTTTGAAGCTGTCTGGCGTTAGCACTTCGGTGCGAAAGTTCCCCTTCGCTTTCTCCCCCGTATGGCACGGAGCACAGTACTTGGCCAAAAATCCCCTCGGGTCTCCCCTTCCTTGCGGCAGGGAAGGGGCCGGGGGATGGGTTCTGGTGGGATGGGTTCTGGCAAGGCTACAGCCGAGAAGCACCGCCCCAAGTGTCAGACCAAGCGCCGTACGTTTCATTTCAGTTTCTCTACAAGCCAGTCCGTTCCGAGACGAAGCGTCGGTTTGGGAATCGTGTGGTCGGCTTCGTCGTACCAGAAGATCGTGGGGTTCGTGCCAACCGCAGAATGGAGCTTCTTGGCACTTGCCTCAGGGACGGTAGGGTCGTTGTGGCCGTTGACGAAAGCGATCGGTCGATCGGTGAGGTAGGGGGCAAAGAGGGCGGGGCGGCAGGTTTCCGGGAGCGTATCGAGCTCGCCGCCGACACAGGGGAGCGCGACCCGGATGCGCTCGTCAATGGCGGTGAGGATCGTTCCCATCATCGCGCCCATTGAGAAGCCGATCAGCCCGACTTTCTCAGAGTTAATCTCGGGGCGCTCTAGGAGATCTGGCAGGAGCTGGCGGTAGTCTTTGATCGTGGTCGTGAAGATCGCCTCCGTGTCGGTATTCGGCTTGCGCTCGCCGTGGCCTGCGGCGTCTAGGGCGATCGCGGCGATCCCTCGGCTGGCGAACTCGCGCTTCATCGTGTTGAGCATGCGCTCTTTGCTATGACCCTTGCCGTGCAGAACCAAGACAAGGGGAAATGGGCCAGTGCCGTCCTTGGGGCGGACGTAGAGCCCGCTGACGGCCTCTTTGCTGGCGTTGGTGAAGCTGACTTTCTCGACTCTTGCATCGGCATCTTCGATAGGCGCGAAGCTAAGTTTTGCCGCCTCGGGCACGGCGTATTTATCGGCGGCGGTGGGGAGCTTGAGCCGGAGCGCGAGCCAGCTCAAACCCTTCTTCACGTCATCGGCGGGTAGGATGTGGCCCGATTCGATCCAGTTCACTACCTTGGGGGCTTTTGCGGCGCTGATCAGGACTTTCGAGGCGGCGGGGGTAACCGTGGTGTCTTTGGTGCCATTGGCAAAGTAGACCGGGCGCGGGGTGGCGTGGCCGATAAAGTTGCTCGGGGAGGCGAGCGCGGCACCGGGAAACTTGACAAATGGGTCCCCCCCGACGCAGAGAGTGGCGGCTTGAAAGCGTGGCTCGACTCCCATGAGGATACTGCCCTGGAACGCGCCCATCGAGTAGCCCAAAAGCCCAATGCGGTTCTTGTTGATCTCAGGACGGGTTCCCAGCCAGTCCAGCGCCTGCCGCCAGTCTTTCACGGTATCAGGGACGACTTGCAGAAACGCGGCCTGCGGGCTCTTGCCCTCGATCTTGCGCTCACCATGAAGCGCGGCGTCTAGGGCAATCACTGCGAAGCCTTGCTTGATCAGCTCCGGGGCCATGAGGGAGAAGAGCTGCTCTTTACTGCCACCTAATCCATGCAGCAGCGCGACACAAGGAAACGGGCCAGCACCCTCGGGCTTCTGGTAGAGCGCCGTGACCGTCTCGCCGCGCAGGTTGGTGAAGCTTAGCTTTAACCGACTCTCAGTAAGTGTCTCCTTGAAACTGAGCGGCTTGCTGGCATCGTAGTCAAAAGCGCGTTTCCGTGTCTCCCACGACGGTGGCTGGACAGAGGCGACAAGGGCAGGCATGAGGGGTAGCATAACCCATTTTAGCGCATTTCATGGTAAAATAGCGTGTGATTTCCGCTTCCCCGCTACCCTCCGGAGTGTCCCGGTAGCCTTTTGTTTGAGGATTTTTTATGCCCGATGAACTAACAAGCCCCGCTGAAGCTATGCCTGAAGACGACGATCTTCCGGAAGTGCCCCAGACCTTAGCTGCCCCTGGAGTCAGCGTGATGGTCTACGATGGCCCCAAGATCGAGATCAGCGACGAGATGCGCACCAGCTACTTAGGCTACGCGATGTCCACCATCGTCTCCCGCGCTCTCCCCGATGTCCGCGATGGTCTCAAGCCCGTGCAGCGCCGCATTCTCTACGCCATGCGAGAGCTCGGTTTATCGCCCAATAACCGCCACTTAAAGTCCGCGAAGATCGTCGGGGAGACGATTGGTAACTTCCATCCTCACGGCGATCAAGCGATCTATATGACAATGGTGCGTATGGCGCAGGACTTCTCCCTAAGATACCCACTGGTAGACGGTCAGGGAAACTTTGGAAGTATCGACGACGACCCGCCCGCAGCCTACCGTTATACGGAAGCCCGTATGACGCCTTTAGCCATGGAGTTGCTGGAGGATATCGAAAAAGATACGGTTGACTTTGTTCCGACGTTTGATAATGAGCGCCGTGAGCCGTCGGTGTTGCCAGGGAAGTTCCCTAACTTAATCTGCAATGGCTCGACGGGGATTGCGGTGGGTATGGCAACCAACATGCCGCCCCACAACCTCACCGAAGTCTGTAACGGGATCACGCATCTCCTAGAGAACCCGGAGGCCACGACGGAAGAGCTGATGGCCTTCATCCCCGGCCCCGACTTCCCCACGGCGGGGCTGATTCTAGGCCAGAAGGGCACCCGCTCGGCCTACGAGACTGGGCGTGGCTCGGTGACCATGCAGGCTAAAGTCCACTTTGAGCAGATGGACAATAATAAGACCGCGATTATTATCACCGAGCTGCCCTACCAGGTGATCAAGAGCAAGCTGATCGAGCAGATTGGTCTGCTCGCCCGTGAGAAAAAAGTCGAGGGAATCACCGCGGTCAACGACTACACCGATAAGAGCGGAATGCGCGTGGTTATCGAGCTACGCCGCGATGTGCTGCCCCAGAAAGTGCTCAACTATCTGTTCAAGCACACGCCGATGCGCCTCAACTTTGGTGTGATCCTGCTCTCGCTTGTGGACAATGGACGTGGCCCGAAGCTGCTGGGGCTCAAGGGGATTCTCCAGGAGTACATTGACCACCGACGGATTATTATCACCCGTCGCACCCGCTTTGAGCTGGCCCGCGCCAAGGCACGCGCCCATATCCTAGAGGGCTACCAGATCGCGGTGCAGAACCTCGACGAGGTGATCGCGATCATCCGCCGCTCACGGAGCACGGAAGTCGCACGCCAGAGCCTGATCGAGCGCTTCAGCTTCACGGGAATCCAGACTGAGGCCATCTTGAGCATGCAGCTCCGTAGCCTGACGGGGCTGGAGCAGGACAAGATCGAGGCGGAGTACAAAGAGATCCTCAAAGAGATCGCACGCCTCGAAGATATTCTCGTGGATCCGCGCCGGGTCAATGCAATGATCAAGGCCGACCTGAAGTACCTCAAAGACAAGTTCGGCGATGCTCGTAAGACGGTGATTGAGAAGACCGAGGCGGAGGAGATCAACCTTGAGGACCTGATCGCCAACGAGGAGATGCTGATCACGATCACCCGTGATGGCTATATCCGTCGTCTGAAAATGGACACCTTCCCGACCCAAGGCCGTGGTGGTAAGGGCCGGATTGCGGGCAAGACGAAAGAAGAAGACGGCTTCGAGCATCTCTTTGTCGCATCAACGCACGACTATATTCTCTTCTTCACCGACCGGGGCCGTGTCTACCGCCTAAAAGCCTTCGAAGTGCCGGAAGCCAGCCGTACGGCGATGGGGATGGCGGTGATCAACCTGATCCAGATCCTCCCCGACGAGCGCATCACGGCGACCGTGCCGATCCGCAACCTCAAGAACGCCGAGGGGTACTTCTTCATGGGAACGGTGCGCGGCGAGATCAAGCGCACTCGTATTGCAGAGTTTGCCAACCTACGCGCCAATGGCCTCGTGACATTCGACATGAACGAGGGCGATCAGCTCAACTGGGTGAAGATGACCGATGGCGAGCAGAATATCGTTCTGACCACGATCAAGGGAATGGCGATTCGCTTTAAAGAGTCCGATGTTCGCGCCAGTGGGCGCGCCTCGGGTGGTGTTCGCGGAATTGTCTTAGACGGCGAAGAAGACCGCGTGGTCGCCATGGACATCGCCTCCGACGACTCCGATCTGCTGGTCGTGGGAGCCAATGGCCTGGGCAAGCGCACGTCGATGGCGGCCTACAAAACCCAGGGACGTGGGGGTAAGGGGCTCAAGACGATGGACATCACGGCGCGCACCGGGCATCTCATCGCCTCCTGCGTCGTCCCGCGTGAGGGCGAGGAAAATCTTCGCCTGATGATCGTCACTGAGCATGGCACCGGAATTCGGGTGAAGGTCAGCGAGATCAAGACTACCCAGAGCCGCTCGACCCAGGGCGTCAAGCTGATCGAGCTACGCGAGGGCGATCTGGTCAAGACGGTAGAGTATCTCGACGCCAGCAAGAAGGCTGAGGACTAGACAAAGGTCTTTTGAACGAAGGCCAGAGGCGTCTGCCTCTGGCCTTTTCTGTTCTTGGTGTAGAATGAAGCCATGAAAGCCGCAACCCTCATTCGTGACATCCCCGATTTTCCGCAACCCGGAATCATGTTCAAAGACATTACCCCCGTTCTGGCCGACCCCGTGGCCTTTGCCGAGGTCATCGCCGCGCTCTCCGAGGACATCAAGCGCCTCAAGCCCGATGTGATTGTGGGGATTGAGTCGCGGGGGTTTCTCTTTGGGGCACCTATCGCCCATGAGCTCGGAGTCGGGTTTGTACCGTTTCGTAAAGTAGGGAAGCTGCCCTACCATACGGTTTCGCAGGAGTACGCACTGGAGTACGGGACGGCGGCGCTGGAGGCCCATGTAGATGCGATCAAGCCCGGTCAGCGCGTGGTCGTTGTGGACGATGTTCTGGCGACCGGCGGGACTGCTGTGGCGGCGGGACAGCTTGTGGAGAAGCTCGGTGGCGCGACCGTGGGGTTTGCTTTCTTTGTGGAGCTGGGCTTTTTAGAGGGCCGTAGCAAGCTGGTAGGACGCGAGATCACGACTCTTTTGAGCTATTAAGATGCTGACAATTCGTGATGCCTTAGTGGCGCTGGATCAGCTCGCCCCGCCCGGGCTTGCGCTGGGAAGTGACCCGCGCGGCCTGCTGATTGGGGATTTCAAAGCGCCGCTGACGGGAATTGTTGCGTGCCTTGATGTGACGCAGCGGGCTGTGGAGACGGCGCAGAAAGTCGGGGCGAGCTTGATAATCGCGCACCACCCGCTGATCTACCAGCCTGCCAAAACACTGCTCGCTTCGGAGCCGCATCCGGGCAGTGTCGTGCTGGCCTGTGCGCGTCATGGGATCGCGGTTGCCTGTGCCCACACCAACTGGGACGTCGCCACAGGCGGGATCAACGATGTCCTAGCGGGGCTTCTGGGACTGACCGAGGTGAAAGTGTTGCGTGTCACCAGCCCCCTCAGTGGCGATGGGATCGGGCGGGTGGGACTCTTGCCGGAGCCACTGACGGCCACAGACTTTCTCAACAAGCTGGGCAATGTTCTAGGGATTGCGCCGCGCACACTGACTCCCACACGGGCGCTGGCCGTCCAGAGTGTCGCGGTCTGTGGCGGGGCAGGAGCGGAGCTGATCACCGAAGCGCTAGGCGCCGGAGCCGATGCACTGGTAACCGGCGACATCCGGCACCACGAGTTTGTCGCCGCCGCTGAGCAGGGGTTCCTGCTGATTGACGCGGGGCACCACGCCACGGAAAACCCCGGCGCATGGGAGCTGGGCAGGCGGCTGGAGCAGGCGCTGGAGGGTGTGCGTGTTACTTTTGTTTGATCGGCAGGTTGGTCACGGGAAGCTCTGCCTGGTAGAGCGCCAAAAGCGGCTCGCCGAGCTCTAAGTCATCGAAGGGCCGAACGACCTGGTGGGTAAGTGTCGCGGCACGAGGGGAGAGTGGTGGGTGCTGCGTGCGAAAGAGACTCTGGCCGTCTTTGGAGAGCCGCGCGGGATGAAGCTGTCTCTCCAGCCGCGTGAGAAACCGCACGGACTCATGCCACGAGCCGATCATGGTTGCCTCAGGAGTCTCCGCGCACTCTGCACGAAGATGGAGCTGGACCGCATGGGTGGTCACTTTTACCCCGAGACGCTCGAAAGTCTGGCGGGCGGGGTCACCGGCGACATAGACACTGAACCGGCTCTCTTCCGCAACCCGACTGAAGGGTAAGAGACTAGTCGCGATAGTCGTGCTGCTAACAAAGTGCTTGATCACCGCGGCGCTGCGCTCGTTCTCGGTGCGGGTCAGCACCTGCAGAGTTGCTTCCTGGTAGTCTTCCCCCAGCTGGCTCGGGAGCGGCGACCAGCGGGCGTTCTCACGGAGGGCAAAGATCACCTGGACAAACCCGACAAGCTGGCCGTCGCTACGGGGCAAGCGCTCCAGCGTGGTGCCCGGCGGAACCAGAGCCTGAAGCTTCTCCATAGGGGCGCTCCAGGTGACGATAAAAAGATCGCGTAGGACAGCGCTGGCCGTGGCGACCTTAAGGGGGGCATGCACAGGGCTTGATTCCTGCGCAAGAAGAGGGGCATCGGCTTCCAGAACACTCATGCCCCTATGATACCGTTTTCACGAATCTATTTCCGGTTGAGCGTCTTCGGGTTAGAAATGGCAATGTCTCCCATTTCCGCCTGCTGTAATATCACGTTGCCTTGGATCGGCTCCGGTGTGCTCTGGATGACGGTAAGGGGCAGGGGGGCGCTCAGGACGGGCTGAGACTCTGGCTGTGGACGAAGAAGCGCGGCGGCGCTTCCGACGGCGGCGGCGACCCCGGCGACGGTCTGTGCGATTCGTTTCTGGCGGATTGCCTTGGTGCCCACGGGGCAGTCTTTGGTCATCACGGTGCCATCGGCGCGGCGATAGAAGCGCACACAGAGGCGGCCCTCAGCGCCCCGGATCAGCGCTTCCGCTTCGGAGGCACTCATTTCGGAGAGGTTGTAGACCTTGTGCTGGCAGCGCTCGCAGGAGCGGACTTGGTCGGTGCCGGGCATGGCGTCCCAGCTTTCATGGCAGGGGGCAGCAACCTGGACGCCGCGCAGAAGAGAGTTCGTGTTTCGTTTCATAGCAATTTGGTTCCTTCTTTTTTATGAAGGGTTCAAATATTGTAAAAAACTCTTAAAATTGCGGTAGAATGGCCTATCGTGAGCCAACCTATCACGGCAGTTTACCCAGGGTCTTTTGACCCAGCAACCAACGGCCACCTTGATATTATCGAGCGTGCCGCAGGAACCTTCGACCGTCTCTTAGTCGCGGTCGGACGAAACTCCAGCAAGAACGTCTTGTTTACGCCGGAAGAGCGCATCGCAACTCTCCGCGAGTGTGTGACGTCGCTACCCAATGTTGAAGTGACGAGCTTCGACGGATTGCTGGTGAACTTTGTTCGTGAGCAAGGCTCTCATGTCATTGTGCGTGGCCTGCGGGCTGTCTCTGACTTTGAGTTTGAGTTCCAGATCGCGCTGGCCAACCGGCAGATGGCACCCGATATTGAGACCTATTTTTTGATGACGAGTGCGGAGTATCTCTATCTCTCGTCTTCGATTGTGAAAGAGATTGCACGCCTGGGTGGCGACATATCCGCGCTAGCACCTGAACCGGTGCAGCGTGCGTTGAAAACCCGATTTCTACGGGAAGGAGCGTTATCCTCATAGATACGCTGAAGTGTTTGGAGCGCCTGGAGGCGCTTATTGATAACTCGACAGTCGTGATGGGCTTCTCACGGTTTAACCATGATGAGTTCTACATGCTTGTACAGAAAGTCCGCGCCTCGTTGCCGGAGGATCTGCGCAAGGCGGGCCTTATCGCCGAGGGAGCAGATCGCGTCCTAGAAAAGGCTGAGTTTGAGGCGCAGGAGCAGCTTCATAATGCTCGCTCTGTTGCGGAGCAGGAGCTGAGCGGTGCCCAGACTAATGCACGGCAGTTTCTGGAGGCAGCCCACGCACAAGCCGATCAGGCGCGTGCTTCGGGGCGACGCGATGCAGAGCAGACCATCGAGCTAGGACGCCAGGAAGCGGCCAAGATTCTCGATGAGGCACGCCGTAAAGCTGAGGCGATGGTTCAGAACACGGTGATCATGGAGCAGGCCAACTCCCAAGCACGCTCGATCACCAGTGGGGCCGAAGCTGATGCCGAGGTGCTCCGCCGGGAAGCCCGTGCCGATGCTGATACCCACCGTACGGAAGCGGAGCGCTATGTTCGTGAGCTACGCGCTGAGGCAGAGCGCTACGCCCAGGAGATGCGCCGCGACTCGGACAACTATGCGCGTGAAGTGCTGGCAACCGTGGAGCAGCAGCTCGATAACCTCGTGATGGGCGTGGAGCAGAAGATCGGCGGTTTACGCAGTCAGGTGCAGCGCGGCCGTCAGCTTCTGGAGCGCACCACCCAGGAAAATGAGCGTCTGGCCAGCGCCGTTCGCCGCTAAAGTTTAGCATGTCGGTGCTTGGGGGCGATAAGATGAGTGCGTATGTCTAGATTTGCGTATCATATTGACGATGACCCAGGCGAAGGCGGAGTCGTCTCGGCGGACCCTAAGGGCAGTAAGCCCCATGCTCGTGGAGGAAATGGCCTGGCGATTGGGGTGCCAGGCCCCACCGAACTTCTCCTTGATATTGGCACCCTGGCAAGGACGCCCGGGATGCGCTACACCCACCGTTTTGATATTCCTGCGGGAGCGATTGACGATTTAGGAGCCGTGACCCCCGTTACGGGAACTCTCGTCTTGAATAATACCGGAGCCGCTTTGTTGCTTAACGGAAGTGTCACCGCTACCCTGGAGATGGAGTGCACTCGCTGCCTCAGCCCGACCCAGCAGCAGGTGGAGACTGAGATTGAGGAGTCCCTGGACCTGATCCCCGAGAACACGGCCTATGCTCAAGGCGAGGTGAAGATCGTGGATGAGAACGTCGAGGCTTCGGTAGTGGATGGAAATATTCTCAATGTCGGGGACTTGCTGCGTCAGAACCTGCTGCTTGCCGCCCCGCTTCAGCCGCTGTGTGCCGGGGGGTGCTCCAACGGCGTCTCCGTGCCCGAAGAGGAGCTAGAAGCCGTCGTGGTTACCTCGACCCCTTTATCTGCTCTGGGCGATCTGTGGGCCAAGCGTAGCCAGAAAGGATAGGGGAGGGGAGTGGCCGCTTTCTGGATCGCTCTGATTCCCGTGCTCCTGATCGGTATCTTAATGGTCGAGCTACTTCTGATCCATGCGCCGCGTCGCGGAAAGCGTCCCGATATTAAGAGTCGCCCGCTCCCCCCGCGCCGCATCGTGCGTGTCGTCACTCCCAGCGGCGATATTCTCACGGGAGAGCCCGAGCGCATCGTCGCGTCTCTGGCCCGTCAAGGTTTCTTCGGAGCCAGCGCCGACCCCGACCCCACGGAAGCCTGGCGCTTGCTCGATAGCTGGCGTGCCGTCGGGCGAATCCAGCTTCTAATCGAGTGGAACTAGAGCTTTCCTAGCATCTCGCGGGCGTGGGCGAGAACCGTCTCGGAGCCGTTACCGCCTAGCATGCGCGCAAGCTCCTGCACGCGGGACTCGCCGTCTAAGGCGACTACGCTGACCGTGGTGCGGCCTTTTTCGGTGCGCTTTTCAATAAAGAAGTGGGCATCGCCACGGGCCGCGATCTGGGGAAGATGGGTGATGCAGAGGGTCTGGGCGGACTTTCCGAGTGTGTGAAGCTTCTCGGCAAGGGTCGTGGCGGTTCGTCCTCCGATGCCCGTGTCAATCTCATCAAAGACTAGAGTTGGCGGAGCGACATGCTTACTCATGACGGACTTCAGCGCGAGCATGACGCGAGATAGCTCTCCTCCCGAGGCGATCTTAGCGAGCGGCTTGAGCGGCTCGCCGGGGTTGGGAGAGATCAGAAACTCTAAGGCATCCGCACCGCCAGGGCCGGGCTCGCGTGGCTCAATTGAGACGGCAAACCGGGTGGCCGCCATCGCGAGGTCTTTTAGCTCATTCTGAATCCCTTTGGCAAAGGGCTCAGCGGCTTTCTTGCGGGCCTTGGTCAGCACCGCGGCGCGTTTCTCCACCTCCGCAAAGGCGGCTTTCTCCAGCGCTTCCAGCTCTGCCAGGCGCTCCTCGGCGTTTTCGAGAGTGCTCAGCTTCTGCCCGATTTCCTCGCGGTAGCGGAGAATATCGGCGGTACTCTCCCCGTACTTGCGCTTGAGGCTCTTGAGCGTGTCGAGGCGATCTTCGATTTGGGTGAGGCGATTCGGGTTGAACTCGACGGAGTCTCGGTAGCTCCGCACTTCTCGCATGGCATCGTCGGCGGCGTAGAGGGCGCTATTAAGCGACTCTAGAATACTGGAGAGTCCCTCATCGAATTTTTGCGCCCGCTCGATCTCTCGGACGGCCTGCGAGAGCCCGTCTAGCGCACCGCCTTGCAGGGCACCGTACGCCGCCGATGATGCTGCATGAAGACGCTCGGCGCTCCCAAGGCGCAGTTTCTCGGCCAAGAGCTCGTCGTCTTCTCCAGGAATAAGAGCCGCCACATCTATCTCATCGCGCTGGTAGGAGTACAGATCAAGATTACGGGCACGCTCGCGGGCCTCACGCAGAAGCGCCTCACGCTCGTCACGGGCAGCGGCATAGCTATCCCAGGCTGCTGCGACCGATGCTCTTAGTACTTCCGTCTCCGGGCCGCACCAGGCATCGAGCAGCTCCACATGGCGCTCCACCACCATTAGCGACTGGTGCTCGTGCTGGCCATGGATGTCCACTAGCGCATCCCCGATGACCTTGAGGGTCGCCACGGTCACGGTGCGCCCATTGATCCGAGCATTGCTCTTTCCCGTGGCGCTCAGCTCCCGCGAGAGAATCAGCAGACCGTCTTCAGGCTCGATTCCCGTGGTTTCCAGAGCCGGTGTGAGGCGCGGGTCGCCAGCCGTCATCGTGAAGACCGCCTCGACGCGGGCTTTATCGGCACCGTGGCGCACCGAGTCGGCGCTCGTGCGCTCCCCAAGCACCATCCCGAGTGCATCAAGCAAGATAGACTTGCCCGCACCGGTCTCTCCGGTGAGCAAGTTCAGTCCGGCTCCAAAGCGAAGCCGCACCCGCTCGACCAGAGCAAAGTTTTCGACAGAGAGTTCCGT
Source organism: Armatimonadota bacterium (assembly GCA_026392155.1). Classification (GTDB taxonomy): domain Bacteria; phylum Armatimonadota; class Armatimonadia; order Armatimonadales; family Armatimonadaceae; genus Armatimonas. The sequence goes on along the minus strand of JAPLCP010000041.1, from coordinate 25,109 downwards.
GAGCATAGTGACGCGAAAGAATTATACCGCCAGAGACTCCCCACTGGGGCGCTAAATCGGAAAGGGGATTATAATACTCCGTGAGTTTTGACTGGCTGGGGCAAGAGGGGGCGGAGCGGGAGATCGCGGTCTCGACACGGGCGAGGCTGGCACGAAATCTGGCAGAGTTTCCGTTTCCCCACCGGGCAACGATAACAGAGCGTAAGCGGGTGGCGCAGCTTGTGCGGGAGGCAGCAAAGGCGGGGGAGCTGGCCCTGCTTAAGCCTTATGAGCTGGAAAAACTGGAGAAAAACCAGCGCCTAGCCTTAGTGGCAGCGCAGCGCATCTCCCCCGTGATGGCGGATGGTACGCCAGGCCGCTGGGCACTGCTGGCCACAGATGGCTCGTTCTCGATTCTCGTCAATGAAGAGGATCATCTGCGCCTCCAAGCTCTTGCGCCCGGCTGTGAGCCACAAAAAGTCTTTGAGCGGGTAAGCGCGGCGGAGCGGCTTCTGGCGCGCGGACTGGAGCTGGCCTGGGACGATCGCTTGGGATTCTTGACGACCTCGCTGGCCAATGTCGGAACGGGACTGCGGCTCTCGGTCTTGCTGCACTTGCCTGCTCTGACACTCCTCAAAGAGCTAGAGCCCCAGAAAGAGGCGGTCTGCCTGCTCGGTGGGACGATCCGTGGTGTGCATGGTGAGGGCTCTCTTCCCACCGGCGCACTCTACCAGATCAGCCACGAGATCACCTACCGCCCTGAGAACGACCCCTTGCTCTTTGTCCGTAGTGTTCAAGGGGCGGCGCAAGTGCTCATTGCCGCTGAGCAGTCTGCCCGTGAGCGGCTTCTGGTGCGTCACCCCTACAGCCTGCGCACGAGCTGGGAGCAGGCCGCTGAGCGGATTTGTGAGGCAGAGCTACTCGACGAGAGTGAGGCACTGGAGCTTCTCTCCCACCGGCGACTCGCAGGCGTACTTGCCCTCACGGAGCCTCTTGCGCCTACGGAGTTTGCGGAGGCACTTTTAGAGCTGGGCAGTGGCAGTGGCTCCCGGCTAGGGCTGGCCCGCGCGGCGCTTCTACGACGCTACTTACCGTCGTCACTGCGCTGACAATGGGAATTTTTTTCGCTTCTCACTCGTATAAATAGGCATGAGAGAGTTTGCAAAAAAACTGGCCACTTTTGGCGTTTGCTCCCTTGGCCTTGGAGCGGGATTTGGGGCAGGACTGGGCTTTTGGGGAGGGAAGACTTCGTTCTCAGCTCCCGTGAAAGCACAAGCCGCTGTGGCAAAGAGCACCGATGAACAAAATGTTATTCGGGTTGTGAAGTCCGTCTCGCCTGCTGTGGTGCTGATCCAGACGGAGAGTGGCTTGGGCACCGGCGTGGTCATAGACGGCAAGCAGGGGCTGATCTTGACGAACGCCCACGTGGTGGGGCGGAGCACGAGAGTAGGGGTGCGCTTCAAGAGTACCACCGAGCTGACGGGCCGTGTGCTGGGGGCGTTCCGTGAGATTGATATCGCGGTGGTAAAGGTCTCGTCGCCTAAGCCGCTCCCTGCTGCGCCGCTCGGAGACTCGGATCGGCTGGAAGTGGGACAGACCACGATTGCGATTGGCAACCCGCTCGGGCTGGAGCAGACCGTCACCACAGGGATCGTCTCCGCAACCAACCGTCGGCTGAGTGAGCGCCAGGAGCAGGGCTTTATCCAGACCGATGCGGCGATCAACCCAGGGAACTCTGGCGGGCCACTGCTTGACTCTCAGGGACGGGTGATTGGTATCAATACGGCGGTGTTACGTGCGGATAGCGCGGAGGGGCTCGGGCTGGCGATTCCCATTAAAGTGGCGCAGAGCTACGCCCAGAAGATTATTGCGGGAGCGGATGTGCGCCGAACCTACCTCGGAATTGAGTACGTGGGACTGACGGAGCAAGTGGCCCGTACCTACCAGCTTCCTGTCTCCCGTGGCGTTGTCATTGCAAGACTTGATCCCAGTGGCCCTGCGGCCCAGGCAGGGCTACGGCCGGGTGACATTCTGACCAAGCTTGGCAGCTCTCCGATCAATACAGATCTCGATCTGCAGCGCCTTCTGCGTGGCAAGAGTCCGGGCGATCCGATTCTCTTTACGGCACTGCGAGGAGGGCGCACCCTGACCATCAAAGCCCGGCTTGGCGAGGCACGCTAGGGGGGAACCTAGTAATTTACTCAGTATCTTCTTCGACTAGAGCCACCAAAGATAAACCCTGGAGGAACTTCAATGCAGGTTCGCAATAGATTTATGGTGGCTCTGGTGCTAGCTGGAGGTGTGGTCACGATGCCCGCTTTGGCAGATAACAAGCCCGCCAAGAGTGCGATGGAGGGCTATCAGAGTGCGTGGCAGCTCTGGAGCAAGGGCGATAGTGTTCAGGCAGAGAAGGCTCTTCAGAAGCTCGTCGTGCAGTTTCCTCAGGACAGCCATCTGGGACTATTTTTGGCAGCAAACATGGCTGCACATGCTTCTGAAGCTGAGGCTGAGACCTACTTTTCTCGCGTGATTGAGCTTGGAGTAAAGTCTGCGAAGCCTTCCCCTGATGCCCTCGCCGCGCAGCACTTTCTTCACCTGGGTGATCCCGATAGCGCCAACGAAGCGTTCTCGAGCCTGGGAGCACTCGCTCAGAAAAATAGGCAGAACCCGGTCTTTGTGTGGCTCTATGCTCAAGCGGCAGAGCGAATGCAGAAGCCCGAACTCGCGGAGCAGGCATTTAAGGCTCTTATCAAGAGCACGAAGTCTGCTCCTGCTGTGGTGCGCCAGGGCTATGCAGATGCGCTGGAAGCACAAGGGAAACACTTTTTCGCTCTGGAGCACCGGCTCAAGATCACATCCGCGGAGTCTACACCTGCCACACTCCACGCCCTGAGTGGCAACCTGAAGAACCTTGATCGCTTTACGGAGGCCGCCTCGGTGGCGGCACTGCAAGGCGCAAGTACACTGCTTGTGAAAGAAGCGCAGAAGCGTGCGCGTGCGGCGGAGCTGGCGGGCAACAACTAGCTTGTCTTTGGGGCGAAGGCACTCTTAAAGGGCTCTGGGGTTCGGATAGGGCGACCTGTGGTGGCACTGAGAAAGGCACCACGGGTCTCCCCTTCGGCAATCAGGGTACCATTGCGGGTGACTTTGTAGGTAAACAGAGCCGTCGCCGGGCCAGCGCTCTCGATCTCCCCCGTGATCAGTAGCTCGTCGCCATAACGCGCAGAAGAGACGTAGCGCACCCTTGCTTCGGTGATCACAAACAGGGTTTGGGTGCGGGCAAAGTCATCGAAAGAAAGGCCGAGCTGAAGGAGATACTCCGAGCGAGCCTCTTCAAAGTACTGAAGATAGACCGCATTGTTGACATGCCCGAACGAGTCTAGCTCATACGTCCGAACCCGAATTCGGGCAGTCAGCGGCATCGAAGTAAGTTGCGACTACTTTTTGTAGTAGTCGGCGTTTAGCTGGATGAAGCTCGACCATTTTTCAGGCACTTCGTCATCCATGAAGATGGCGTCTACCGGACACTCCGGCTCGCAGAGGCCACAGTCAATACACTCAGTCGGGTCAATGAAGAGCTGGTTGTCGTCGTCGCCACCATGAATGCAGTCTACCGGGCAGACCGCAACACAGGACTTGTCTTTTACGCCGACGCAGGGCTCGGCAATCACGTAAGGCATGGCCAATTCTACCCTGCTCGCTCTCTCTCCGCAACGCTTACTTCTTAATCTGGTAGGTAATTCCGCCTTCGTTGTAGGTCCAAGTGAGATCCGAAAAACTCAGAGTCACCTCTTCAAGAGGTGGCTGTTTATCTTCATTGTTGCTGAGTATCTTGACGGAGAGCACGCGTCCCACTTTGCCATCAATCGTGTAGAACTGCTCTTCGGAGCCAACGCCGGTTGCGGCTTTTATCTGTGGTCGCCAGAACCTAAAACGTGCCTCGAGGGACTGATTCTCCGCGAGAGCTTGAATCAAAAGAGGGCTACTCTTATCGATCCGCTTTCGGATCACAATTGTCATCGTCTCTGCGTTGGCTCCTGAGCGCACACTAATCGCCTGCTCAAAGCTAAGGCAGGCAATCGTTCCCTCGCGGCCTTTTTGGGTCACATCGCCTTTGATCTGCCCAAACTTTATGCCTTTGAGCTCCAAAAAGATCATATCGGCGGCGCGACAAGGAATGGCAAGTGCCAGAAGCACAGCTGCTTGAGCGAAGATAAGACGTCGGTTCATAGGCTCCAGTTTATCGCATCACGTCCGGCGGCTTTTAGTGCGGCATTTGTCTTGGAAAAGGGCTTGCTGCCAAAAAAACCGGTGCTAGCGGAGAGCGGTGAGGGGTGTGCTGACTTGAGGACCGTGTGCTTGCTAGAGTCAATCAGCGCCTCTTTTTTCTGGGCGGGCTTGCCCCAGAGGATAAAGACCACCGGCTCGACGCTGGCATCGCTGACGGCTCGGATCACGGCATCGGTGAACTTCTCCCAGCCGCGTTTCTGGTGCGAGTTGGCCTCGCCCTCCCGAACCGTGAGCACGGTATTGAGCAGCAGAACTCCCTGTTTGGCCCAGGGAATCAGGCTCCCGCTGGCGGGCTTGCCGATTCCTAGATCGCTCTCCAATTCTTTCACGATATTGCGCAGCGACGCCGGCAGCGGCTTGACCGTCGGCTGAACCGAGAACGCGAGCCCGTGCGCGTGGCCACGGGTCGGGTAGGGGTCTTGGCCCAGAATAAAGACCTTCACGTCGGCAAGCGCGGTGAACTTCAGGGCATTGAGAACCTCATCCTCGGCAGGAAAGACCGCGCCAGGATGGGCAGTACGCTCAGCGGCGACAAACTCGGTGAGGGCGGTAAAGTACGGAGCAGCAAACTCGGCGCTGAGAGCGGCCTGCCAGTCGGGGGCAAGGAGTGTGGTATCCATGCCCCTTATACTACCTAAAAGCTTGATGAGACGGAAACAGGGCTTAACGTCATGTTTTTAATGTCCTGATGCTATTTTTTCCAGCGCTTCTCGGTTCACAATGGCAATCGTGCGGCCCGTAAGCGCGATGTGCCCCAGATCGGCGAGCTGGTGGAGGGTGCGGCAGATGACTTCTCGGACGGTTCCCACTTGAGCGGCGATGCTCTCGTTGGTCTCGGGCAGTGAGAACGTCGCGCTATTTTGGGCGAGCAGGTAGGCGGCAAGCCTTGCGCGGACGGTGTGGAGTGCTTGGGCTTTGAGCATCTCTAGGAGCTTGCGCTGCTGGATCGCGAGGCTACGCAGAGCCGCACGTGCTAGCTCGGGATAGTTGGTAAGAATGCTCTCGAAAGCGGGCCGTGGGACGCGGAAAATGCGGGTGTTTTCGGTGAGGGCGCTTGCCTGTGTCGGATGATTCCCGCCGTCGAAAAGAGGCAGCTCCGCGACACTGGAGCCGGGTTTATGGATCGCCAGGATTAGCTCGCGGCCTCGTGCATCGAGCTTGCTCTCCTTCAGGCTCCCCTCCAGAACGACCAGCAACCCAAGCGAGGGCGTGGCCTCCAGAAACAGTAGCTCGCCTTCGGTAAGTGTTTGGGTATGGCCAGACATTGCCAGCGCCCGTCGTGCCGCCTCGGGCGCCTCTTTCAGGAATCCCACACGCCGCAGGGCATCGTCACGGGTCATAGAGTCCATTCTATGACAAAAGTCACGGACAGTGCTAGCAAGGCGACGGTAGCCTGAGGTCATGAAAAATCAGCTCTTCTATGTCATTGCCGATCCCTGTATTGGGGTCAAAGATAAGTCCTGTGTGGCCGCCTGCCCGGTGGACTGCATTCATGGCGGCGAGGGCGATGATCCCCAGCTCTACATCAACCCTGACGAGTGCATCCACTGCGGCCTCTGCGAGACCGAGTGCCCGGTTGGGGCGATCTTTTCTGTGGACGATGTGCCCGAAAAATGGAAGGCGGCTATCGAACGCAACGCGGATTTCTTTATCCCCCCGGTTGGAGCGGGGGGACTAGAGAGCTAAAGCTACAAAGCCCGTTCCGGGCATAAAACCCGGATGGCCGGAACGGCCTTTGTAGCCACAGGCTCTCCAGCACCGCCCCTCTAACGGGCGGTGTCAGGTAAAATCTTCGTATGTCATCGTTTGAACTAGAAGAAATGTCTCTCTCCCAGCTCCGCCAGGCGCTGAAGGCCAATCGTTACACCGAGCCGCAGCTCGTTCAGCTCTACCAAGCGCGGGTGATGGAGTGGAACCCAAAGCTCAAGGCGGTGATTGAGCTGAATCCGGATGCCTCCAAAGAGGCCGAGCGCTTGCAGCTTCTGCGGGCATCAGGCAAGCCCTTGGGGCCGCTGCACGGAATACCGATCCTGATCAAGGACAATATTGCCACGCTCGACAAGATGCAGACCACGGCGGGCTCTCTGGCGCTGGTGGGGGCAAAAGTCAAAGCCGATGCGCCGATTGTCACCGCGCTCCGAAAAGCGGGGGCGGTGATTTTAGGCAAGACCAATCTGAGCGAGTGGGCAAATATGCGCTCGACGCACTCATCGAGTGGCTGGAGTGGGCGCGGTGGACAGACCCGCAACCCCTATGCCCTAGACCGCTCGCCCTCGGGGTCGAGCTCGGGCACAGGGTCGGCGATTGCGGCCAGCTTTGCGGCGGCGGGAATCGGCACTGAGACCGATGGCTCCATTCTCTCGCCGTCGGCGGCGTGTGGTCTGGTGGGGCTGAAGCCTACCGTCGGGCTACTCTCCGGCAAGGGAATTATTCCGATCTCTGCCACACAAGACACCGCAGGGCCGATGGCTCGAACCGTCTTTGATGTCGCGATCCTTCTGGGGGCACTGACGGGAAAAGACTACAGCGGCGCCATGGTTGCCGGGAGCCTGAAGGGCAAGCGCGTCGGCATCGCCCGCAAGCGCTTCTTTGGCTACCATCCCGCGACCGACAAGCTTGCCGAGGACGCCATCGCGGTGCTCAAGAAGCTTGGGGCGGAGATCATTGACCCGGCAGACATGCCCACGGTGAGCACTTTTGATGCTGATGAAACCACAGTGCTGCTCTACGAGCTCAAAGACGGGCTCAATCAGTACTTTGCAGAGCTGGCCAGCACGCCTGTAAAAAACCTCAAAGAGCTGATCGCGTTTAACAATAGCGTAAAGGCCAAGGAGCTGCCGTTCTTTGGGCAAGAGTTTCTGGAGCAAGCGCAGGCCAAGGGGCCGCTGACCAGCCCAGAGTATCTCAAGGCGCGGGAAAAATGCCGGAAAGAGTCTCGTGAGCAGGGAGTTGATGCCGTGATGAAAACGCACAAGCTCGACGCTCTCTTCGCCCCGACCCAGGCTCCAGCTTGGCCCATTGATCTGATCAACGGCGACCACTTTCTGGGGAGCGCCACCAGCCCCGCCGCCGTCGCAGGCTATCCCAGTATCACCGTCCCGGCGGGCCATGTCCACGGCCTGCCCGTCGGGGTTGCGTTCTGGGGTCGCGCCAACTCCGAGGCCACTCTCCTCAAGATTGCCTTCGCCTTTGAGCAAGCCACCAAGCACCGTCGCGCTCCCACCTTCGCGGGCACGGCAGATTTCGGGGTATCATAGGCAATCGTGCCAACTACTGATTCTTCTGATATTTTCATGGGCCGCGAGCCGCGCCGGGTGCGCACGCGCTTTGCCCCTTCCCCGACCGGATTTCTTCACGTCGGAGCGTTTCGTACCGCGCTGTTTTCCTACCTGCTTGCCAAGAGATATGGTGGGGATTTTCTGCTACGCATCGAGGACACTGACCAAAAGCGCTTGGTGAAGGGCTCGCTGGAGCATATTATCCAGTCGCTGAATGCCCTCGGAACGCCCTACGACGAAGGCCCGGATCGGGCGAGTGTTGCGGCACTGCCTGAGGCTTATGGAACCGTAGACCCGGCGCTCCTGCCCGAGAACGGCGGGGCGTTTGGGCCGTATATCCAGTCGCTTCGCAAAGCACGCTACACGGAAGTTGTGGAGTCACTGCTGGATGCGGGAAAAGCTTACTGGGCCTTTGAGACGGAAGAAGAGCTGGCGGGCAAGCGTGCGGCCTGCGATGCCCGCAAGATTCCGTATCGCTACGATAGGCACTTCCGCGACTATGACTTAGCCGAGGCTCGCAAGCGCGTGGCCGACGGCGAGCGTGCCGTGGTGCGCCTCAAGATGCCCACGGAAGGCCCGATCCGCACGGTGGACTTTCTGCGCGGTGAGACGCTCTGGGACGCGAACACCCAAGACGATTTCATAATCTTAAAAGCCGATGGCCTGCCGCCCTATCACCTAGCGGCTATGGTGGACGACCACGACATGGAGATCAGCCATGTGCTCCGTGGCGAAGAGTGGATCAGCTCGACTCCCAAGCACGTCAGTGTCTTCCAGGCCATGGGCTGGGAGCCCCCGATCTTCCTGCATACCCCTGGCGTTCTTGGCAATGACCGTAAGAAGCTGGGCAAGCGCAATGGTGCCAAGCCCTTGCTCGGCCCGGTGCCGGAGTTCGATAAAAACTATGTCCCCACCGGTGAGTTTCTGATCGGCTATCTCAACCAGGATGGGATCTTGCCTGAGGCGCTCTTCAACTTCCTCTCTATCTGCGGCTGGTCTCCGGGCAATGACCGCGAGGTGATGACCCGTGAGGAGATTATCGAAGCCTTTGATATCTCGAAAATCTCGCCGTCGCCTGCGATCTTTGACCTGGAAAAGCTCCAGTGGATGAACGGGGTCTACATTCGCAGCCTCTCCCCAAGTGCGTTTTACGAGAAAGCAAGGCCCTATCTGCCTGAGGGACTTGATGCCGACTACGCCGCCGCCGCCATTGCCTTGGAGCAAGAGCGGGTTAAGGAGCTACGCGAAGTGCCTGAAGTGACGGACTTTTTCTTTTCTGAGCTGCCCGAGTACAGCGAGAGATCCGTGGCAAAGTGGCTCAAGGGCTCTGGTGCCTATCTTGCGGAGCTGGACAGTGCCATTGCGGCGCTTCCTGAGTGGAGTGTTGCGGCCATTGAAGCAGCCGTTCGCTCGGTGGCGGCCAGCCATAAGCGTGAAAAAGGCGAGGCGACCCACCCGGTACGTGTCGCCCTCACGGGCCGTGAGGTGGGGCCCGGATTGTTTGAGCTCATGGCCGTTCTGGGCAAAGAGCGCCTCGCCGTGCGGTTTAAGAAAGCAAAGGAGTTAGCAGATGGCGGAACCGATTCTTGATTTGTACACCCTCTTTGGGGCGATGCCTCCCCGTGGCGCGGAGCCGGGTACCAACACTCTAAAGAACATGATGGCAAAGTACGGTGTGGCAGGGGCGGTGACTCTCTCCACCCGTGCGATTTTTCACTCCCCATCGGCGGGGAATAAAGAGACCCAGGTGCGCTGTGGGGAGTCTGGGGGGACTTTGCTTCCCGCTGGCGTGCTCGATCCGCGTGTGGCCCAGTCGGACACTCTCTTGACCGGGGCACGCTTGATCTGTCTGTTTCCCACAACCCAGAAGTGGCCTATCGTCTATGCCCCGCTGGAGAATGCGCTTAAGGCGCTGGCAGGACGCGGCGTGAGGGTGCCGATTCTCTTTGAGGCGACCCAGCCCGGTGATGCGACCCAGCTTGCGCGCCTGGTCACCGCAACGGGCTATACAGGCTCTGTGGTGTTCTCCGGGCTAAGTGGCCCGGCGTTCTCCGAAGCCGTCGCGCTGGCCCAGGCCGAGGAGCGCTACTTGCTCTGCACCGACGCGCTCCGTGGGGTGGGGGAGATCGCCTATGCCGTGAGTTTAGTTGGCGCGAGCCGGGTGGTCTATGGCTCGGGCGGTGTGGCGCGTGGCTCGGTTTCAGCGTCGCTTGCGGTGGCCAAGGTAGCAAAGCTTAGTGACACCGACCGTGAGCTGGTTCTGGGTGGGAATACGAAGCGGCTGCTCGCCGCCGGAGGGGCGGTAGCGTAATATGGCAGAAGAGATCATCGATGTCCACTGTGGCTGGGGACCAACCCCCGCAGCCCCGACCTGGAACCAGACCGAGACCGTCCAGAGCACGCTGGCAGAGCGTGGCATCACGATGGCCTGTCTCTCGTCGCTCTTGGCCCGTCGCTACGATCCCATTGGAGGCAACGAGACTGTCGCTGATACGCTTGCAAATCCAGGGAGCCCGGTTAAGCTTCGTGGCTGGCTCGTGGTGCAGCCCGCCCAGCACGAGGAATCAAGCGCCCAGATGCGGCGTCACCTGTACTCTGAGAACTTTGTGGGAGCGGCTCTCTACCCCAATCCTGCGACAGGTGAGCCGGTGGCCCTAGAGTACTCGCGTGAGCTGCTGATCCTGATCCGACGTTATAGCAAGGCGCTACTGATCGAGACCCCGACGGCCGAGGCGATGTGGCACGCGGTGGAGATTGCCGGCTTTATGCAGGGCGTCAAGATTGTCGCTTCGGGGATGGGCGGCGAGGAGTGGCGTGCCGCGATTGACTTTGCGGTCAAGCCGTCGAACCTCTTCTTAGATATCGCGGGCTCGCTGGCTCCCGAGAAAATTCGCTATGCCATCCAGGCCATGAGTGGGGCACGCAAGCTTCTCTTTTCCTCCACCGCTCCGGGTTGCGATCCTGCGGCGAACTTGGCAATGATGGATGAAGCAGGCCTCTCCTCCGATGAGCGTGAGAAGATCCTGTTTGCCAATGCCCATCGCGTCTTTGGCTGGGGAACCGGTAGTGTGGACCGTCCCGCTGATGTCACGCTTTCCGCGATGGGAGGATAAGCTCTCTAAGCTCCCGATAGCGCTGCTCGTCGCCGTGAAGCGTGAAGGCAAGCTCTAGGGTCGCTCCATGTGGGGTGGGGTGCGCGACCTCGATATCGAGGCTCGCCACCCGGCCCTCTAACACATTTCTCAGGCGCTGGCAGGTCTCTGAAACAGAAGACCAGGGGGCTTTCTGGCGCATAAAATCGGCGAAAGTGTCTGACTGTGCGTTAGCGCTCCAAAAATCACTTCGCTGGCGGCCCTCCAGCCAGCGCTCGCCATCATCGGGGGAGGCAGGTATGCCGCCAAGCTGCTGGCAGACGGCATAGGCCATCTGAAAGTGCCCTGTCTGGACAACCTCGTCCCCCTCAAAGGCAAGTAGAACCCGCTGTGGCGCTGTTATTCTTGCCAAGCTGGGCCTTGCATCGGAGCGGTGGATCAGGCGCAGGGCATCGCAGGCATCGTCGAAGTCTCCGAAGTCAAACACCGCCCAGGCACGTGCCTCGGGCTGAGGGTGCATTTTTAGGGTCGCTTCCACGATAATCCCGCCGACCGTGTTCTGAGACAGCACACTCTCACGGAAGCTGCCGTAGCGCCCCGTAAAGAGCCCATGTGCATCCGTGGCAATGCAGCCGCCCACCGTGGCCAGATTCGCACTGCCTAGCACGTGCCCCGTGGTGTAGCCATGCCGAGCGAGCTGATCTTCCAGGGCGCCCACTGTCTTGCCTGCCCCCACTGTTACGGTAAGGTCCTCTTCGCTCCAGGAGAGCTCGGTGAGGTGGCTGGTGTCTAGGGCAATATCGACAGACGCAAGCTCGCCTGTCCCGCTTCCGCCGCCCATGGCACGAAGACTCTTACCCTGCGCCTCGGCCCACGCCACAAGCACAGCAACCTCGTCGGTGCTTTGTGGTTGTGCAACGGCATCGCAGAGAAGGGGACGTATCTTCAGGTGCGGCGGGAACCAGGAGCGCGAGGCACTCTGTCGGGTTTCGAGATCGGTCAAAAGCTCAGGAGTCACGTCTCTGGTTGTACCTTATCGGAAGTCGCAATCGAGAGTCGCACGGTACAATGAGCGCATGAAGTTTTTCGCCGCCCCACAGGACCTTCCCATCAACCCCGCCAACAAAGAAGCGCTCAGTGAGCTTGGTACGGGGATGGAGCTGGAGACTCTGCCCGGGGGATTTTTGGTCGTCGCGCCCTCCACCACGATGCTGGGAAAGGCCGAAGAGGAGCCCAACTACGGGCTGAAGCTCTCACGACAGATCGCTGTCTATGCACCGGTTGTCAGTGGCGGCTTTAAGCAGGTGGTCGCGGTGCGCCACGACTCCAACGACCGTGCGTTTGCGCTTAAAGTGGCGCGGCTAGCAGGACGACTGCTGAGGCTTCATAAAGACCGTGTGGGACAGGAGGCGACCTACCCGCAGGGCGAGGAGATCGCCAATGTCTGGCTGACACGGGTCAAAGCACCAACACGGGCGAGTGCGGCGGCGGAGACCAAGGCACACCATGTCTATCTTTTTGAGATTGCGGAGCCGCGTCCGGAGATTGAGTGGGCGCGGACAATTGCGCATGAGTGGGGGCACTTGGTGCTACTGGCTGCGCGTGGCTACAAAGACCCTGAAAATGATGCGGCAGGCTTTCTCGGCGAGCGCTTGTTTCTCAAGTGGCTTCGTGAGGATGTACTGGCGCTCCCGCGCAAGACCGATGACTTCTGCGAGGCGGCGGGTTTACAGCTCTACTACAACCGGCAGATCGCGCCGCTCATGGCTCGCTACAGTGCTGCTGGCCCCGCCGATAAGCGCCTCAGGCAGCTCAACACGGAGGGTATGGACTACTACATCGGGATGGCTCTCGACACCGATGAGGTCTTTGGCTCCAAAGTGATTGGGTTTGCGCTCTACCACCTGGAAGACACGACTCCTGGGGCGCTGGTCAATGCCGTGCGCAATGGAGTTTTCCTCCAGACCGAGCTGAGAGTGAAGCTTCCTGCCTGGGTGCCACTTGCTCCGGATATGTACTCCGTCAGCGGTCCTGCGGGGAAAGTGATGCTAGATGTGCGCCCCCTTGACCCAAGCAAGCCAATTGCTTTTAAAGTGGCCGCGCCCGGCTATAAGCGCATGAAAGCCGTCTCGGGGAGTATTTCTTCCGTTGTCCTGCGCCGGGGCACGCCCAAGAAATGAGCCTTCCCTACAAAGCGGCCCTAAGCTCGCCGTGTAAGCTCAACCTGACGCTGGATGTGGGGCTGCCACGCCCGGATGGTTTTCACGACATTGACTCGCTCGTGGTGCTTCTCTCCGCCTCCGACGAGCTAATGATCACCGTCAAGCCCGGCCCGCGCCAGGTGAAGCTGATCCTCAAAGACCGCCGTCCGGATGCCGTGGCTATCGAGCCGATTCCCAAAGGTGTGGAGAACCTCGCCTACAAAGCCGCTCAGCTCGCCCTGGACACGCTTGCGCCAGAGCAAGAGCTCCAGGTCTGGATCACGCTTGCCAAGCGCCTCCCGGCTCAGGCCGGACTCGGGGCGGGCAGTAGCAACGCCGCCACCGTGCTCAAGGCAATCGGTGAGGCGCTGGAAGCGCCGATAGAGGCGCTTTTTCCCCTTGCCGCGCAGCTCGGCTCCGATGTCGCGCTGTTTCTGAACCCATCCCCCGGCCCCTTCCCTCAGGGCAAGGAAGGCGAGCTCAGAGGGCTGGTGCGGATGCGAGGCCGTGGAGAGATCATCGAACCTGTTGCGCTAAAGATCCCCAAGTTCTACGGCGTGCTCGCCCGCCCCGCCATCGGCGTGCCCACGGGCCCGGCCTACGCGCTTCTCGACGCACTCCCGAATCGTGCGCCGGGCACTGCCACTCTGCAACTGATAAACTCCCCCTTCGCGGAGCCGGAGGGGGCTGGGGGGAGGCTGTCCAATGACTTCGAGGCCGCGGTGCTTCCTGCCTACCCGGAAGTGGCGGCGCTCCATGCTGCCCTCACCGATGCAGGAGCCGTGCGTGCGCTGCTCTGTGGCTCGGGCTCGTCGGTGTTTGGGTTGACGCGGGATCGGGCGCATGCACTGGAGCTGGTGAAGAAACTCGCAGGGAAAATCGCGTGGCTGAAGCTGGTGGAGAGTCTGTAACTTTATGAGTATTGCTGCACTGGTGCTGGCAGGAGGCGCTGTTAAAGAAAAACACGCCGCGTCTTGGGAGCCGCTACTCCCGCCGGGGACGCGCAACCGGGCGCTGCTGGAGTTAAATGGCAAACCGATGTATCAGCACGTTGTCGAGACGCTCCAAGCGACGCCGGGCATTAGCCGGATTTTATTGGCGGGCGACGTGCCCCTGCTGCCTGGCTGTGTTGCTGTGTCTGGTGGTGAGTCGATGGTGGACACGCTCCTCAACGGTGTTGCGGCGCTCAATGCTACGGAGATGCGCTTTCTGGTCGTCACCGCCGATATTCCGTTTCTCACCCCTCAAGCCGTCACGGATTTACTTGCCGATTCCCCGGAGAGCGCGGACTTTGTCTACTCGATCATCCCCGCGAAAGTCTGCTACGACGCCTTCCCCGAGATGCGCCGCACGACCCTGAAGCTTGCCGAGGGGGAGTTTACGGGAGGGAACCTGGTCGTTCTCAACCCCGAGTTCTTGCGCACCAAAGAAGCCGTGGTGCGCCACGCCTACGCGCTCCGCAAGAATGTCCCGGGCCTTGCCGCCTTGCTCGGCCCCAGCACGATCCTGCGCCTGCTCGCCTCCCGCGTCGCACCATCGCTGCTCACGCTCCCACAGCTCGAAGCCGCCGTCAGCCGCTTGCTGGGTGGCGCAAGTGCCCGTGCGATTGTCTCCAACCACGCTGGGGTAGGAGCGGATGTGGATCACCCCGAAGACGTCCCCCTAGTGCGAAGGTATTTGGGAAGCTAATCAGGCCAGTGTGTGCCTGTTGCGGTGAGGCTCTAAAGGCCCTGCTGGGCGTGGGTTGTGGGGGGCTGAGCGAAAATCTTTAGGGGCGGTATACTGTCGGTAGTATTTTCTGACTTAAGGAGTCGCTTTTTGGAAACTCTGCCTCCCGGCAAGCTGCGTTTTATTCCCCTTGGTGGAATTGGTGAGATCGGTAAAAACCTTTATGTCTATCAGGTTCTGGACCAGTTATTGGTCGTGGACTGTGGGCTGAAGTTCCCCGATGAGAAGATGTTCGGGGTAGACCTTGTGCTTCCCGATGTGCGCTGGCTGGTTGAAAACCGCGCTTCGATCCAGGCGATTGTGATCACGCACGGCCACGAAGACCATATCGGGGCGCTCTCGTTTGTGCTGCCTCAGCTCGGAAACTCGGTTCCTGTCTATGGCCCCGCTTTGGCGCTGGGGCTGGCGAAGAACCGGCTGGGGGAGAAACGGCTTTTAGACAAGGTCAAGCTGATCGAGTACAGCGCGGATGATGTGCTCCAGCTCGGGCACTTCGTGGTCGAGCCGATCCGCGTCTCCCACTCCATCCCGGATTCTTTTGCGCTGGCGGTTCGCACCCATGCAGGCACCGTGGTGCATACTGGCGACTTCAAGCTGGACCAGACCCCGGTAGACGGCCTGCTCTTTGATATCCCCAAGCTCGCTCGAATCGCGGAAGAGGGCGTGCTCGCCATTGTCTCCGACACGACGAATGTCGAGCGCACGGGCTATGTCCCCTCGGAGCGCATCGTGGGCCAGACCTTTGACCGGGTGATCTCCGAAGCGCCGGGTCGCGTGATTATCGCCAGCTTCGCCAGCCAGATCCATCGAATGCAGATGGCCGTGGACTCCAGCAAGAAATACGGACGAAAAATAGCCGCCATCGGTCGCTCGATGGCGCAGAACATGGACATGGCCGCCGCTTTGGGCTACCTCTCGGTGCCCGAAGGCATTCGGATGCGTGCCGATGATATCAATAGCAACAAGCCCGAGCAGGTGACGATCCTCACCACGGGGAGCCAGGGCGAGCCACTCGCCGGGCTCTCGCGCATGGCGGGCGGCGATCATCGGCAGGTGACGATCCAGAAGGGCGACACGGTCGTGCTCTCGTCGTCTCCGATTCCCGGCAATGAGTCGGCGGTCTGGAGTGTGGTAAATCGCCTCTTTGCCCTCGGGGCCAACGTGATCTACGATGCCCTCATGCCCGTGCACGTCAGCGGCCATGGGTACTCCGACGAGCTCAAGCTGGTTCTTAACATCACCAATCCCCAGTACGTGATTCCGGTGCACGGCGAGCGCCGCATGCTTCATCTCTACAGCAAGTACGCCCAAGAGATGGGCTGGTTGCCTGAGGATGTCTTTGTTCTGGAGCTAGGCGATGTGCTGGAGCTAGATACAGAGAAGGGCGAGGTTGTGGATCGGGTACCGTCGGGGGCGGTGCTTATTGATGGTGACACAGGCCAGGAGATCCATGAGCTGGTTCTGCGAGACCGTCAGTTCCTCGCCAATGATGGCTTTGTCAATGTGGTGGTGGTGCTGGACTCGGAGACCAGTGAGCTAATCGGTGGCCCTGAGTTTCTCTCGCGTGGCTGCTTCTACATGGACAGCGCCGATGAGCTTCTCTCCGAGGCTGCGGAGGTGGTAGAGAAGCTGCTGGAAGGCGAGGGAGATGCCCCCCGCGAGCCCGAAGCGCTCCAGGGCGATATTCGCAATGTCCTCAAGAAATTCTTCGAGAAGCGCGTCGGTCGCCGCCCGGTGATCCTCGTCTCCGTCATGCGGGTGTGAGCTCCCTCCTCTCTCCCCCTGCCCCCGTTTTCCCTCCTCCCGTTTTCCCTCCTCCCGTTTTCCCTCCTCCCCCTTGCCCCCTCCTCCCAATCCTGGGAGGAAGGGGAGAGAGGGGGGATTATGCAGAGAGGCCGTAGCGGAGAGACTCCCCTCCGTTCCCTCTCCTCCCAGGATTGGGAGGAGGGGCAGGGGGAGGAGGGAATCTGGTAAAATGCACCGCTTATGCGCCTCAAACGCCTGACCCTTCATGGCTTCAAGACTTTCGCGGACAAGACGGAGATCGAGTTCGTCCCTGGTGTCACCTGTATCGTCGGGCCGAACGGGTCGGGGAAATCGAATCTATTAGATGCACTGGTCTGGTGTTTGGGGGAGCAAAAAGCCTCTAACCTGCGGGCCGCCAATGCGCGCGATGTGATCTTTGCAGGCTCGTCCAAGCGCAAGCCGATGGGCATGGCCGAGGTCACGCTCACGGTAGACAACGAAGATAGATTCCTGCCGCTAGACTTCTCCGAGGTCAGTGTGACACGCAGAATCTACCGTAATGGCGACAGCGAGTTTCTGCTCAATAAAGTCGCGTGTCGGCTGAAAGATATCGCGGACTTATTCACCGACACGGGCGTGGGCAGAGGAGCCTATGCCATTGTCAACCAGAGCGAGATTGATGGGATTCTCTCCGCCAAGCCCGAGGACCGGCGTGAGCTTTTCGAGGAAGCGGCGGGCATCAAAAAGTACCGGGTCAAGAAGCGCGAGGCCCAGCGCAAGCTTGAGAACACCGAGATCAACTTAATCCGGGTGCGGGATATTCTCGGGGAGCTAAATACCCAAGTGGAGCCGCTCCGGCTTCAGGCAGAGACGGCTCAAAAATACAACGAACTAACCGAGCGGCTCAAAGCGGTGGAGGTTGGGCAGCTTGCGGCGGACTACAAGCGTGCTAAAGATGAGCTTGCGGAGCTGGAAAAGTCGGCGGCAGATGCCAAAAAAGAGGCAGAGGCACTGGCGATCGAGGTCGAGGAGCTAGAGGCAAGCGCTCACGGGCTAGGGCAGCGCATCTCCGATGCCGAGAGCCAGATGGACGCGGCACGAATCCGGCAGCAGCTCACCATGACCCAAGTGGAGCGCTTAGAGAGCCGGATCGCACTGGCCGAGGAGCGCAAGCTCAGTGCGCGAAAGACACTGGACGCTCTGGCATCGGACTTGGAGGCGCTGGATTCGGATAAGCTCAGGCTCGCCACGGAAGCCGAGAGCCTAAAAGTGGAGGCGAAAGCGGCAGAGGCACAGCTTTCCGAGAGAACAAAGACACTCGCAGAGCACGAAGGGGTGGCTCGTGAGGCGGAGAAGGCACTTGGGGAGCTCTCCAAAATGCTCGCGGGACAAGAAGCCGACTATCTCGCCCTTGCACGGAAGCTCGCCGCCCAGAAAGCTGAGCGCGATAGTCTTCGAGAGCGCATTCTCAGGCGTAAAGAGGAGATCCGTGAGGCGAACGAGCGCGCCTCCCAGCGTGTCGCCGAGGTGGAGAGCGCTTTGCAGGAGCACGCCAAGCTGGGAGAGCTTCTTGATACCCAAAAACAAGAGCAAACCCGCGCTGCGGCAGCACTTGCCACCGTCGCCGAGCCCAACTTCAGCGCCGCTTCGGTGCGTGTGACCGAACTCGAAGAGCTGCGCCGGAGAAAAGAGCGAGAGCTAGCGGGTTCCGAGTCCCGCCTCCGGGTTTTGGAAGAGACCGAAGCCATGCAAGAGGGCTACTTCGGGGGCGTGAAGGCGGCACTGAGCGCGGCGGCAGATGGAAAGATCTCAGGGCGCTTTACGCTCTTTGCGGATGCCATCAAAGTGCCTGCGGAGTTTGAGACCGCCATTGAGATCGCGCTGGGGGGAAGCCTTCAGGACATTATCACCGACACGGAGAAGCAGGCCAAAGAGGGCATTCGCTTTCTTCATGAGAGCCGGGGAGGACGTGCGACGTTTCTTCCGCTGGATCGCCTCAGAGATCAGCCGGTGCCCAGCTCTCTCCGAGCGGCGGCAAAGAAGTACAGTGGCGTGCACGGCTCTGCGGCGGAGCTGATTCGCTTTTCCGACGATGTCTCGCTGGCCGTTCGGGTGCACTTAGCCCGTGTGCTGGTTGTGGACGATCTGGATGTGGCGACCGAGGTCTCTCGGCAGCTCGACCGTGACTGGTCGCGCATTGTCACTCTCACGGGAGAGCTTGTTGTGCCGACGGGGGCAATTACCGGAGGGCGTGCAGGGCGACAGGGGCCTAATCTTCTCTCCCGCAAACGCGAGATTGGGGAGCTAGGCGAGGCCGTTGAAGCGGGGCGTGGGGCTCTGGAGCGCATTGCGACCCAGCAAGCCGAGGCTCGAAGTGCGGTGGAGAGTGCTCGCCTGGCCGTTCGTGAAGCCGAGAGCATGGTGCAGCGTGCCCGTGAGGCGGCTCTGGACACGGAGCGACGCGGACAGAACAAGAAAACGGAGGCAGATCGCCTGCAGCGCGAGGCGCAGCAGCTCCAGACCCGTGCAGGCCAGCTTGCTGCCTCCGGTGAGGCCGATGCCAGTCGCGAGGCAACGCTCTCTGCGGCCATTGACGAGGCGGACCGCACTGATGAGTCTACTTTGGCGAGCCGGGAGGAGCTAACGCGTCGGCAAGTGGCACTGACTGTTCGTCGGGATGAGGCGCGCGACCAGGCGCGGGTAATCGCCACCGAAGCCGCCCGCCTGCGTGAGCGTGCCGTGGGGCTGGCACGCGATGCTAAGCGTGCGGAAGAGGGGGCCGTGCGTGCCACCGTCACCGCCGACGACCGCCGCCGCCGTACACTGGAGGCCGAGAGCACGATTGCCACCGAGGATGCTGAGGCGATCCAGCGTGCCGGTGAGCGCGACATTGCCAAGAAATCTCTGGACGAGGCCGCACAGGAAGTCGAGAAGTGGCGCGAGCGCCGCCAAGCGCTGGTCAATGAGAACTTCCAGCTCACCGAGCGCATTCGGCTTGTCCAGCGCACGATCCAGTTTGCCAACGAGCGGGGACAGCAGGCTCGGCTCCGTGCCGCCCGCGTCGAGACGCAAGCCGAGACGATTGGCCAGCGCCTACAAGACGAGTACGATCTGCACCCCGACTCCGCCGTCGCGCTGACCGGTGGTGTGCCCGTTGAGAAAGACGTCGCACAGGAGATCGCCCGCCTGCGCCGCGAGATTCGGGCACTGGGAACCGTTAACTTAGGGGCTATCGAAGAGTACGAGCGGGTCTCGGAGCGTTTCCGGTTCCTCACGGAACAGAAAGCTGACCTGGAAAGTGCGAAAGACAAGCTTTTTGCCACCATCACGGAGATTGACGACTCTACCCGAGGCGTCTTCGCCGAGACCTTTGATAAAGTAAACGTCGCCTTCCAAAAATTCTTCACCCGGCTCTTTGGCGGTGGCTCGACGGATCTGGTCATGACCGACCCCAGCGATGTGCTAGAGACGGGCATTGATATTCTCGCACAGCCCCCCGGAAAGAAAAGGCAAAACCTCTCGCTTCTCTCGGGTGGCGAGCGTGCGCTGACCGCCACGGCGCTTCTTTTCGCCTTTCTGGAAGTCCGCCCTGCTCCGTTCTGCGTTCTCGACGAAGTAGACGCGCCGCTTGACGGTGCCAATGTCGAGAAGTTCGCCGACTTGGTGGCAGAGTTTGGTCAGCAGAGCCAGTTTATCCTCATTACTCACAACGCCACGACCATGGAGGCGGCTCCCCTCTGGTACGGCGTCACGATGCAAGAGCCCGGTGTCAGCCGCGGCATCTCCATGCGCGTCCCCGAGTCCACACCTGCCGATAGCCCGCCGGTTGAAATCGGCGTGTAAAAGCCTGCGGCTGAGAAATCGCTCCGCGATTGGAGTTTTGCAGTCGCTGCTTTCAATCAGCGGTTATAATCTCCTCATGCATCAAGCTAAAGAAGTGGGACTTACTTTTCATGCGCCGCCGAAGCCGCTGGCGGCAAGTGCTGTCACGCACGACTGGCGGGATTTTCTGGGGCCGAGCCACAATGGGCTCTCGACAGAGTCGCCGCTTCGGGAGACGCCAAAGCTGGTCTGGGAGCGGACGAAAGGCGAGGGGTACGCGTCACCGTGTGTCGTGGCGGGGAAAGTGATCGTCTTTCACCGGGTTGGGGAGCAAGAAACGATCGAGTGTCTAGCCGCCGAGACGGGCAAGCGGCTCTGGAAGTCTGCCTACGCGGCTCCCTACTCGGATCGCTATGGGTTTAGCGCCGGGCCGCGCTGCCAGCCGATCAGCGACGGCAAGTTTGTCTATACCTACGGCGTTGCAGGCATGCTGACGTGCCTGAGTCTTAGCTCGGGGCAGGTGGTCTGGAAGCGCGATATCGCCGCCGAGTACAAAGTGCCGCAGAACTACTTCGGGGTTGGAGCCACGCCGCTGCTAGAGGGCAACGTACTGATCGTGATTGTCGGGAAAGATGCGGGGCCGAGCGTGGTGGCCTTCGACAAAGCCACAGGTAAGCAGGTCTGGGCAGGCGGCAAGGGCTGGACGGCGGGCTATGCCTCGCCGATTGTTGCGACGGTGCACGGCCAGCGCCGTATCTTTGCCTTTCTAGGTGGCGATAGCCAGCCGACCCAGGGGGGGCTACTCTGTCTTGAGGCGACCACGGGGAAAGTTATGTTCACGTTTCCCTGGCGTGCGCGGCGCTATGAGTCCGTCAACGCCTCGGCTCCGGTAGTGATCGGCAACCAGGTCTTTATTTCGGAGTGCTACGGGATGGGTGGGACGCTTTTAGATCTCAAGCCCGATGGGACGTTTACCCAGCTCTGGACCAACAAGCGCTTTGGGACGCACTTCATGACCGCGATCCATAAAGACGGCTATCTCTACGGCATTGATGGCCACGGGCCACAGAACGCGCCGCTGGTGTGTGTGGAGCTCAAGACCGGCAAGGAGCTCTGGCGCGAGGAGCCTGAGTGGGAGGTGCAAAGCCAAGGAAAGACGCTTCGGCTCGCTCCGGCGCTGGCATCGCTGATCGCTTTCAAAGAGAAAGATCGCTGTCTGATGATGGGCGAGTACGGGCAGCTTGCCTGGCTGGAGCTGAGTCCCAAGGGCTATAAGGAACTCTCGCGAACGTCGCTTTTTGTGGCGCGGGAGTCTTGGGGGACGCCTGCGCTGAGCCGAGGTCTGCTCACGGTCTGTCAGAACGAGACCGGTGTGGAGGGCACATCGCGCCGCGTGCTCTGCTTCGATCTGCGTGGCGGGTAGAGAGGATAATCCGTTTGACCTTTTCTCGCGATTTGTTGTTTGCAAAAAATAAAAATAAATTGAAGGAATGAACTTTCTACGTGTCCAATTTGTTTAGAATGCGAGTAGTAATCTGTTCGTATTTAGAAAATGAGGAAAAAAGTGAATTTTACCGGGAAATTTACCGCTGGATCGGTTCTGTCTATTGTGGCAATTGTTCTTCCTATGAGCTCATTTGCACAAGAAAAACTAAATAATGTTACTTTTGATCTGCAAGATGCACCTATTCGGTCTACTATTGAGGCGGCATTTAAGCAAGCGGGAATCAATAACTATATTATTGATAATAATGTCGTGGGTTTTGTCACGCTTAAGATTACAGAGCAGCCCTTTGAGAATGCACTGAAGCTGATCATGCGTGCAGCGAGTGTGCCTCTCACCTACACCAAAGAGAACGGTGTCTGGATCGTCAAGCCCCGTGCGATCAATCCTAATCCGCAGGACTCGGTGCCTGCTCTCAGTACCGAAGACCTAGGGACTCGTCCCAATGCCGCTTTCGAGCGCATTAACCTGACCTATCTCGATCCGATGGACTTAAGCCAGATCTTAGGAGGGATTATTAATGTCTCCTACACCACTCGGGCGATGCAGGGTGGCGGCGGCATGGGCGGCGGCATGGGCGGCATGATGGGCGGCGGTATGGGCGGCATGGGCGGCGGCATGGGCGGCATGATGGGCGGCGGCATGGGCGGCATGGGCGGCGGCATGGGCGGCATGGGTGGCGGCATGGGCGGCATGATGGGCGGCGGTATGATGGGCGGTATGGGCGGTGGAATGGGCGGTATGGGCGGCGGTATGATGGGCGGTGGTATGGGCGGCGGAATGGGCGGCTTCGGCGGCTTCGGTCGCTAGCGGGTCATGATGCCTTCGCGCCATGCATAGACCGCCGCTTGCGTGCGGTCTGTGACATGGAGCTTGGCGAGGATATTGCTGACGTGGCTCTTGACGGTTTTCTCCGAGAGGTACAGCCGCTCTGCGATCTCGGTGTTCGAGAGCCCGTCCGCAATCAGACGAATCACTTCCCGCTCCCGGGTTGTCAAGGGAGACTCTGGGCCCGGGGACTCTGATGACTTGCGCTCCCCCGTGACCGCTTTCATCATCTGTGCGGCAATCGCGGGAGAGAGAGTGACCTCTCCTGCTGCGGCTTTGCGAATCGCCGTGGCAATCTCCCCTGCCGCCACATCCTTGAGTAAGTAAGAGAGCGCCCCTGCACGGATCGCCGGAACCACGTGCTCGTCTTCGTGGTAGCTGGTCAGGACAATCACCTGAGTGCGAGGGCTAATCGCCTTTATCCGGCGCGTCGCTTCCACTCCCCCCATTCCGGGCATGAGCAGGTCCATCAGCACGATATCCGGGGCAAGGGCCTCACAGAGCGGGATGGCCTCTTCGCCACTGCCCGCCTCACCCACCACTTTAATATCCGGCTGGGTCTCTAGAAACGCCCGAACTCCTTGACGCACGATCGCGTGGTCATCGGTGAGCAGAACCGTGATCTCGTCCATTTAGAGCATCCGGATGGTGTCTTCCATCCCCAGAAAATCGTCCATACGGGCGGGGCGGGCGGCGCCATCACAGCGCACCACGATGCAGCAGCCCGCGCCGGGCGTGCTCAGGAGCTGAAGCCGACCACCCGGCAGGTCCTGTGCCCGCTCACGCATCGTGTGGAGCCCGAAGCCCTCGCCGCCACAGATTCGGCGCTGGCGGGCATCGAAGCCGCGCCCATTGTCACGGATCAGCAGACGAACTCCCCCCGCATCATCGCGCCTGAGAGAGACCTCCACACGTGTTGCCTCACTGTGCTTACTCGCATTGGCAAGGGCTTCTTGTGCGATCCGTAGCAGGCCATTGGCCGCCTCGGGCGCAAGGGGCGGAAGCTCATCGCTCTCAAACGTCGTGGCGATACTATTGCGGCGGCTCCAGTCACTGACATGGCCCTTGAGCAGAATCGCGAGCGGGGCACCCTGCGCGCTGACGGGCCGTAGCTCCTGCAAGACACTGGTCAGGTCGCGCTGGGCCTGCTGGGCAAGGTCGTTGGCGGTGTCGAGGCGCGTGAGGGCCTGGTCGGGCTGTGCGGGAAGAAGTGCCTTGGCCGCTCCAATCTGCATCGAGGCGGCAAAAAGATGCTGCTTGACCGTGTCATGAAGATCCCGCGCTAGCCGGTTGCGCTCTTCTAGTGTGGCGACATCTTGCCGGAGCGCCATTAAGTCTTGAAGCTCAGCGGCCATACGGTTCAGGCGGCTGGCGAGCTGGCCCATCTCATCGGGAGCCTCGGGAGCCATCGCCGTAAAGTCGCCGCGTGCCCAGGCATCGGCGGCACGGGTCATGGCATCAAAGCGCCACGCGAGCCGTCGTGCCGACAGATAGCCCGAGATTCCCGCCACCACGCCCGACGAGAGCGCGAGCACCAGCGCAGAGGGCAGGAGGCGCTCTAGGAAGTTAGAGCTGGGCTGGCTATCAAAAAGGCCCAGCAAGACAAAAAATCCCAGAGTCGCCAAGGCTGTGGTCGCAGCGGCCTTGACATGCGACTCCCGGAGCTGGGTGCGTAGGCGCGGAGGGGGCGCTTTAATCATAGCCTTAATTGTACGTCGCCGTAGCGCATTTCCCCTCAGTCTGGAGACGGATTTTTGATGTAATATCCCTTTGGTTCCTAAAAATTGATTTCTTGACATAAAATAAACTAATGATGAACGGTGCCGTGATGAACGGTGCCGTGATGAACGGTGCCGTTTCCATTTGTCTGAAAGACAATTTTAGAGATAAGCACCTGTTTTCTAAAACGAGAGTTCGTAGAGGTGTAATAATGATTGATGAACTTGAAAATGACGATGATGTTCGTGTGGATATTAACGAGTGTAAAACTTGTAAAAGTGTATGGCGACCAACTAGGCGAAATGTTTTACAAGCTGCTGCTGCTGTCGTCGCTGCTGGTGTTCTGGTTGGGAATGCTGACTCCGCAGACGCAAAACCTGTTTTGATTGATTGTGATGCTGAGCACCTACAGTGTTATCAAGACGCACAAACTGCTCATGATATTTCTGATGCAGACTGTCTTGCGAATGAAACGGGTTTAGCCCAGATTTTATGTCGGATGAAAGCTAATGGTGATCATGCTCGTGCTGTTGCTGCTTGTGAAGTTGAATATAGAGCGTGTGTGGCACTTATGGTAGCAGCAGCAATGGCTCAAGCAGCAGTCGAGGCTCTGCAGTGGATACTGGTACATCCAATTGAGGCTGTTATTGGAGCTATTATTATTATTGGAGGTATTGCTTTACTTATTATAGCATGTCCTCCTCCTGCAACAGGACTTTGTGTCGCTGTAATTTGTAGTGCAGTTGCTGCATGAAATGGAGATTGTAATGAATACTAGAGATATGCTTAAACAAAGAACTAAGATGGGGGAAATCATTCTTTCGAAAACGATGAATCGAGTTCGTCCCGATGAAAAGATAGAAATAATATTGATTGAGATAGATGCTCCTGAAGAACATTTGCTGTCAGGTAAAAATAGTCA
>JAPLCP010000054.1 GCA_026392155.1 Armatimonadota bacterium | reverse complement strand
GAGCACTTTGTCTACTTGCTTCCAATGCGCAGAAAACGCTTTTTCAAAACCTTGTTCGTTGTAGTCAGGGAAGATATCCTTGCGATGTGCAAGAAGTCGCTTGACTTGAGAGTCTTCTTTCGGGACAAACTCAATAATTAACCAGGGTGAGATCTGTGTAAAAAACTCGGAGACTTTTACGAGAGGCACATTGTTGCCAATGACTAAGTGATGGATCAGTGCCAGAGCAAAAGTAGCATCCGCCGATTTTCGGCCCAGCAAGGAAGTCCGCTCCTCTTGATTCCACCCACGATCCGCACTGGGATTCGTAAAATCTTGCAGAAGCGGCAGGAGAAATGTCTCACCCTTTGTACGTACCTGGTGATAGTTCTGCTCCACCGCTGCGGGATCTATATCAAGACAAAGTGTCAACATTCCCTGCTCACTGGCAACACGACTAAAAAAGCCCGTATTGCCTCCGCAGTCCCAGACCGTTTTAGGAGCTGGTGTGACCTTGGATAGAAACTCTCCGACAAGCTCGCGCTTTGTTAAAAGCGCGGCGTCGGTGTAGTTGGTCTTGTCGTAGTAATCTCCCCACTCCGTGCCTGCCGGCTTCCAGCTCAGGCTCCGAATAGCCATCTCCAAGCTCTCCAAAATGCCCTGTAGACTCTTGCGCGAAATGGCGATATCTGCACGAGCGGGTGCATCACCAGGACGATTCTCGAGTCGCTTTTGCGAGGATGCATGAAGGTAGAGATGGGCTAAAAGATTAGGATTAAACCGCGCCTGGATAGGCAACAAAGAGACAGCAAGGTCTAAGGGAATGCCATGAATGAAGATACGGAACAGTGTCCCGAGACGGATATCTTTTAAGGCCATCAGAGCTAGAGGAGCCAGGAAATGCTCGCAAAACTGACGGTAGGCTCCCCACGCATTTCCTTCGATGTAAGGCTCGAACGAGAGAGTATCAATAAAAACGGGGCGACCTTTATGGAACTGCACATTAAATGCACTAGCATCTTTAAGCGTGAAACCAAACTCTAATGCTATCTTTTGTAGACTAAGTGTCAGAAGTGAAGCATCTTTCCACTGACTAAAACACCACTCATATGGATAAGAGCAAAAATCAATTATTTCAGGCTTAATAATGACATGATCATCACCACGCTCGATTTCTTCATGATAAATTAAAATAGACTTATCAAAGAGCGTTTGAAAAAAACCAGAAGAAACACAGGACTTGTAGGTTTCTAAGTAGCCAGAACAAATGTATCGTAGGATGGAATCCCCTTGATAATACACATACCCATCGGGATCACGAAACGATGCCGGATGACGATTCTGCTCCGAGATATTATTTCCCAACCGAAGTGCTATCCTTAGTACCTGACTGCTCTTCTTTAGAAGATGCTGTTCTACTTAAAAAAAACAAACGGATTTTCTGGAAAATAAGCTTACTACTGACGAGTAAGCCTGCCATTCCTGCTAAAGCGACCTGAAAAGCATAGCTACCGGCTCCAGGATCAATGTAAGCATTCGCTTTTGATGCCGTAAGATCCAATGCAACAACCAATAAGAGGCTGATTTTGATAACTGACATGACAGAAATTTTCATATAGTTTTAACCTTTATCCTAAAAGACGGTTTATTTTCCCGGAAGTTCATTTTTGAAAAATGGCGAGATTGGTTCCTGCTTCTTCCGTATTACCAATAACGGTACGTAAGACGAACCACTATGAAACAGCCCCATGACAAAATTTCGAAACCCCACTTGATCGCCCATCACTAGTAACTATACCTCAAAGATAGACGCGATACAATAGTGATCGTGACAACTGACGAGAATGCAATTATTCACTCTGAGCGTGCCCTGACGGAAGAAGAGCATGCCATGAATGCCGTCCACCCGGACCGGCTCCGAAAACGGGAAGCCTTGCGCACGCAGGGACGTGATCCCTTTGCCCATGAGGTCTGGGAGCGCTCGTGCTCTCTTCAGGCGATACGAGAGAAACATGAGACGCTGGCCGGAACCATGGTTAAAGTGGCAGGGCGTGTGAGTAGCCTGCGCCTGCCGTTTCTGGGTCTGCAAGACGAGTCGGGCGACGGTCAAGTCTTCGTCTCTAAAGACGATGCGACCGAGATCCAGGACTATGTCAAGGAGTTCGTGGACCTCGGCGATTTTGTGGGAGTAGAGGGCGAGGTTTTCCAGACCCAAAAAGGCGACTGGGCCGTGCGCGTCACCAAGCTTGAGCTGATTGCTAAAGCCTTGCGCCAGCCGCCGTTTCCTAAGGTCTACTATAAAAATGGCGAAAAGCGGGTTCAGGGTGGGCTCAAAGATGTCGAGATCCGCTACCGACAGCGCTATGTGGACCTCTTTGTCAACCGCGATGCCCGTGAGACGCTGAAGAAGCGCATGCAAGTTACCCGCGCCGTACGGGAGTATCTTGATAGTGTAGACTACCTAGAGGTCGAGACCCCTGTCTTGGTGACGGAGGCAACCGGCGCGGCGGCGCGGCCCTTTAACACGCTTCACAATGCTGAAAAGCTCGAAATGCACCTACGCATCTCGCTGGAGCTGCCTCTCAAGCGCCTGATTGTCGGAGGAATCGAGAAAGTCTATGAGATCGGGCGGGTCTTCCGCAACGAGGGAGTAGACAGCGATCATAACCCGGAGTTTACCCTTCTTGAACTCTACGAAGCCTACACCAACCTAGAGGGCATGATGGATATTGTCGAGAAGATGTTCCGCCACATCTGCAACACGGTGATCGGCGGAGATACTCTCACGCTCCCTGATGGCACCGAGATTGACTTCTCCAAACCCTGGCGTCGCCTTCCGATGCTTCAAGGCATTGAGGAAAACTCGGGAGGCCGCATCTCCCGCACCGAGCTCCTAGACCTTGCCAGCGCCAAGGCGGCACTTGCGCGTGTGGGCGGCTCCCCTGAAAAAGAGAACACTGTGGGCGGTATTATCGAGAAGCTCAATGAGATTCTGACGGAGCCGACGCTCATACAGCCGACGTTCATCACGGACTTCCCCTACGAGACCAGCCCCCTCGCACGCAAAAAACCGGGTGAGCCGCATCTCACGCGGCGCTTTGAGTGCTACATCGCGGGCCGCGAGACCGGCAACGCGTTCTCAGAGATCAACGATCCGATTGACCAAAAAGAGCGCTTCGAGTTCCAGGCGGGGCAGGCCGCCGCGGGTGATGAAGAGGCACATCCCTACGATGCGGACTATATCCGCGCCTTAGAGTACGGAATGCCCCCCACCGGCGGCTTTGGGATGGGCCTAGACCGCGTCGCGATGCTCTTTACCGGCGCACAAAGCATTCGCGACATTATCTACTTCCCCCTGATGCGGCCTGAGAACCCACCCAACCACTCGTAAGACTCGCGTCTCCCCTCCCTCAGGGCAGGGAGGGGCAGAGCTTACCGAACGGGCTCACCGCAGTCGGGGCAGCGTGCGAAGTCGTCGGGGACGATATGGCCGCAGCGGTGGCAGTAGGCTTGATCGGGCTCGTAGTCGGCAGCTTCGGGCTGGATGTCTTCTGGCAGGGGCGAGTCCCAGAGCTTGTTGAGATCGTATGGGTCGCCCATTTCTTTCTTGACCTGCCAGGCTTGCCACGCGGCGGCAACCAGCCCGACACAGCCCAGTATCAGGCCAAAGTAGTGCGCCTCCTTGCCAAAGCTGACCAGAAAGCCAGAGCCTGCCAGAATCAGGGAGGCAATTACCCCCGCCCACTGCCGGAAGAACTTCACTTTAATGTCTCCAAAAGCTCAGAGAGAGCGGTTTGGATCTCATCACGGGGGAGGCCACCGGCTTCTAGCTCGTGGTCGGGCAGCTCTAAGAGGCGTCCATAAAACTCACGGGTCCCATCGGCGGCGTGGTCAATATGGCTATCTTGCAGATGAAAGTGGTAGTTCTCGGCGCGATCGTAGTAGCCCAGTGCCTCCATTGCCCGCGCGGCTTGTCGCAGAATATGCGCCGTGCGATCCGTGGACTCGACTTCCATGAGCAGCGCCTCGAACTCCGCCAGGAACTCCGAGGAGCGCAGTGACGACTCCAACGCGAGGGCTTCGGCGTAGAGCAAGAGCGCTTTTCGGCGAGCCACCCGCCCCTGCAGCGGCTCCGCTTTGGCGCGCTGGAGGAGAAACTGCGCCGCGACAAAGGCATTGCCTGCGGTGCGGGTTCGGTCGCCGCCCGAGAACATCCCCAAAAGCGAGGTGTCGTCCAGCCGCAGGAGCGTGTCCAAGTCTAGCCCCGTGAGGTTCTTGCACGAGGTCCCGAGGCGCTTGACCACATCTTCTTTTGTCAGCTCGATCCCGAAGATCGCCGCCAGAGCCTGAGAGAGGCCCTCTATCTGCTGCTGCACAAAGCCTTTTCGGAGCATACGATTAGACTAGCCGCCTTCTTCACGCGGGACGTACTCGCGGGTGCTAAAGCAAAACAAGGCAAGCCCGAGGGAGAGAACCGTGAGAATACTGACCGTCACCCAAGCAATCGTCGGCGTGATCGCCAGCGGATTGGCCCGGAGCAAGATATTAGAAACATCCTCGCCTCCCTCGCTCGCCCCAACGACTTCTTTGAGATGCGGAGCCAGCACGCGCAAGTAAGAGAGCACGGAGAGCCGGGCAAAGCCACTGGGAAAGAGAGCCGCGATATTTTCCCAGCCAAAGCCGTAGAGTAGCGCCCAGATCAGGGGCTTTGTCATCAGGGTTGCAAAGAAGAGAAAGAGCGAGGAGTACGCCAGCGCCCCGACCGGGATAATTTTCAGGTCGGAGACAATGCGCCCCCACTCCGGCTTCATCCCATAGACGGCAAAGCCAAGCAGGATCACCGAGAGAGAGACCGTCACCGTAATCCCTGCCCAGGCTCCGATGAGCTTCATCAGCAGCAAGCGCCAGCGGGGGATGGGCCGGGTCAGCAGATAGACAATCGTCCTTCCCTCAATCTCTGCCGAGAGCGCCCCGGTTCCATAGATCACCGAGAGAATCGTCAGGGTGAAGCCAAAGACAAAGTAGGCCGCCAGCGTGTTGTAGGCTTCTGCCGGGTCAAAGCGATCCCCCGGTGTCACCGCGCGCCAGACAATCGCCGCCAGTGCCGGGAGCAGTAGCATTAGGAGCGCTGTTGCCAACCGCTTAGGCTTCAGGGCTTCCAGCAGCGATGTTTTTAGGATAAAGAGATCGGCCATAGTGAAACCTAAACCAGTCCGAGCTGTGTGAGCAGAAATGCGTAGTCGAAAGCGGCTTCGGTGAGGGCGTCGTAGCGACCGGATGCCCCCCCGTGGCCCGCGTCCATGTTGCAGTGCAGAAGGAGCGGGTTCGAGTCGGTTTTGAGCGTGCGGAGCTTGGCGACGTACTTAGCAGGCTCCCAGTACATCACCTGCGAGTCGTTGAGGCTTGTCTTGACGAGCATCGTCGGGTAGGGCTTGGCTTCGAGCTGATCATACGGGCTGTAGGACTTCATGTAGGCGTAGGCCTCGGGCTCGTTGGGGTTGCCCCACTCCAGATACTCGCCTACCGTTAAAGGCAGGGTGTCGTCCAGCATCGTGTTGATGACGTCCACAAACGGGACGTAGCTCAGGCAGAGCTTGGCAACATCGGGGCGTAGATTGACGACCGCTCCCATCAGCAGCCCTCCTGCGCTTCCTCCCATGATCGCCAGCTTCTCACGATCCGCGTGGCCCTGCTCCACCAGAAAATCGGCGCAGGCAATGAAGTCCGTGAAGGTGTTTTTCTTGAACATTAGCTTGGCCGCATCGTGCCAGGGCTTGCCGTACTCACCGCCACCTCGGATATGCCCGATGGCATAGACCACGCCTCGATCCAGTAGTGAGAAAATCCCGGTGCGGAATGAGGCAGGCATGATGATTCCATACGAGCCGTAGCCATAGAGGACACACGCTGCCGTCCCATCCACGGGTGTGTCTTTATGCCGGACAATCGAGAGGGGAATCTTGGTTCCATCGCCCGCCGTGGCAAAGAGCCGCTCACTGACATACTGCGTCCGATCCCAGCCACCGGGCACGGGAGTCTCTTTCAGCAGAGTCCGTTCACGAGAGCTAAGATCGTAGTCAAACACCGACAAGGGCGTTACCAGCGACGAGTACCGAAACCGGAAAATCGTGGTGTCAAACTCGCGATTGACATCACTGGAGGCACTGTAGGTCGGTTCTGGGAAGTTGATCGTGTGCTCGTCGCCGGTGGAAAAGTCAAGAACCCGAAGCTGCGGGAGCCCGTCGGCCTGCTCGCTGGCGACCAGGTGCCCGGAGAAGAGATCGAAGTCTTCGAGGCCAACCTCAGGACGGTAGGGAATCACGTCGCTCCAGTGCAGCGGCTCCGGGGCGCTCACGGGTGTGGCGATCAGCTTAAAGGTCAGGGCATCTTTGTTGGTACGCAGATAGAAGAGCCCGTCACGATGCTCGGCGTAGTACTCATGGTTCTCTTCACGCGGCAGGATCACGGTCAGCTCACCGGTGGGATTGTCCGTCTCTAAGTAGTGAAGCTCCGTCGTTGTCGAAGAGGCTGAGCCCACAAAGAGAAACTTCTTGTCGCGTGAGCGGTAGGCAAAGGCGCGGTAGAGTGCATCTGGTTCCGCGTAGATCAGCGTGCCCCCCCCGCCCCCGCTCGCGGGGGAGCCAATGACGTACCGATAGATCTCATGGGGACGCTTGGTCTCGTCCTCGGTCACATAGAAGAGAGTCTTGCTGTCCGCCGCCCAGCTCACGCCATCCACTTTCTCGATCACATCAGGCAGCAGCTCGCCGGTCTGTAAGTTCTTGATGCGGAGCGTGTACTCACGAAAGCCCGTGTTATCGGTGGTGTAGGCCAGCAGATTGCCATCATCGGAGATGGCATAGGCCCCGACGGACATAAACTTCTCGCCTTCCGCCAGTACATTCACATCTAAAGTCACGACTTCAGTGCACTCATCGCCTTGCTTGCGGCAGTAGATCGGGTACTGCTTGCCCTCTTCGGTGCGGACATAGTAGAGCCAGTCGCCGTATTTGTAGGGCACGGAGAGATCGGTCTCCTGAATCCGAGAGAGCATCTCATCGTAGAGCGTTTTCTGAAGCGCCTCGGTCGGCTCCATCACGGACTTGGTGTAGTCATTCTCGGCATTGAGATAGGCAATCACCTCGGCGCTGGTCTTATCTTGCAACCAGCGATAGTTATCGGTGCGGGTATCGCCGTGGATCGTGTGGGTAGTCGGGACAATTGTCGCCACAGGAGGCATCAGGTTCTGCATGGTAATTATTGTACCCGCTTCATGGGACAGATGGGAAAGAATGAAAGAGCAAGCGGCGCTGGGGTGGCGTGAGGCGTACACCAGGTCGAATTTTCTGCATTTGGGCTTCCGCTTCGTCTGCATCTCTGGCGAGTCCGCGTGTAATTAAGACAGCAGCAACTATCGTGGCAGAGCGGCCATGCCCGGCGGCGCAGTGGACATAGACGGGGCCAGAGGAGGCTTGGATAGCGGCGATAGCGGTTTGTAGCGCTTCGGGCGTGGGTGCGTCGGCGTCGAGCGTGGGCAGACAGAGATACTCCCCAACTTTGGCTTTTCGTGGGAACTCTGCGGTGAGGTCTACGATGAGCGCCGTGTTTGGTGGGAGCCGCTTCGCCGTATTGGGCCAAGCTCCGAGCCAGAGATCGGGGACGATCTCATGGGCGTGTGGTTTACGTTTAACGAGACGAGCCAGGTACCAGATGCCCCACGTTAGCAAAAAATACGGGAGCCAGAGAAGGAGCGCCGAAAGAGCAGTAGAACCGTCCAAACGCTTGCCAAAAAGCCTCGGCCCGGCTTTGAAGTACGCCGCGCAGACCGCTAGGAAACTAAACGCCAGCCAGCCCCAAAGCACGCTCTGATCTCGCCACGCCAGATAACCACACGCAAGTGCCAGTAAACCAAACGCCCCGTAGCGGCGCATCGGGGAGTCAGCGGCAGCGGCGGAGGTACTCATTCAGACCTTGACCAGTCTACACAGGCAACACCGATGGTCTCAAAGTCCGTAAGATTGCGTGTCACTACAACCAAGTTTTCGGAAAGAGCCTGAGCGGCGATTCGGCAGTCCTGCGAACCGGTGCGCTTAGATGCGGGAGAAAAGTCTTGGAAGATTGTCTCGGCTTCTTCGGAGTAGGCAAGAATAGAAAACCACCGAAGATCTTCCAGGTTCTTCGCCAGATCAGAGTGGGCTTCTCCTAAACGGAAGGGAGGCTTTCTTGTTCGAGCACGGTTGATATTCGCCAAAAGGCCAGCGAGAATTTCCTCGGCGGCAATGGAACTCAACCAAATACGATCTGCTGGAATCGCAACAAGGTAGCTTAAGACGGCAGCGTTACCTGCCTGAATCAGGCGAACCATATTGGTATCCAATAGAAAACCTCTACTTGGCACGCTCGGTTGCTTTTTCCTCTTGTAGCTGCAGCTTTCGGCGATGACGCTCCACAGCATCGGCAACTCGCTCTAGCATAGGATCATCCTTGCGCTTACCAAAAACGGCAGCTAACGGATGATCAGCGGGGAGAGTTATTGCGTCACGTTCCGCAGTCAGATTGGTTGATTCAGGCATTTGCATCGTCCTCAAAGCCTATTTTATCGTGTCTTCTCAGCGGCAGCGGCGGAGGTATTCTTTTCGGGGGAGGTCTTCGATGTGGCCGCTGGCGTGGTAGTAGCGAACCCCTTGTTCTTCTGTGAGGGTATCGGCGCGGGTGCGGCGGACTTCGGCATGATCGCCACTGGCTTCGATAAACTCGGCGAGGATCTGCTCGGCGGTATCTAAGTCCTCGAAAAAGAGAACATAGTCAATATCGTCGTCTTCATCATGGTGCACTACCCAGTCGCCCTCACGCGGCTCTTCCAGATAGCGATCAATGCCACCGCCCGCGACAAACAGGGCATAAGGCTCATCGGGGAGCGGCGTGTCGCCGGGGTCTTCGAGTGGCTCTTGATCCAAAAGCAAATGAAGCCAGATGTTTTCGTCTTCGTCGAAGAAGAGCACGGCGGGAAACCGGTCGGCGAGCTCCTCACGGGTGACGAGGGCAACATGGAGTGCGCCTGAGTCGGGCTCTTGCTCAATCGCCGCTTCAATCGCACTCTCGGCGAGCTCGGCGTTGGGGAAGGCCCATCCGATCTCCTGGCCAATCGGCCCATGAGAAAACGGTGTCCCGTACTCATAGCAGATCGTGTAGAGCGGCTCGGGAAGGGTTGCGAGAAGCGGGATCTGGGGCGTAAAAGACTCAGCGTCGGAAAAATCGTCGGGAGGGGGAGATTGGTCACTCACGCCAGTAGTATACCCGGCGATGCTCACACAAACGAAAAAGAGGGCAGAGCGATTTGCCCTGCCCTCCCTGACAATCCACAAAATCCGCTAGCCTTTGCCGCGCTCCCGGGAGCGGCTGGAGGAGCCACTGGATCGGGAAGAACCCGTCGAGCTGGAGCCTGCGGAGCTTCGGGACTCACGCGAGGGCTCGTAGGTACGGCCCGTCGGGCGCGAGTCGTTTCCCCTACCAAAGCTGGGGCTGGTGCCACCGCTGGGCGGGGTAAAGCCGCCGCGCATCTCACGCGACTCTCGTGAGGGGAAGGGGCTCCCATTTCCGTTAGATGGCGTTCCGCCAGGGCGTACGGGGGTCATGTTGGGAACCGAGTACCCAGGTGTGGTCGAGGTACCAGGGCGGCCAGACTCGCGCTCGCGCGAACCGCCACTGTTTGGCGGGGTGAATCCCCCCGTGCTAGGACGGCTGGGGGTCATGTTAGGAACAAAGGGCTGCGCCGTGGGACGCTTGGACTCATACTCGCGGCTCCCTCCCGGGTTCGTCCCGCCGCCAAAGACCGAAGTATTCCCTCCACGGGTCGCGTTGGGTGTCGTGCCATAGTTGAAGCGATCTGAGCTTCCCTGGCCTTGGGCGCGCTCCTCACTAAACCGTGCGGGTGCCTGAAAGCCAGGACGTGAGGGCTGCCGAAATGTCGGGCGACCACGATCCCAGTCTTTGTCGCGGATACTGTCGCGGGAGCCATCCCAGCGATTTCGCTGATCCACAAAGATCGGACGTGTGTCGCGGATCACGATAGGGCGAATCCCGGCTCCCGGCCAGAAACCACAGTAGTCGTCCCAGTTGTTCCAGAAGCGGTTGCCCACCGAGATTGTCAGGCACGACATGGGAGAGTAGACGATCCCACTACGCCAGGGCTGGTTGCCCCAGTAGCCACCAAAGACCGTCATCCCTGGAAACCAGCCCATGCCACAGTAAGCATCCCAGCTTGGCGCTAGTCCCATGTAGACGGGTCGGGTGTAGAAGTAGCGCTGCGGGAAAGGGAACCAGCGCCCGTTGGCAACTGCCGCATTCTCCAAGAAACCATTATCGGGCAAGTAGAGAGTGGGGACATTATTGCCTTCATTGACAAAGTACATCGCGCTATTGGTCTTGCCAAACTGCATCGCATAGAGATTCCCAGAGAATGGCACCGAGATCATCTGTCCATTCTCATCGGTCAGTAAGTAGCCATTCGAGTCGAAGACCGCTCGGACGATAGGAATTGGCTGGTTGCGCGGAGTCTCACGCCAATCAAAAACATCCGCACGCGACTGCGCCAGCGGCGGCGTAGCCGAGAACGTCTGTGCAAATGCCGCGGGGGCCATGAGTAGTAGAGCTGTTGCTAAAAACGCTTTCATCGGAAAATTCTCCTCTGTAATAAGAGACGTCAGAGCAAGACAAAATGTGACAATTATTTTTTGGTGAGGCAGTCACGAACAAACGCCAAGCTCTTGGCAAGACTGGCGGCTTTGTCTTCCCCACTAATGCTACACTCATAAGCAAGCCAGCCAGCGAAGTTTAGCTCACTCAGCACACGAAACGCAGCGACAAAGTCAATGTCGCCCGTTCCTGGCTCATGGCGCGTGTTGTCGGCGAGGTGTAAGTGATAGACATACTTAGCAGCATCCCGAAGTGCTTGCGGGGAGCTTGTCTCCTCGATATGCATGTGGAAGAGATCGGCGAGAATCCCGACGCCTTCGGGGGCGCCCGCGCGCTCGATGACGCGCTGCGCATCGGCAAGCCTTCGCAGATAGTGCTGCTCATAGCGATTCAGCGGCTCCAGCAGAAAGCGCGTGTTGTGTGCCGCCGCGTGGGGCGCAAGCTCTTGCAGTGCGGCGACCATCAGGCCGTCTTCCAGCTCGATGGCGGTCTTGTAGGGCGAGAGATCAGGGACCTTCGGGCCACCAAAGATCGGCGGGACGATCTGCCCCGCCGCACCGACCTCGCCGCAGAATTTTAGCAGCTCCTTGCTGCCTTCTATGGCCTTGCGCCGCCTCTCTTTGTCGGGGTCGAGGAAGTCAAAGCACGGATTGCCGTCAGGGTCGGCGTTGCCACAGACACTGGAGATAGGCACAAGCCCGTTGATCGCCTCGGCATCGCGCAGGCATTTTTCCAGTCCCCCACCCCAGACCCCCAGCTCCAGGCCCTCCACCCCATTGTCGTGCGCCCACTTCGCCTTCGCCGCCGTGGTCGGGCCCGGAATCAGCCCGAGCTGCAGTGCGATTTTCATGAGGGTATAGTACCTCCATGAAGACAGCAAGGGTGCGAACCGTGGGCGGGGTTCCCAGGATCGAAGTGGATGGTAAGCCGACACGGGCTCGGCTTTTCTGGGGTGGAGCCAGCGCGTCGCCGGTCCCGATTGGGGCGGAGCGGGAGATTACGTTCTCCTTTGTCGCGCCGCTTACCACCCAGACGGGGACGATCCACTTTCGCTTTGGTCGTGAGCTAGGCAAGGTCGGGGTGCGCGGGGTGCGCATTGTTGAGGCAGGCTCAGGCCGGGTCGTGCTGGGAGCGGAGCCAGCGTGGAAGGTCTGGCCACCGACCGAGGAGAGCCACGTGGAGTTTGGCGCGGGGGGCTTTGTCGCTCACGTGGTCGCGCCGCCACCGGGCAAGGAGTGGCCGGACTTCCACGTCTTTCACGAGCACCAGCTAAAGCTCACCAAGGGCAAGATCTACCAAGTCAGCCTGAGTGCGGAGGCGACTCCAGCGCGGAGCCTCACGGTCGCGCTCTACCAGCCAGGGACAAGCTACACGTTTCTGGCGGGGCCGTCGGTGCAGTTCGAGAGCCAGGTCAAGCTCGCTGCCGGCGTGGGGGTGAATATTGTCAGCTTTGAAGTGGCGCTTCCCTGGCCAGCCCCCGGCGAGCCGCTAGATTTCCAGGCCTCCGATGTCGCCTGTGAGCGTGTGCTGGCCGCCAACCCTAAGGCACTGCTACTCCCTCGTATTGGGGTCTATCCCCCGCCACACTGGCTCAAGTCCCACCCTGATGATGTCATGCGCTGGGACGACGGCGACCACGGCGGAGGGATGGCCAGCGCGGCGTCGGTGGCCTACCAACGGGACGGTGCGGAGCATCTTTCGGCGCTGGTGACGCACCTTGAGGCGACGTTTGGTGAGCGCATGATTGGCTACCATCCGACGGGCCAGAACACCGGCGAGTGGTTCTGGATGGACTCCTGGACCGGCGCACTTCCAGGCTACACGGCCTGTGATCGCACTGCCTGGGACGCCTGGCGAGCTGCGCAGAAGCTCCCGCCCGCGCCTGTTCCCACACCCGCAGAGCGCAAGGCAAAAACGCCCTCACCCACGGTCGTTGATTTCCACCGCTTCCTCTCCGAGACCATCGCCGACGCCGCGCTGGTGATGGCAAGCGCGGTCCGAAAAGCCAGCAAGGGCAAGAAGCTCTCGCTGCTGTTCTACGGCTACGGCTTCGAGTTCGCCCCGATGCCCAGCGGCCCGGCCAACAGCGGCCACTACGCACTCCATAAGCTCCTCACCTCGCCCGCAGTGGATATTATCTGTGGCCCGTTTTCCTACTTCGAGCGCAGTATCGGCGGAGTCGGCCCGGTGATGAGTGCCGCGGAGAGCGTCCTCGCCGCAGGAAAGCTCTGGCTCAACGAGGACGACACGCGGACATATCTCGCCAAAGAACGAACCTTCCCCGGCTGGGACTCGGGCGCGGACACACTCGAAGGCACGCTTGGGGTGTTACGGCGCAATCTAGCACAGAACGCCTGCCGCAACCACGCCACGTGGTGGATGGATCTTCCGGGCACGGGCTGGTTCGACGATCCCAAGCTCTGGGAGGAGATACGACGATTCGCCGCCTGGGACGACTACTTTCTCGCCCACCCGACTCCATTCAAACCAGAGATAGCGCTGGTTCTCGACGAAACCGCCGCCTACCAGCTCTCTCCCAACGCTACCCAAAACGCGCCGCTCTCCGCGACGCGCAAGGCACTCGGGCTGGTCGGAGCGCCCTACGGCCAGTACTTGCTCACGGATGTGCTGGCAGGCACGTGTCCGGCTAAGGTGCTGGTCGTCTTGACAACCTCACAACGGATAGCGCTGGAGCGCCGAGCAAACGGCAAGGTGCTGGTCTTCGTGGACGAGAAGGGAGTCACCACCGAGGCGCTCCGAGCAGCCTGCCGTGCGGCGAAAGTCCATCTCTACACCCAGACCGATGCGGTGGTCTTTGCCAACGAGCCACTGATCGCGGTGCATGCCGTGAAGGACGGGCCAGTAACAGTCACCCCGAGGCATGGGGGCAAGCCGGTGACGCTTACCCTCAAGAAAGGAGAGACAGCGTGGCTGCTCTAGGAGTGGGGCGCAAGCTTTGCAAGGGTACACTTTTCTGACATGCCAACCCAACAAAAAGGGCTCTCGCTCACACGCCAGCTCACACAGATTCAGCCCTTCACGGGCCTCGTTCTCTGGCAGGACTCACCGCACCGCAGTACCGACGCAATCTCGCTGGAGTACAGCTATCTAGGCTACAATCAGCTCATCAAGGGCAAAGATAAGTACGACTGGAGCGCTTTAGAGAAGCTTTTAGACAGCATCGCCCACCGCAAGCACCAGGCCATTATTCGCCTCTACGACACCTACGTGGGCAAGCCCACCACGGTGCCGGGCTATATAAAGTCCCTGCCCGATTACAAAGAAACCAAGGGCAGGAGCGAAGGCAAGCACACAAGCTTTCCCGACTGGTCACACCCCGAGTGGCAGCGCTGCACTCTGGCATTTTTCGAGAAGCTCGCCGCCCGCTACGACAGCGACCCACGGCTTGCGTTTCTGCAAGTGGGCTTCGGGCTCTGGGCGGAGTACCATCTCTACGATGGCCCGTTTGCTCTGGGAAAGACCTTTCCCACAAAAGCCTTCCAGACACGCTTCCTGCGCCACCAAAACGCACTCTGGAAGACCACACCCTGGATGCTCTCCATTGATGCCGCCGATGACGAAAGCACGCCCTTTGCGGCAGAAAAGTCCCTACTTGCCCTCAACTTTGGCCTCTTTGACGACTCATTTCTCTGCAAAAGCCACAGTACGGAGAACGCGAAGAACTGGCGTTTCTTTGGTGAGGAGCGCTGGCGCAGCTCGCCACGTGGTGGGGAGCTAAGCTACTACACGGACAGCGACCAGAAGGAAGCACTGGCTCCGAGCGGCCCACATGGGACTCGCTTTGAGACCCTCACACGGCGCTTCCACCTCTCCTTTATGATTGCCAACGACCAGCCAGAGCACCAGCCCATGACGCGCTTTCGTGAGGCAAGCCAGGCGCTGGGCTACCGCTTTCACGTGGAGAAGCTACTTGTGACTCCGGCAGGGCTGGAGATAACCGTGCGCAACCCGGGAATCGCCCCGCTCTACTACGATGCCTACTTTGCCGTAGGCTCGACGCGCTCCTCGACCTCGCTGAAGGGACTCTGTGCCGGTGAGACGCGCCTCTGCCGAGTTCCAGGGGTGGTAGAGGCCAAGACACTACAGATCGCCTGCGATGCTCTCGTGCCTGGCCAGAAAATAGAGTTCAGCGCTGCTCTCTAGCGACCCTATGCCGGAAGGGTATCGAGGAAAGACTTAAACTCGGCGAGGCGCTGGAGAATATCGCCCGAGGGGCCACCGTTCTCAGAAGTCCAGACTTGCTTGGCCCATGTGTTTAGCTCACGTATCCCCACCCAGCGGACGTAGGCACTGTCGGCACACTCCGCGGCTTTCTCAGAGAGTCCGCCCTGGTTGTAGAGAAACGCTGCTTGGGCTCCCACAGCTGCACGCGCATCGAGAATCCTCTCGACCGTGGCAACCGCTAGGGGCTGGCTGACCCCATGCTGGTAAAAGAGCGCCGCCCACTCCCCTTCTCCTTGTAGCACGACGCGTTTGGCGGAGGCATCGTGCCGGGTGGGCATGAGGCCAAGCACAAAGAGTGTCGCCAGAAGGCGCCGGAGAACCTGATTTTCCGTGTCTGCCGCTTTTGTGGAGGTCGTGACGAGCTTTCCAAGCTGCTCCAAGGCGGCAAAGTGCACTTCCAGCCGCTCCCGATCCCGTGCCACAGACTCCTGGGAGAGCCGCTCGGCCAGCTCCTGAATCCGCCTGCCCGCCCGTGGGTCGAGGAGTGCCACGCTCAGCTCACTGCCCACTCCAAAGTTCACCCCGCGTAGCCGAGGCACCAGCAGTGCGCCCCCACCGAGCGTCCCTAAAAAAGCAACCGGGTAGAGAACCCCTACCAATCCTGACAAGCCCATCGCCAGCAGAATAACCGCGGCTTCCAGGCGGACCTTGAGGAGCTTTTTCGTAAACTCGTCCACGCAGGCAGACTTGCGGCTCTCGCGATCCAGAGTAATCCGATCCCGATCCCGCGTGATCCGATCTTTTACGCGACGCACCAGCCCCGAGGAGGTCTTCCCATCCGCGAGCTTTCGCGAGCTTCCCCCCACGCCCGTCCAGAGATTGCGGAGGGCTTCTTCGCCGGTGAAGAAGGGAACAATCGGGCCCGTGGCGCTAGCGCCGAGCTTCCAGTGCCGGTCGTGTTTACTGCGTAGCTCCGCGTTGCTCAGTACCTCATAGGCAATATTGACCCGTACCTGTGCCTCATGTGAGCCGCCCAGATCCGGGTGTGCTCGCCGAGATGCATGCTTAAACGCCGCACGAATCTCCTCATCGGAGACTTCCACGGGCACCTCTAGCACCTCATAGCAATTAAACGTCGTCCAGGACTTAACGGTCATACGAATGATCTTTGAGTAACGGGGTTAGATACACTCATCCTAATTCTCTGCTATGGTTATCGGCAGACAAGCCATAATTTTGCATCACGCTCTGGCGCAAACCTCGCCGCAGGACGAAAAGCCCACCCAGTTCTCGCAGAATCAGAGAGCTGGGTTCCCGCACAGACGTGGCGCAGCATTGCGGTAGGGCAGGCCTTGGTCAAGAAGTAGCCTCTTGCTAAATTCTATCATAGCTTTCCCGCGATACGGGTATACTTACGAGTAGAGTTTGTTCAAAGAGGTACTCATGGAACGTGGCCTACTGATCGTCGCCCTAGTGTTAAGTTTGTTGGTGGGAGGAGTGGGCTTGCTGCCGCCTCGGAAGAGAGTCGCATTCCCCTGGCAGGCGGCCTTGCCGGGTCTGCTCGCCTTTCTTCTCTCCCTCCCCTCCACCGGGGCGTTTGCACCGGGACAGGCGCTCGGACTGGGCGTGCTTCTGGGCGGCGTTTTTGGGGCGCTCGCAGGCTGGCTAGCGCTTCAAGAAAAGCCTGTCGCGGCGGCAGGACTGGCACTGACTCCGCTGGTCTTGCTTCTAAGCCTGCACGGGATGTTCCCTCTGGAGAACCTGCTCGGTGCAACGCTCGGGCTTCTTGCCGCGCTCTGCATAGTCGGCTGGCGCAATCCTGAAGCCCTTCCCACGTTGACAGTCGTAGGCGCACTGGCCGTGAGTGTGGCAACAGCCTCTTGCCTGGGAACATTTCGGCCTACTGGGACGATCAAGACGGGCTGGCTGAGCTTTCCGATGATCTTTACCGCAGGCGCACTTCTCTTGGCCACGGTTCTCATGTTTATCAAGGCAGGAGGCTCACGGCTGGTGGTCGGCATGGTCGGCTACGTGATCTTGGTACTTCTTGCAGTTCGTCCCTTGGCCCTCGTAACCGTCGGAGCTCTGAGTAACTGGGGGCCGATTACCACACCGGCGGCGGCATTTCCTCTTGCGCTGCTTCTCCTCTGCCTGGGAGCCAAGTACCGGACGCTGGGTGTGCTGGCGATGGTTCTTGCCATTACCTCCGCCAACCACACTGGCCAAGGCTATGGAGTTGCTCTGCTCGCCGTTGGATTGGCGTTACTGACACTCCTCACCGAGGAACACGAGACACTCCTCCCCGCTCTGGCCGCACTAGCCGTGGCGGCGCTCTGGCGGCTGGTGGCACAGCGCTTTGACGAGACGCGTGGCTTCGGGCTCCACGAGCAGTACTTGCTGCTGGGCTTGCTGCTCGGTGGCTTGCTCCCCATGCTCGCTCAGGCGGCAGGCTCACTGCTGGGTGCAGGTGCGACCCTGCTTGCGCTCCCGACGGCCCTGACGATTCTCTACGGGCCACGTGCGGGGCTAACTCTGGTGCTAGGCCTGCTCGCCGGGCAGCTCTGGAGCGCCGCGTCGGAGAAGACCAAAACTCTAGCCCCCCTGTTTGCTCTGGGAGTCGCCGCCACAGTCGCGCAGCTTTTAGGGCACCTGGCCCCCCTCGCCGATAGAACCCGCCTCGCCCGCCTCGAGCTGGTCGCAGGAATCGGGCTCGCCTGGCTGATTGTCGCTGGAGTTGGCTACCAGCTGGAGAAGAAACGTCAATGAGCCTCCCCCCCAGCCCCCGCCCAGCGGGGGAGAATACTGTTTTGTCCCCCCGCCCGGCGGGGGTTAGGGGGGTAGCCCCCCTCGCCGCCGTTTTGTTGATCTTAGTTGGCTTTGGTTTACTCTTCACCCAGAGCGAGCCCGTGGGAGCGGTCGAGGGCACCGTGACATTCGCTCGTAACAGCCAGCCTTTTGCCTATAGCCGCGTCTCTCTCCTCTCCGAGAGCGACAGCCGCAGCTGGCGCACCAAGACGGATCGCCAAGGGCACTTTTCCTTCCGGCATATCCCTGTGGGTACCTATAGAGTGGTAGACTCAGCGTCGCACCACTCCAGCCCCCCGCAGACCATCACGGTCACGGAGGCAAAGACCACCGCGACAGCTGTCGTGCTCAAGCCGACGGGCGCGACACTGGAGCTGGCCTACACGCAGCAGCGCACGTTTGGAACCAAAGAAACCCCGATGCTGACCATCACGGGCATTGGGGACACGGGGCAGAAAATCTCCGTCGAACTCTACCGTGCGCGGCTCTCCGAGGTCCTCTCCAAACCCGAGCGCGCTCTGGCACTGGGACGGCTCGGCAACCGCTACGGCGACGATACCAGCAAGCTCCCGGCAGCGCTCCAGTCGCTTTGTGAGACGCCGCTTGCCACCGACACCCAAGCGATTCCCCGCGTGGATGCCGAGGGGTTCTTCACGCTCCGTCTGCCGCTCAAGGGTGTTAAGAACCAGCCAGGGCTCTACTTTGCCCGGCTGATTCACGACAAAGAGTCGGTCTGGAGCTGGGTACACGCCACGGACACCGCGCTGGTGACCTTTCGCTCCCCGCTCGACAACCGCTTAGTGGCCTTCGCCGCCGAGCTAGAGAGCGGTAAGCCCCGCCCCGGCGCGCTGATCCAGCACTTCTTAAATGGCACTGAGACAGCGCGAGGCACGACGGATAATCGTGGGCTGGCGACCCTCAGCCTGCCGTCGGCGCAGACCGCAGGGACGGCGCTCTTGGCCACGATTGGCAACGACGAGACGATGGTCTATGAGCAAAGCGGCTCCGATCCTGAGAGCCAGAGCCTGATCGCCCACACCATCACCGACCGACCTCTCTACCGTCCGGGCCAGACCGTTCACTACAAGACTATCTTGCGCCGCCCCACGCCAGGCAGCCCATATGCCTATACTGTCCCCAACAAGGGCACTGCCGAGATCAAGCTAACGGATCCGACAGGGCTTGAGGTACTAAAAGAGACCCGGCCTATTAGCGCCACGGGGGCCGTGATCGGAGAGTTCACACTGAGCGCCGAGGCTCCCACAGGATTTTATGATCTCCAGGTGAGCATCGATGGCCAAGAGCAGACCCACAGCATCGAGATCGCGTCGTACCGCAAGCCAGAGTTCTCGGTGAAAGTGACGCCCACGCAGACGCGGATTTTACGAAACTCCACTCTGGAGGCCACCGTTGCAGCAACGTATTACTTCGGTGCGCCCGTCGCCAACGCAAAAGTCCACTGGAGCCTGACCCGCGAGACCGACTGGAGCGCCGACTACGACAACACGGGCTGGCCGAGCCTTGAGGAAGACCTTACGAGTGAGGACTACGGCTCCGGGAGCTTGGTAGCAGATGGGGAAGGGAGATTGGACGGCACGGGGCGCTTAGTGCTTCGCCTGCCCACCGAGCCCGAAAAACACAACGAAGAGACGCAAGACAGGGAAAATGAAGACGAAGAAGCGCCTAAGCGCGTGTTCCCGCCGCAGACTGAGCGCTACAAGCTGACGGCCTATATCACCGACGATGCCCAGCGCGAAGTCGAGAGCAGCACCGATGTGAGTGTCACTGCCGCCGAGGTGAAAGTGGCGCTGACTCCCGAGGGCTATCTGGCACGGGCTGGTCAGCCAACCAAGCTCTTTGTCACCGTGCGCGACCATGAGGGCAAGCCACTTCCGAACTCTCCGGTGAGCCTGCGGGTAGAGCACTACGAGAAAAAAGCC
This sequence comes from Armatimonadota bacterium, assembly GCA_026392155.1. Lineage (GTDB taxonomy): Bacteria > Armatimonadota > Armatimonadia > Armatimonadales > Armatimonadaceae > Armatimonas. The sequence continues at coordinate 68,421 of JAPLCP010000054.1, read as the reverse complement.
ATCGTAGCCGTAGTTCCGCCGCAACAAGCCATCACGGGCGAGGACGGACGGGCGATTCTCACCGTGACCCTGCCCAAGAGTGGCGATATCGATCTAATTGCCACGGCTAAAGACGCAAAAGGCCGCGAGGCGCAGACCCACCAGACACTCTGGGTGACGCCCGCCAGTGATGGGGACACGGATCTGGCGCAAAGCGGTCTCTCGGGGCTAACGCTGGCCACCGACAAGCGCAGCTACGCCCCTGGCGAGACCGCGCGTGTCGTGATCGGGGCGGCGGAGACCGGTCAGACGGCGATCTTGACCATTGAGGGCGAGCGGATCTACAAGACCATGTCAGTTCCCATTCGCCAGAATGTCACGACGGTCGAGGTGCCGGTCTTGGACGAGTACGGCCCCAATGTCTCGCTGGCGGCCTGCTACATCCGCAACAAGACCTTCGCTCAGACCGAAACCCCGCTCAGGGTCACGCTCCCACGAAAGACGCTCAGCATCGCGCTTACCCCGGACAAGTCCCAGTACGAGCCCGGCGACCAAGCCAACTTTGATATCGCCATCACCGATAGCGACGGCAAGCCCGTCGCCACCGAGCTGACACTCTCCGTGGCCGACGAGGCGATCTACGCGCTGAAAGAGGACGATCCCAAGGCGCTCCGCAAGACGTTTTATCCCCACCGCACCAGCCGCGTGCGCACCCGTCACTCATTTGAGATACTCTACCTGGCAGGCGACGGTAAAGATGGCATTAAAGTCAAGACCCGCGAGAAGTTCGTGGACACGGCCTACTGGAACGCAGCCCTTCGCACCGACCTTACGGGCCACGCGAAAGTGAGCTTCACGCTCCCCGATAACCTCACAACCTGGCGCGCCGTGGCCAATGCCATCACCGACCAGACCGCCGTGGGCTATGCACGGGCGAAGATTATTGTCAACCGTCCGTTTTTTGTGCGCCTCGACATGCCCCGCTTTGTGGTGGAGGGCGATCAGGTCAAGCTGAGTGGGCTGGTTCACAACAACTCCGGCCAGTCGCAGACCGCGCACCTACAGCTCAAGGCGCTCGGGCTTCCCGTTGAGGAAAAGACCCTGACCGTAGCATCGGGGACAGTGGGAGAGACAAGCTGGAGCTGGACCGTGCCGGGCACAATGCCTGAGTCTACCGAGGTAACTCTTGAAGGCTGGACCGATACCAAGCTCACCGATGGGGTCAAGCTGCCCCTCACCGTGCGGCCCTTCTCACGGGAGACGCTGACCAATATCGCGCTGGCTCCCACAGCAAAGCTCTCGCTTCCCGCCGATGCCGTCCCAGAGCGCTCGTTTGTGACGATTCGGGTCGCGCCGAGCCTGCGTGAGACCGTGACCGAGGCCACCGAGTACCTCAAGAAATACCCCTACGGCTGCGTGGAACAGACTGTCAGCCGCTTTGTCCCGCTCATGGCTGCCAAAGTCGCGGATGAAACGCTGGTGACGGCAGGAATCACCCGGCTCGGGGCACAGCTTCAGGGTGACAACGGCTGGGGCTGGTGGTACAAAGATGCCGCCGATCCCTGGCTCACGACCTACGCGCTCTGGGGCCTCACCGAGGCACGGGATGCGGGCTATGCTGTGCCTCCGATGCTCCTTGAGAAAGGGGCAAAGTCACTCTGGCCCCTGCTGGAGAACCCGAAGAAAATCACCTCAGAGACGGCCTTTGCGCTCTATGTGCTGAGCCGCGTGGACGGCGCACGGGTGCGCCAGCAGGGAGCGCCCAAGCTCACGGCACTGCTGACCCGCTTCGGCCCATCCGCAGCCAAGCGCCCCGAGACCCTAGCATGGCTGACGCTCTTTTGTAAAACGGTCGGGCTGGACGCCAAGCCCTACGCCGCCGCGCTGGAGAAGAAGGCCGTGATGGATGGAGTCCTTGCGCACTGGGCCAATGAAGGAGCCTCCTGGAACGCCACCGAGCGCATGACCACCGCACTGGCGACTCGTGCCCTGCTCGCCACCAACCCCAAGAGCCCCCTGCTCGGCCCAGCGACACGCTTCCTGCTCTCTACCCAGACCGACGGCTACTTCGGCGACACCCGCGACACAGCGTTTGTGGTCTCGACCCTCTGCCAGCTCCCCGAGTACGCCACTCCAATCCCCAATCTCGCTCGTCCACAAGTCACGCTCAATGGCAAGCCACTCACGCTGGCGAAACGGGGACGACTCCTAGAAGTAACCGTGCCCGGAACAGCACTTCAGAGTGGCGAGAACTCCCTGGCCCTTGCGGGCTCGGGCTACGCCACAGCCACTCTACGCCAGACAACGCGAGCGACAACGCTGCCCGCTCTGGAAGCCAAGGGGCTTAAAGTGCGACGTGAGTACATCAAGCTCGCTTCTGGCCCCAAGGGTCTCATCCCCGAGGCCGCCAGCACGAAGTTCACTCAGGGCGACACGGTTCGGGTGCGCCTCATTGTGGAGGCCGACCAGCCGCTGGAGTACATTCTTCTGGAGGATCGCTTCCCCTCGGGCTTTGAGCCCAATGCTCGCGGCACGCTTGAGGAGGAAGACTCCTACGGGGAGTGGAACTACTGGTACTCGCATATAGACATCCGTGACGATCGGGTGGCGCTCTTTGCCCGGCGGCTGGCGAAGGGCAAGCATGTCTACGAGTACCATCTACGCGCCCAGACCACAGGAGTCGCACATGCCCTCCCCACCGCGCTCACCCCGATGTACGGCACCACCTTGCGTGCCGAGTCCACGGGGGAGCAACTAGAGATTCATTGAGGAGTGACCATATAAAGAGTGTGAATCATTTTGCCTTTCGTGACTTTGCCCCCAAACAAAACCGCCCCTCCGGCTTCTTCCAGTCGGCGGAGCACGACAACCTGATGGAAGCGGTTCAACAGGCCAACCTCTGGGTTGCAGCTCATCAGGTGCGTGTGGTCAATATCGAGACCGTGGTCATTCCCTCGCCGGACTGGCAGCCGTTTATCCGTGTCTGGTATGAGTTCGAGGAGCGCAGCACGGTGAATTCTGAGATAGTCGAGGATAAGCTAGCATGAGAGGTCTCCTAGGAAGCCTCGCTGGCGCGGGTGCTCTGGGCGCCCTAACTGCTTTCTATCACCAGAGCCTTCCTCCCGATCAGCTGACGGGAATCGCGTGGGACATTCTCCTGCTCCAAGCAGTGCCCGCTGGAGCCGCACTCGGGTTGGGAGCGGAGAGAGCCCTGCGAGTTCCCATAGGCATGCGTCGTGCTCTCTGCTGCTTCGCTGCCGGGATCCTCTCGCTGGTGCCGCTGGGAGTCTGGGGCTGGCTGACAGTCTCGGGCAATCCCTTTGAGGCAATTCCCAATCTCTTGCGCCTTCTGATGCTCTGCGCCCCAACACTAGGCGCAAGCTTTCTCATGAGTCTCTGCGGGTTGTTTAGCCTGCGCCCCGGAAGATTTCGAACAAAAAACGAAGAAAGCCCCGATTAGCCGCAACCAGAGTCGAAAAATTACGTCGTAGTAAAGTAGTGATGGCCTTTCAACAACAACGCGAGCGCACCATCGAACGCGCAAAGCCTGAGTCCGCGCTTGCGGCTCTCTGGCGCGAGGTCGTGGTGGAGAACCCGGTCTACCGCAAAGAGAGCCTGATTGCGACTCCGATCAACGCGAACCTGCCCGAGCACAAACAACTTGAGCAGCGAGAGGCGGCGCGGCAGAAGCGTGCCGAGTGGGACGCACTCTCTCTGCCCCAGAAGCTCTGGAAAAAGACATTCCCGTTGCTGGTCATCTTTGCGGTTGCCTACACGCTTATCCCAGTTCTAGCCCTCTGGCTGAAGTCTGGAGTGGGTGGACTTGCATCGGGATTCTGGGGCGTGCTGATGGGGGGGCTGAGTGCTTCCACAGCGATTGTCAGTGAGCGGGAGAAGCGCACCTGGAATGCACTGCTGCTTTCCGGGCTCACCGCACGGCAGATACTAGGTGGCAAGCTTCTTTTCTACCTTCAGCAGACTTTAGGCGTACTGCTGGGCGTCTTTATGGTAGCTGTTGCCGTGGTACTACGCGGGCACTTACCCGCAGTGGCACTACTCCTGATCGTCCCTATCCTCGCGAGCCACCTACTGACCACTCTGTTCGCGCTACGCATCTCTCTCTGGAGCACGAGTGTCCGCCAGGCAAGCCGTAAAGCACTCTGGTGTGTCTTGCTGGTGATCCCGCTCCTAGTAAGTGTGCTCCTTTCCGCACTTGCCTTGGGGGGACGCGTCGCCGAAGGGTTTCTCTTGCTCCCCTTTGCCTACGCCGCTCTCGCGCTCAGTGTCAGCGTCGCGCTCTGGAGGCGCATGCAGCGCGAGCTCTGGAGTGCACCGAAAGATTTTTCTGGCTAAATGTGAGAGAAAATGCCATAATTTCACCTAGATACACACCACTCGGAGGCCCCATGTACGGACAGAACCAGGGCTCACTTAATTGTCAATAACCCCGTCTTTCAGAAAGAGACTCTGGCGCAGCGCCGCGTCCAAGAGAAGAAGCAGCCGGGAACCCGTGTCACGGAGAAAGCTCTTGGCATTCTGGCGGTTCTGGGGCTCTATGCAGGGATGTTCTATCTCATGTCTCTGGCCGCGGGAACGACCGATCCCAAGCCCGCTTTCTGGGGCATGCACGGCTTTCTCGTGGTGATTGAGGCGCTGGTGCTGATGATCGCGATGCCGCTCCAAGCCGCCATGACGATCACGTCGGAGCGAGAAAAACAGACCTGGAACGCGCTCTTGCTCTCGCGCAACACGCCTCTCCAGATCCTGATCGGTAAGGCCGCCGCCACGATGCGCCCCATCGTGATGTTCTATGCCATTGTGCTCCCCGCACTCCTCTGCACAGCGCTGGGCACGGGCATGGCATGGACGGGGTTTCTGGCCGCGCAGTTGCTGATTTTAGTAACCGCACTTCTGAACGTGAGCATGGCGACCTACTGTTCTCTGATCAGTAAGAAAAGCCAGCAGGCGTCGGGCAACGCAGGCGGCTGGGCGATTGTCCCGATTCTTGGTCTGCCCGGCCTCACGGCGATCACCTACGCCGCCCCGGCACTTCTGGCGAGCCTCATGGGCACTTCGTTCAACCCGCCGGTGTGGTTCCACTGGTTGGCCTGGCTCCCCAACTTGCTCAACCCCGCCGCGGCGATCTTTGCCGCCCTCACCAGCCCGGCGCTTTTTGGCCCTAACAGCGAGTTCCCCGCCTGGCTCTGGTTCTTTGTGCCGACGTTCTACCTGGCGTTCTGCGGCCTGACAATCCGAGGCATCTGGAAAAAGATGCTTGGCCAGTTCTGGAAGACGCCCAAAGACTTGTCGGGCTAGAATTGAGGTTCAGTTCGTCGTCATTGAAGTACAGTTTGTGCAGGCCAAGGCTCCCATGGCGGCGGGCGTGATCCACACCGATCTGGAGCGCACGTTTATCCGCGCCCTCGTGATTGACTGAACCAAGCTAGTCGAAACAAGGAGTATCGCCGCCTCACGCGACCAAGGCTGGCTCCGCACCGAAGGCAAAGACTACGTCATGCAAGACGGTGACGTAGTCGAGTTTTTGTTCAGCGGTTAGGCAACGTCACCCAGTACACTTGTGGACGTGAGACATCGGGATGGTAGGTGTAGCTGATGGTCTGCGCAGGAAGCCCGACGTACTGGGTCGTCACGCTGGTCACTTCGTCCAGGTTGCCGTACGTGAAGGTCTGCATCCCGCTTTTGTCCGTGCGGCTGGCAACGCGACCGAAGCCGTCGTAGGTCATCGAGACGTTGTCGGCGGGCGAGGCAGGGATATGATACCTAATAATCATTTTTCTTTTTTAACAAAAATATACACATCAAATAAATAAAAAGTCCGATTATTGGCACATTAACGGAAAATATATAAACAACATCATCATAAATACGCCCTCTATTAAAAAAACTAACTAATATTTTTATTAAATTTAATATAATTGACAACAAGAAAGAAAAAATCATTATTTTTACATAGTATTTATATTTTTCATTTTTTTTATTATGCATTTCGCCTTATCCCCACTCCTGTTATAAATTACAAGAACTAATGACGCTCGCCGGAGCAAGCTCCGGGGTATCCCTGGTAAGACTTCGGCCTGGGAGCCGAAGCTCTGGGAGAAGTGGGCATTCTAAGAAATGCCCACACATTCCATGCGGTCACGGAGCAAACCCCAAGGTATATACCCGTAGCCGAATCAAGATCATTTAGTGAACAACTTCTCTAACGGTTTTAGTCTCCCCAAAATCCAACCACCAAATAATCCACCAAAAAGACCTTCCCAACCACTTTGATCAAAGGCATCTTTCATATGCTGAATTGCCCATTTCCGGTCACATGGTGACATTTTCCCGTGTCCACGGCGCCATGACTCAATCAAATCCTCAATTAGAGAGCCAATTGCAGATCCGATACCAGATCCGATACCACTTCCAATTGCTCCACCAATAAATTCAGCGAAGGCTATACCAAGTAATCCAAATCCAATTTGGCCCCAAGGACCAAATGGCGTACCGATGAACACGCCAAGTGCTCCAAATGGTACTCCAAGTATTAGTCCACCTAATGGGGCACCCAGTACAGCACCAATAATCCCACCAATTACTTCCCCAGGGCCTTGTATACGCCCTTTGGTATTAAATGGAAGAACATAAAGATCCTCAGGGCAGTTTGGATCATCATGACGTTTATCACTGCACCATCCCAATGTATCCTTCTTATTTATTGGATTCCCCTCACAATAGCCATATAAGTTTATGCCTCCCATATATCCTATAGGGTCTCTATTTACCCATTTCCCGCCTGCTTGGTCATAGTAGCGAAATGTACAAAGTTGGAAGCCTGTCTCAGGCTCGCTGTAGTATCCCCACTGTGCTCCCATGCCAGAATACGGGTCGGCAGAGCCATATATGCCAGCCAGTAAAGTGCCATAGCCATCTTGACCATGAACGCTCAGTGCCGCACCACTTGCACTTGTTCTGACTGTAGTCCCTCCGCGCTCATCGAAGCCGTAGAACACCGAGCCAGTGCCAGATTCCTGACGAGAGACAAGCCCCTTGGCCCCCATGCTATTTGTCGCTATTACATTGCCGCTTACATCGAGTTCACAAATAGGAATCACACTATCATAGAGGAAGTAGCGTTTGGTGCCATTCGTAGGCTGTTTCCAGGCTCGCAAGCCTTCGCTAGTATAGCCACAGCTCAACACATTGCCAAACTGGGTGGGGTTGTCGAAGACATCGTAAACAATTGTCGTGCCGTTGTAGGTGGTGGGGTTGCCGTTCTTGTCGTAGACGAAGCCACTGGCGTTGTGCTGGTTCTTGGCGTTGTAGCTTCTTGACTGCCCTTTGAAGACCGTCGGGTTGCCTGCGTTGTCATACGAGAACACATTGACTGCGCCGCCCGCTCGCGTCGTGCTCTCGCCGGTCAAGCGGAACTGGGAATCGTACCCATACGTCGTCGTACCGGAAAGCGCTGTGGCAATCGGGATGGTGGCGGCGAGGGTTAAGCGGTTTCCGACAGCATCGTAGGTCATGTTATTGAACGTGGCAACCGCACTGCCGCCGATGGTGTTGGTTAAAGCGGTCAGTTGCCCGAGACCATTGAAGCTGTAAGCCGCCGTGAGTCCGTTGTGGCTTGTCTGGGTGGCAAGCAGGTCGTTTGCCTGGTACGTCCAGGTGGTGGTCTCGCCAAACGGGTTGGTCATGCTGGTGGGCCGACCGCCTGCGTCGTAATTATAAGTAAATGTCCCGGCGGGCGTGGTCATGGTTTTGCGGCTGCCGTCGGGGTGGTAGGTGTAGCTGATAGTTTGGGGAGGAAGCCCGACGTACTGGGTCGTCACGCTGGTCACTTCGTCCAAGTTCCCGTACGTGAAGGTTTGCGTCCCGCTCTTGTCCGTGCGGCTTGCCGGGCGACCGAAGCTATCGTAGGTCATCGAGACGTTGTCGGCGGGCGAGGCGGGGAAGCTCACAGCGGTTAGTTTACCCTCGGGATCGGCGTATGTAAAGTTCGCCACTTTCCCGTTGCCGTCCGTGCGGGTCGTAAGCTGGCCCGCGTTGTTGTAGCCACCGAAGGTCGTCTTATCCCCATCCAGGTTGCCACCAGGGTAGCTGATTTCGTTGGGGAAGCCGTCGTCGTCGTAGCCCAAGTCCGTGTTGTTGCCGTTGGGGTCGGGAATATCGGTGACACGGCAGGCGGCATCTTTGGTTCCCCAAGGATACTGCATACCATTATTGTTAGTACCACTGGGAAGACCATTGGGGTAGTGCGTGAACTGTGAGTCAGAGGCAGCGCCCCCACCACCCGCTGGCCAGACCCGTGTCCGGCTTTGTACCCCACTGGGATAACGGTAATCGTTGGTCACAGAGCCACGGGCGGCACCGGAAGTGGCGGCGGGGAGCCAGGTTCTTGTCACTTGCCCTGCCACGTTGTACTCGCTGTCGGTCTTATTGCCCAGCGCATCCCAGGCACTGGTCACATTGCCGCGTGAATCATAGCGCATGTGTGAGGCGTTGCCATTGGCATCCGTAATCGTCAAAGGCCGGGCCAGTGCCTCAGGCTGCGAGTAGGTGCCATCCTGGGTGTAGCCAAACGTGACAGTCTGTGCGGCGGCGGCATTGTTGCCCGGCCCGCTGATGCTCGCCAAGTTCCCCTTGGTCGTGTAGGTGGAGCCAATCGTGCAGGTGGTCGCGCCGCTACCGTGTGGGGCTGGGTAGGTCACGCCCTGAAGCAGGCCATTAGGTAGGTAGCTAAACGTAACGGGGGGCTTGCTGCCTTCCTGGGTGCTGGTGAGCAATCCCGAGGCAAAGCTGTAATCATAAGTGTAAGTCGTGACCACGCCGCGTGGGGTGGTCCTAGTAAGCACATTGCCCATGTCGTCATAAGTCATGCTCCAGGTACGCCCCATACCATCTATCGTCGCAGTGGGGCGATACGGGGTAGTGGGATCACCGTAGACCGAGGTCGAGAGCACTTTACCCGTGGCGGTTTTTATCTCAGTCTGGTTCATGTTGGAGTCAAACCCGATGGTCTGCGAAGTCATCACAGCCCCATTGCTGGCCTTGGTGATCACTTTTGTAAAGAGGGAAGCCCCCCCATAACTTCCACTTTGGTAGTTGCCATAAGGATCCCAAGGAGTGCCATCGGCATTAACTTGCTGAAACTCCACCGAGGCTCCATCAGCCCCCGTCAGCTTCTTGACATAGCACGTCCCATCTTCGTACTCAATGGTGCCCGTTGCCGTACCGGTGCCTGTCGGGGACGGAACGGTAATTGATGTAAGCTGCGGGGTGGTCTCGTAGCCGCCATAGGCATAGATACCGTTCTGCACCTGAGAGTAACCGTACTGGGATCGCATCGGAGCACTAGCCGCAGGGGTACCTGTTGGCACAACCTGAGAAACTTTGGTCAGGCCGCGCACACTAGGATGAACATACCCACCAGTAAGATACGTCTGGATTTCATAGTGAACCGTGCGCCCTGTGTTATCTGAGGCGCTGATTATCTCCCCTTGTCCATTGCGGCCAAGAGTCAGAAGTGCTGTGTTCGTGCTGGCATCCTTGATACTCGTCAGCACAGGCGGTGTACTGACTCCCAGCCCATTGTTAAAGCGAGCATAGGTCATCGTGATCGAGTTGCCCACTTTGTCCGTGATCGCTCCCAGAACATAGTGCAGGGCATAGGCGGTGCCGCTGTAGCCATAAATCGTGTCTACCTGGCTAATTCCCTGTGTTGTCCATCTTGTCCCATCAGGCAGGGTGATCTTGTAGTACCCTCCCGTGTTGTTCGGGTCGTAGCAAAGGTCAATCTTATAGGGCAAGCCGGTTGAAACAGCACACCCAACCGTGGGATTGGTCGCACTGGGCACACTGGAAGCTGAAAAGCCCACCCGTGCACCATTGGGCATCACCAGATACCGGGGGGCCGTCGAGGGGCTAATTCCATGTGAGACCACCTGAAAAGACCCCGACTTGGTCGCGATTCCCTGGGGATAGACCACCCCATGATAGCGAGCCGAGTAGTCATTTCCTGTCGGGGCATCTACCGGGGCAGCCACGGACATTGTCGTGCTATTGCTCCCTCCACCACCGTAGCCTCCTCCATATCCCCCACCACCTCCGTAGCTGAACCCCATCTGAAGAGTCCAGCCCTGCGGCTGGGACGAGTCGGCGACCAGAGTAGTGCCCTTGTAGACTTCCCACGTTACGCTGGAGTTCGCAGGAGCAACCGCACCCGTAATCGGAACCTGGTTGGGTGTTGGGTTGCCCTGACGCACTTGTCCCGTTGGGGCAGGAACGGGAGGCACCGCGCTCCCATCATAAACCGAGATCTTGTAGTCATGCGTCCACGACTGCCCGAAGTCATTGTTCCAGTACATCGTATCCGGGCCACGCAGGCTATTGTAGGATGGCCCAAAGTCCACGGATGGCCCATTGGGATTCGGGACATCGAGCCGGGACGGTGCAGGAACATCTACCTGCCCATTGGCAGCATTCGCCTCAACACCCTCCAGTGGTTCCCCACAGTTCCCACAAGGCCCTCCAATATCAGGACAGCCTGGCCCCCAAGGTGCCACCAGGCACTGAAGCGCCATCGGAGAAAGGCCGCACTCTACTCCCATGAGCATCGTAAATCCGACCACATGGGGAGCAAGGCTACGGTAGAGGCTAGAAAGCTGGATCGCGCTCTGGATCACCTGCCCCGAGCCTGCTTCCATCGCAACCTTCACACCAGGCACAGCAAGTGAGCTATTTCGTGGTGCGGTCAGGTGTGACAAAAGCTTGTCTTCCTCACTACCCGGCTTTGCCACCGCCAAATAAACCCCAGGGCGCATTGCTTGCCACTGCTTCCAGGTAATTGCGTTCACCCCACCCGGCCACATCCCACAGTCTGAGCAGGAGTAATGCACTCCGTCCTCGTCGGCATGAAGGCAAGCCACAAAGTGATCCCGCTCCACCCAGGCCACCATTGGTACCTTGCCTTTAAAGAGCTTCAGGGCTTCACTATCCGCCTTGATCACATGACCAGATAGACCCAACTTGGGACAGGCATCCAGCAAGTCCTGCATCGTGCTTCCACGCCCGGTGTAGGCAACTTTGCTCAGTGTCTCTTTTTTGGTAATGGGCATCCGAAGCTGCCGCATACAGAAGGCCAGTGCCGCTGCCCCACAGATAGGGTCTACCTCACGAGGACGGGGAATCCCCATATCCCCCAGCGCCGCGTGCTCCGCTGCACAGGCTCCGACATGACGTGCCCAAAGCGCCGTTGCTTGCCGCGAGAAGCCCCGCTCTTTCTTGTCACGCAGGAGGGTATGAAACTCTTTTGCCGCTGCCGCATACTTCCCTTCAAAGAAACAAGCGACTGCCGCGTTGTAGCGTGCCCAACCATGTAGCGTCTCACCCGGTTTGGCAAGCTTAAGAGCTTTTTCAAAGTGCTCACGTGCCTTAATAGGCGCACGTCCTGCATCAAGCTCCCACTCCCCTAGCCAGAGCCGCAAGAGTGCCGTCCTCTCCTTGGGCAGTGAGCGTTTTCGCAGCTCATCACGCCAGGCAGTTACTTGTTTCTCGGAAACAGGCTGTCGCAAGCGCCCCACTTCATCCCAGAGCGAGCTTCCATAGTGCAAAGGGACAACGGGTTGTGAGGGTTTCGTCTGAGCCAGTGCCTCTTCCGCTGTAAATACAGGAACAGCAAGACCTGCTCCCACAAGAGCCGCTTTCTGTAAAAACTCACGACGAGAAGAGCGCTTTTGAGCGCCACGAGACTGCATTTCTTCCACGAAAACACCTCCAAGAGAAACGGCAAAACTGATGCCGGAACAATTGGCCTATTCTACGGGGTACAGAATTATTTCGCGTCATCCAAAAGTATACATTTTCAGGGAAATCAGAAACTTAATCTTGGTTAACAATTTTATTTTCCCTAGAGTCTTGACAGCTAACAATCCACTCCGCTAGAATACTCTAGGCTCCAGGCTCCAGGCTCCAGGCTCTGGCTTACCTATTCGTTGTCGCTCGTAAGCATAATTGCTAACTGTTATTTTCAGGAGAGAAGCAATGCCTTCTATTGTTGTCGCAAAGAGTGAGTTGAGGGAAGAGTGCCCGCTAACATCGGGACAGCGTGAGATATTGCAAGTCATGGTAGACAAAGAGATCACCAGTGACCAAGAGCTTGCGGCACACTTTGGAGTGTGCCTGTGTACCGTCAAGACCCAGCTCTCGCGCATTAACCAGCGCCTGGGAACCCGTGACCGTACCCGCGCGGTTCTGATGAGCTTAAAAGCAGGCTGGGTCTGTCTGCCACCACAGTCCGTGAACTAAGAAGCGTATCCGGGAACTTAGCGGGCATATCAGGGAGCTTACCAAACATATCAGGGAGAGATAAAAATGGAAACGGAAACGACCTCAGCAGGTGCGGCAACACAGCAGACCAAGACAAAACGTAGTGCACTGAGTACGGCCACTCTGAAAGAACTCCAGGTAGCCGACACCGTGGCCCAGGCCGCGCAAAGAGAGCCCTTTGTGGCGAAGCTGACAGGTGTGGAGATTATCCCAGCGTTTGTGGCAACCCTTCGGGTGGACATTGCCACTTGCCACCAAACTCTGGACGACGCCTTTGATGCCGACCAAGACCATAAAGGACGCACCAAAAGCGAGGGCGAGAAGCACAAGGCATTGATCGCGTTTCTGCGGCGCATCCAAGCCGCTGCCAGCCAGAAGTATGCCCGCGACATGGAGAGCAAGCACAAGCTGGCGCTGTACGGGATCGGGACAAACTTGCTCGACAGCCGCGCGACTCTGGCGCAGTATGCACCAGGGATTCTCTCGCACCTAGCCGAGGAGAGCCTGCCGGGTCTGGACGCGGCATTTCTAGCCCAAGCACAGCAGGCACTCACGGACTGGACGAACGCCGAGAGTGCGCAAGCCGGGGCGCAGCAGACAGCCACACAAAAACGCGCCGAGGCGCAGGCCCAAGTCAAGACCATCACGGATCGGCGGATTCAGATTCAGTACGCCATCGAGGGCCTCTACCCCCACACGGACAAAGACAGCGCGGCGGCACGCGCGGCGTTTCTCCTGCCCAAAACACGCCCTTTTCGGGGCTAGTTTGTTTTCGTCGGGGCTTTGACGACCACGAGGGAGAGAACGAAGCCCAGCGTGAGAATGCCTGAGGCGAGGTAGAAGATGGTGTGGTGCTGGGAATCCGCGGTGTAGAGCGGCGACGAAAGCACGGAGCCCAGCATCGCCCCCACACCTTGGGCCATACGCACCGCACCAATCATCCCACCGCGCTCGGACTCAGGAGCCATCTCCGAGACAAAGGCCATGTAGGCGGGAAACGACATCACAAAGCCGATCCCGAGAACCGTGCCAAAGACCACGATCATGTTCTGGTGCGTGGCAAAGAGCAGCCCCCAGAGCGCCCCAGCACACAGTGCGGTTCCCAGCTTGATGGCCTGGGGCTTGCCCCACTTGTCCACCAGCTTTCCCAGCGGCGCAGAGAGAACTCCGATCAGCACCGCAGGCCCCAGCGTGAGATTTCCAAAAGTCTCCTCGGCGATCCCGAAGCGCTCCATGAAGTACGGCTTGACATACGGCGCAATCAGACCAATGGCGATAAAGATGAGAAAGATCAGCGCGAGCAGCCAGGGGTACTGGTGAATTGCCGTCATCAGGCTACTCTTGCTGACAGGCGCATTTTCACTTTCTTCTTCAGGTGTGCGCTGCGCATCGCGGCGAGGGGCGACGATGTAGGCAAGCAATGAGGTCGCCGCAAAACAGCCCGCCGCAAAGAGGAACGAGGGAATATAGCGTCCCGGCTCACTCGCGGTGAAGTTTCGCCCAAAGTTCTCGTTAAGCCAGCCCCCGAGCTTCAGCCCTAGCGGGATCATCGCCATGTAGGCAATGGTAATGAGCGTATTGGCCTGTGCCCGACGCTCCGGTGCCACCCGATCCGCCACCGATGCGTAGACATTGGGCCAGAGCATCGCCGCTCCCATGCCATCGAAAGCGCGTAGCAGTAAGATAAGTGCGGTCACTCCTAGGACAACAAGTCGCCCCTCAGGAGCGTGAATCTGGGAAGTGGCAAGGCAGGTGACAATGGAAAGACAGGTTCCCATCACCATCAGCCGCCGTCGCCCCAGGCGATCCGCCAGTGCCCCCATCGGGGAGTTTGCCAGCGCCTCAACTAGGTAGTAGGCAGCGAGAGCGATTCCCGGTAGGTTGGGCAGGTGCAGCCCAAACTTCAGAAACACAGGCAACGCCGAGATATTGACAATCACAAAGCCCAGCTCGGCTAAGGCCGAAACGGCGCAGAGGGCGAGTAGAAAGAGCCATTCGGGCGGATGCGGCTTACGGGTCATTGCTTTAATTGTACCCTGCTCTTAAAGTACCGATAAAATGCAGACAGTCTGAACAATTCCGGGTATGATAAGACACGAGGTTCCGAGATGATTCAAGATATTCCCCTGCGACGGGTTCACCATGTCCGCTTTTTTGTCGGTAATGCACGCCAGTCGGCCTATTTCTATCGTAATGCCTTTGGCTTTGAGATTGCGGCCTACAAGGGGCTCGAAACGGGCGACCAGACCGAGGCGGGCTATGTGATGCGGCAAGGCAATATCACGCTGGTACTAGAGTCTCCCCTTCGTGCCGAGCACCCTGAGTCAGATCGTCTGCGCCTCCACGGTGATGGTGTGCGGGACATTGCTCTGGAAGTGGACGACGTGGCGCTCTCCTACAAGCTTGCCCTAGAGCGCGGTGCGACGGGGGTTATCGAGCCCACCACGCTTACGGATCAGTACGGCAGTGTCGAGTTTGCTAGTATCAAGGCCTACGGCGACACGACCCATAGCTTCGTCAACCACGACCGCTACTCTGGCGTCTTTGCGCCCGGCTACGCGCCACTCGACCCCGATCGCTACCACACACCTGCCATCGGCTGCGGCTTGGAAGCCATTGACCATATCGTCGGCAATGTCGAAGAGGGCAAGATGAACGAGTGGGTAAGCTTCTACGAGCAGATTCTAGGCTTCTCGCAGCTCGTGCACTTCGATGAGAAAGACATCTCCACAGAGTACACGGCCCTGATGAGCAAGGTGGTGCAGGGCGGCAATGGGCGTATCAAGTTCCCGCTCAATGAGCCTGCGGAGGGGCGCAAAAAGTCGCAGATCGAAGAGTATCTGGAGTTCTACAACGGCCCTGGCGTCCAGCACATCGCAATGGGCACGAAGAATATCCTCCAGACCGTGCGCCAGCTACGCAACAACGATGTGAATTTCCTGCGCGTCCCCCAAGCCTACTACGATGCCCTCCCGGCCCGCGTGGGTGAGATTGATGAGGACTTCAAAGAGATCGCGGAGCTAGGCATCCTAGTGGACCGCGACGACGAAGGCTATCTCTTGCAGATCTTTACCGCGCCCGTTGAAGACCGGCCCACCGTGTTCTTTGAGATCATCGAGCGCCACGGCTCCCGCAGCTTCGGCAAGGGCAACTTCAAAGCCCTCTTCGAGGCCATTGAGCGCGAGCAGGAGCGGCGCGGGACGCTTTAAGGCTCTTAGGGCTAGGCAATCAGCTCTTTGACCACATTGCCCACCACATCCGTAAGGCGGAAGTCTCGACCTGCGTAGCGGTAGGTGAGCTTGGTGTGGTCAAAGCCCAGCAAGTGCAGCACGGTGGCGTGAAAGTCGTGGACATGGACGGGGTCTTTCTCGGCTTTAAAACAGAACTCATCGGTGGCTCCGTAGACCGTTCCTTTTTTCACGCCTCCCCCTGCCATCCAGTACGTAAAGCCCCAGTGGTTGTGGTCGCGCCCGTTCATCTTGCCCGCGTTGGCTCCGGGTGTTGGAAGCTCGACCACGGGTGTCCGCCCAAACTCGCCGCCCCAGATCACCAGAGTTTCTTCGAGCATCCCGCTCTGCTTAAGATCGGTGAGTAGCGCGGAGATCGCCTTATCCGCCTCGCCACAGAGCCGCTTCATGCCATCGGCCAGATCGTCGTGGAGGTCCCAGGGCTGCCCGGCTCCCGAGTAGACCTGGATAAAGCGCACGCCGCGCTCCGCCAGCCGCCGCGCCATGAGCACGCCCCGCGCAAAGTTCCCTTCGCCGTAGCGCTCGCGGGTGCTCTCGCTCTCTAGGTTGATATCAAAGGCATCGGTCGCCTCGCTCTGCATGCGGTAGGCCAGCTCCATGCTCTGGATTCGCGACTCCAGCTGAGCATCTTTGGAGTGTGCCGCTTGGTGCTTTTTATTGAGCGCCTGGATCAGATCAAGCTGCTCACGTTGCTGCTCTTTGGAGGCGTAGTGGCTCCGAATGTGCTCCACCAGCTGCTCAACATCGCGCTTGCTGGGATCAATGTAGGTTCCGGCAAGCACTCCAGGAAGAAACCCCGCCTGCCAGTTCTGTGTCTCCTGAATCGGAAAGCCGCCGGGGCACATGGCGATGTAGCCCGGCAGGTTCTGGTTCATGGTTCCTAGGCCATAGCACGTCCACGAGCCAAACGAGGGGCGAATCTGGCGGGCATCCCCACAGTTCATTAAAAGCAGCGACGGCTCGTGGTTGGGCACATCGGCGTGCATGGAGTTGATGACGCACATGTCGTCCACAAAGGCTGCCGTCTTGGAGAAAAGCTCACTGACCTCGATGCCGCTCTGCCCGTACTTCTGGAACTTAAACGGGGAGCCCAGACCAGCGCCGGTCTTGCGCTCAGTCCCGTAGTTCGTCAGCGGCAGTGCCTTACCATGGTACTCGGTGAGCTTGGGCTTGTTGTCCCAGGTATCCACCTGCGAGGGACCACCGTTCATAAACAGAAAGATCACCCGCTTGGCCTTAGCCGGGAAGTGAGGCTTTCGGGGCAGCATCGGATTGTCGCCCTCGGTAGCCTCCGCCGCGCTTGCCAGTGTCCCCGCCAGTCCGAGCCCCGCAAAACCCGCCCCCATGCGTCCCAGAAGCTCGCGCCGGGTTAGAAACAGCTCTTCGAGTTGTCGTCGTTGCATGCCTCTAGTATGACGCAAGCAAGACAGCTTTTCAACTTTCTTTTTTGGGAGCGAAGCAGGCGACGACACCAGGCAGAAACAGATACACAAGGATCACGATCGGCAAGATGCAGGCGAGCAGTGCGAGAGGAGTCCCTCGACTCTGTACGAACAAAAGCACTACGGCTATCACATAGTACAAAAGGGTCAGCCAGCGGCCCCACGCTTTTTGCAGAAACAGCCCCACACCTGCCGCCACTCCTAGGAGTGCCGCAAAGATACTAAGCGTGTAGGCATTCCCCCGTAGCAAGACCACCAGTGGAATAATGGCCGTCAGTGCGGCAATCAGAGTGATGCCAAAAGGCTGTACTTCCTCTTTGGGTTCTTGTTCTTGCAGACTCATTATTTTCCTAGTTTTCCGATGGCTCTTCACCGTGGACTTCGAGCAGAAGCACGCGTTCAGCTCCTTCAGGCACGCGCGTACTCTCGGACTGCGCGATTCCCACGAGCCACAGAATCTCGCCCTTAGCCTCCACGACCAGCTGAGAGCCGCGCACATCGGCGGGGATCTCTGCCTCGCGGAGCAAGTCTCGTACCAGGCGTGTTTTTCCGCCCATGCCCAGTGGGGCGATCCGATCCCCATCCCGCACGGTGCGAGTGGTTAAAGTTGCGGGGATTGTACCACAGTCCACACGAAGCGAGCGTCGGTGCCGCTGTGAGTTGTGCACGGGTGCCTCGACGCGCGCCACGAGCCAGTTGCCCGCTGGAAGTGCGATCTTTCCCGGAACCGTGAGCTCGCTCTGCCAGGTATTTTGGGGGAGAGCGTGCGATTTAGGCAGGAGACGGAGGCTTCCTTGATGCGCTCGTGCCTCCCAGCCACCCGGCAGCTGCAAGACGCCCTGATTGTTATTCAGAAGGCGCTCAAGACGCTCGACCCAGGCAGTGGTGACGAGCTCCTCACGGAATGCATCGTCGCCTTGGCTCAGCTCCCAGAGCCTTTTGAGGAGAACGCGGCGCAAGATCGGGCGGGACAGTACGCGCAAGTCTTCGGTGGCTTGAGCTTTCTCGGCCAGCTCATCCAGATACGCCGCATCGTCCCGCGCATGGTCCGCGAGGCGGCAGAGGGCCTCAGTAAGGCGAGGGTTGAAGCTCTGGGCAAGCTCCGGGAGGAGGGTGCGGACTTTTCGTCGGGGATAGTGAGGGTTGTCGTTGGTGGGATCGTGGCGCGGCGCGATGCCTTGCTCTAAACAATACGCTTCGATCTCGCTTCGGCGGGCAAAGAGCAATGGACGGATGATATCTCCCCGGCGCACGGGGATACCTGCCAGCCCACTGACACTGGTGCCCCGGAAGACACGCATCAGCACGGTCTCGGCTTGGTCATCGGCGTGGTGTGCGGTGGCGATCACGTGCGCTCCAAGCTCTTGCGCCGCTTCTTCGAGAAACGTGTAGCGTGCAGCGCGTGCCTCGGCCTCGTTGGCTTGGGAGAGCGCGCCCAGCTCAATCACACAGGGCAGGCCATAGCGTGTGGCTAGCGCCCCACAGAAGCCCGCATCGGCATCGGCATCGCGGCCCCGCATGCCGTGGTGAAAGTGTGCGACGCCCGCCGCCTGCGGCAACAATCCTCTCTCAGCCGCCTCGCACCAGAGCAGAAGCAAGGCGCACGAGTCGGCTCCCCCTGAGAGCGCGATGAGAGGGCGCTCGCCCGAAAACAGCAAAGCCCGCTCCTGGACAAAAGTGACCAGAGAGCGGGCAAGCGGGGAAAGTGCGCTATTTTGCGGAGACGACGACACGGTTCTCGGCGCGGGTTACCGTCATTCCAAGCGGCCCCAGATGGCGTGTCAGGAGCTCTTCAAGAGTCTCATTGCGGGCGTCGAACTGAATCCGGCGCTCCGACTGCGGGACATCCACCACGGTGATCGCCTGGCCAAATCGCTTGGCAAGCTCCGAGAGTGCCTGCGGTGTCAGCGGGAGCTCCCCCATCCCAAACGAGAGACGGGCACTAGCAGGTTGCAAGTTCATCAGAGGTGTAATCAGCCACTGCTCACCCTTGGTGCCCCCTGCAGCGGAGAGCAGCTTGACTACCTGCACATCTTGGGCAGGATCGAGTGGGACTTTCAGCGGACGGGTCGGCGGCTCGGTGCCCCCCAAAGAGACACCTGTCGTGGGGCCGCCCGACACACTGGCAAGCACCATCGCAGACTCGGCGTTCTCCAGCGTGAGATTAAACGTGAGTGTCGCCTCCTCAACCTTGACGGACGAGAGTTTCAGGATCGGTCTTGGCGCAGCACTTGTGGGTTGTACGGAGTTTGTAGGTCCCCCTACCAAGCCTGCTTGGCTGACTTGACTGGCACGTGGAAAGAAGAACTGCCAGGCCACTCCTGCCATAACGCCACCGGCCACCAGAGAGCCCAGTGCCAAGCGCCCAAAGTTCGGGAGCCATGAGCGCCAGCTTTTCTGCTGTGCTTCTTCTCGCTCCCGCTCAATCCGGGCGATAGTATTGTCTGCAAAGAAGAGCGGTGGGTCTACTTCAGGCAAGTCGTTCAGGTTTTGTGTGATCCCACGCAGGGCTAGCTCGTCCAGACGGGCTTCCAGGCTTATGGCCAGAAACTCTCGTACCTCACGAGTCTTGTCGGCAGACAGAGTTCCTTCGATGTATTCAGACGCGATCTCGCGCCACTGTTTGCTATCCATATTTGTTCCTACTGGAGGGTAGGACTTCCCTCTACTCCAAAAAGTTCCGCCACTTTACCCAGCCGATCTCGTAGCGCAAGCCGTGCCCGATTAAGGCGCGACTTCACGGTACCAATGGGAAGCTCCGTGATCTCGGCGATCTCTTCGTAGGCAAGCCCCTGGTTGTGGTACATGACGATCATCACGCGCTGGGCCTCAGGGAGGGTCTGGACGGCTTTCTCCAAGATCATACGGCGCTCTTCGCCTTCCATGAGTGCCTCAGGGCTGGGGGAAGTATCCTCATACTGCCGAGTGACACTGTTTTCGTCTAGATCAACCGACTCCTCTAGTGATGTTGTCGGTCGTGAGCGCTTTTTCTTTCTGTCATCGAGGAAAACATTGGTGACGATTCGATGAATCCAAGTCGAAAACTGTGCCTCACCCCGAAATGACTTAAGGTTGTTCCAAGCCCGTACAAAAGCCTCTTGTGCAATATCGGAAGCATCGTCGTGAGAGTTACTCAGGCGGTAGGCCACGTTGTAGACCGTGCGCTCATAGCGCCGCACAAGCTTGTCAAAGGCGGCAATATCGCCTTTGCGGCTCCGCTCAATGAGCTGTTTTTCTTCCAAGGGTGTCAGGGTCATTCTTGCTCCGCAGGCAGACGCGCTTCGGAGATGGCACGCTGCTCTTCGGGGGTAAGCGTCACTTCCGAGCGGCCCTTAACAATAGGCTTCGCGTAGATTCTGACGTCTTGGCGTGAGTAGAGCCCCGTCAGAACAACTCCGTTTGTTCCTTCGTCTAGGAGCGCGAGCGAGAAGCTCTGCATTCCCCCAACATTGGCAAACGCATCGTAGCGATACAGTCCCACCCGACGGAGAGTCTGTCGCAAGGCTGTCTCATTGGCCTGACCGACCGTCAGCGCTCGCTCCAAGCCGCCTTTGAAGCGAGGAACTTGCTGAGAGTAGTCTAGCAAGAGGTTTTCGAGGCTTCCTCCGTCCACGCCACGGAGCATCAGTGTCTGTCGGCGGTTTAGCTTCTGTATCTTGGTGAGGCTCATGACTACCAGGATCAGTATCAGTGTATTGACTAGTATTAAGCTCAGCAATGCCACACCAGGCTGTGTCTCTACCCAGTGCACCAGCCCACCGAGTAGCCCATTCAGGCCCCCCATATCCAACCTCCAGTTTCCTATCACAAAATCCAACAATCTCACATAGAGACTAACTATGGCTACCGAGAACCTTCCCCTAGACAAGATTCGTCCCAACGAAAATCAGCCGCGTCGAACATTTTATCAGGAATCCCTGGAAGAACTCGCCGCCTCTATAAAGGAACGTGGCGTTCTGCAGCCCATCGTGGTTCGCCCCCTCGTCGGTGCGAATAAAGGTTTCTTTGAGATTGTGATGGGAGAGCGGCGCTATCGTGCTTGTAAGATGCTCGGCCTCCCGACTATCCTGGCCATTGTGCGGGATTTAAACGACGAAGATGCTGCCACCGATGCCCTCCTGGAGAACTACCAGCGCGAGGACATGAACGTTATCGAGAAGGCCCGCGCGATGCAGGGGCTTCTTCAGCACATGAGCTATGAGAAGATCTCAAAAACTCTTGGTGTCTCAGAGACCACGGTTCGACGAACTCTGGAGCTTTTGGAGCTTCCATCGCAGATTCAGCAAGAGCTGATCCAAAATCCGGCCAAAGGTGCTGTCTTCCAGGAAGGTCATGCCAGGGCCCTCCTCGCCATCAATGGGGATACGGTCTGCCAGCTCCGGCTCGTCGAAAAAATAAAAGGCGAGAAGCTCAATATTTCAGATCTGGAGAAGATTCTCAGCGCGATCAAGCAGTTCCCGGCGAAAAAAGAAGCGTTTTTACGTGTCTCCATAGCTGTCACGGAGCAGATGCTCCGTAGCTTGGGAGCCCGCGAAGAGCGCAAGAAACCCTACAAGGCACAAACAGCCGAGCAGCACCTCAAGGGAATCGAAAAACAGGCCTCCGTTCTTTCCGACATGCTCGATGATCGCATTGGGGAGTTTCTGACGGCGGAGCACATGAATCAGCTTCTGGCCACTACCGCGGAGCTCCAGCGAGACTTAGAGAGCTTCAACTCCAAGCTACGGGATGCGCTGGCCACCAAGGACTTTGGGTTCCGCGAGGTCTATATCCACTGCCCGCTCTGTGGCCGTGTCGAGCTCATCGGCTCCGTGCGCTGCTCGGTCTGCTGGACTATCCTGCGGCGCTGCTACGACTGTGGCAACTACGACCGCAACTTTGAGAAATGTGGGGTCACGGGAGGCAAGATCTTTGTCGCGGAGGCAGAGAACCCGAAAGAGCACTCGAAGAGCTACCGCTGCCCGATGTACAAGCCCAAGTTTGATGTGCAAGCGACAAAACTAAAAATGGTAGCGTAGCCGTTTACCCGATCACAGATTGACAATCCCCCCGCTTGGACGAGCCAAGTGGGGATTTTTTTTCTCTTAAACCCCAAAAAAACGACCTGCGGAGAGTTCCGCAGGTCAGCTATCAAGTTAAGTGGTAGAAAGGAGATGTTCTTATTCTCGGTGCGGGGCGGTATTATCTATACGATCGAGAGCAAAAATTTTGGATGTTTTTCTATGAACCTTAATCCTGTCGCCAGCAATCTGGTTATCATCTGGTATCTGGGACTCTCCCTGATCCTGACTTTCGTTGTCGTCGGACTGACTGTGGTACTTCTCAAGGTCAATAGCCGCTTGGAGGCACTCACTCTCCAGGTCGAGCCGCTCTTGCAAAAAGCAGATCAGGCACTCGCTCTGACCAATGAGAAGCTCGCCACGATTGGCGACACCACGGAGAGCCTGCTGGCGCACGGGGATGCAGTTGCAGCGACCGTGGAGGCCAAGACAGAGGTCACCTCGCGACTGGTGCAAAAAACGATTCATAGTCCTTTTGTCAGCGTCAATGCCCTCTTAGCCGGTGTCGCGGCGGGTGCGAAGGCACTTCGTGCGAGACCATCATCGAGTGTGCTACAATCAAATAAACCCCAACTTTCGGTAATGGAGAACCCTCATCATGGCGAATAATAAAAGTGACTTCCTTGTTGGCTTGCTCATCGGCGGCGCACTGGGCGCGGCCTTGGCGCTGCTCTATGCCCCGCAGAGCGGCGAAGAGACGCGTGGCAAGCTGAAAGATAAAAGCGGCGAGCTGAAAGAGAAGACAGCCGATACCTACGAGAAAGCACGCACCAAGGCAACCGAGGTCGGAGGAACGCTAAAGGAGAAGACCACGACCATCGCCTCCAGTGTTAAAGAGTCCGCTTCGAGCGTCGCGGCCCGTATTGGCAAGCGCGGCGAAGCGGGCGGAACCATAGAACCCGAAGCGGCAGGCGCTTAGCGAGTTTCGTGGAGCGAGTCCAGATAACGCTGGATGACACTCCCAACATCCGTGCTATCGTCGGCGACCCGAGCCTGTGCAAGCCACACGGCTCGGGTCGCTACTTTTTTGACCGCCTCCATGTCGTGGCTCACGACCACGATCGTGCGTCCCTCTTGCTGAAACTGGGCGATCTTCGCGAGACACTTCTCTTGAAACAGCGCGTCCCCGACGGCGAGAGTCTCGTCCACCAGCACGATCTCTGGGTCGGTGTGGACAGCGACCGCAAAGCCGAGGCGCACAAACATCCCCGATGAGTAGGTGCGAACGGGCATGTTGTAGTACTTGGGCTCCGCAAAGTCCGCAAAGGCGAGAATCTCTTCGCGACGCTCCTCCATCTGAGCCCGTGTCAGCCCCAGGATCGAGCCGTTGAACGTGATATTCTGCAGGCCTGTCAGATCAGGGTGAAAGCCTGCTCCTACTTCCAGCAGCGGGGCGAGGCGAGGATGAGCGGGGTCAGCAGACGCAGGAAACGTCACGGTGCCTTCATCGGGCTTCATCACGTTGGCAATCAGCGAGAGTAGCGTCGACTTCCCCGAGCCATTACGCCCTAGAAGCGCCACCGTCTCGCCCTTGTGGATCGTCAGCGAGACATCTTCGAGTGCCGCGACGATCTTGTAGGTCGGCTTGATGCCTTTCGAGAGCTGGCCCAGCCTCCCCTTCAGCCCTGCATAACCGTCTTCGCGGAGCCGAAAGCGCTTGGTAACATGAGCAAGCTCAATGGCAGGCAGGCTCACACTTGCTCCACAAAGCGCCACTTGCGGCTATTAAAGAACGCATAGCCCCCGATAAAAGTCGCAACACAGACCACACAGGCAGATATAAAGTACGGCCAGGGCACCGGGTGGTTCACCGAGATGGGCGAGGTAAGCCCCAAGGCCCCTGCGGGCATGTTAACGGGGTGTAGCAGAAATGCACGGTAGCTGGTGACGATCACCACGATGGGATTGAGCAAGTAGGCTTGATAGATCGGCCCTTGAAGCCAGGCGGGGATCTTGTCGGAGTACTGCACCATCTCTAAAAAATAGATAATCGGGATACCATAGAAAAGCAGATCCAGTGCGACAGCGGTCAGGAACTTCACGTCCTCGAAAAAGACGTTGAGTGCAGAGAGAAAGAGCGCGATTCCTCCGATCAGCAGTGTCTGCATCATCACCAAAACCGGCAATAGCAGAATTCCTGCGGGAGGAAGTGTCAAGTGCCCATTGCGTAGCCAGTCACTGAGGTAGAGAAAAAACACCAGAGGGAGCACCACCACTAAAAGTGTCAGCCGAAAGTGGTGGTAGTTGGCAATCGTGGTTGCCAGAGGCAGTAGCTCGCGCGGGAAGTAGACTTTACGGATCAGAGGAAGGTGCTTAGAGACCGAGTCACCTGCATCCAAAACACCGGTGAGAAAGTACGTCCAGGGGAAAAATGTCGCCACGACGAAGGGAAAGTACGGGCTCCCCTCGATTTTGATCTGGACAATGTAGGTAAAAACAACGGCGAGAATCAGCGCACGGACGACGGGATTTGCCAGCGACCAAGCGACACCAAGCTTGGAGTTTTTGTAGCGGACATCCAGCTCGCGACGAACCAGATTATCCAGTAGCTCACGGTAGCGCCCTGCTTCCCGTGCTTCCTCAAGAAGAGTTCGGAGGCTCATGCCTCGTGGCTACTCAGCGGTATCGTGTTCTTCTTCACGGGCAGGCTCAAGGAGCTTGAGGAGGTCTTCCCGGTGAATGAGAACTTTACGTTTTCCCGCAACACGAAAGGCCTTAAGCTTTCCCTGACGGATATACGAGCGGATGCTGGATTGAGACAGTTGCAGGTAGTTCGCTGCCTGCTCCACTGTCAAAAGTTCCCGGTTCTCCGAATCCATCGTCTCGTTTACTGCTCCTATTTTCAACTGGATGGCAAGCATCCTGTTTGGCAAGTATAACCCCTGCCCCTAGGAATGTCAAGCACTTGCCAGGAAATATCAAGAGGTGAATAAGGCAAGCAAAAAGCGCTAAGAACTCGGGTATAACAGAGGACATGGCACAGGTGGGAATTTTCGGTGGCTCGGGGCTCTATCAGCTCCTGACAGGCGATGTTGAGGAACGCTGGATTGAGACGCCTTACGGCCCGCCTTCGGACAAAGTCGTCTTGGGGATGCTGGGGGGGAAAGAAGTTGCCTTTTTACCGCGCCACGGACGCGGTCACACGATCCCACCCCATAAGATCAACTACCGCGCCAATGTCTGGGCTATGAAGTCTCTGGGGGTTGACGCTGTGATTGGGCCCTGTGCGGTCGGCTCGCTCCAAAAGCACATTGAACCCGGGCATGTGGTACTGTGCGATCAGTTTATAGACCGGACAAGTGGGCGCACCGATACGTTCTACGACGGCCCTATCGTCACCCATGTCTCCGCGGCAGATCCCTACTGCCCGGTTCTGCGAGCCCACGCGCTAGGGGTCTGCCAGCGTCGCGGCGTGACCGTCCATGAAAACGGGACGATTGTCGTGGTCAATGGGCCACGCTTCTCCACCAAGGCGGAGTCGCGCTGGTACACCCACATGGGCTGGGACATTATTGGCATGACCCAGTATCCTGAAGCCTACCTCGCCCGCGAGCTAGAGCTACCCTATCTCAATCTCTCTCTGGTGACCGACTATGATGCGGGCCTCGTCAGCGAGAGTGCTGAGGCCGTCACGCACGAAGCCGTACTTGAAGTCTTCGCCGCCAACATCGAGAACCTCCGAGGCCTACTTGCCGAGCTCGTCGAGACGCTCCCCGATGTCAGCCCGAGCCCTGCCCGAGCGGCCCTCACAGGTGCGCGACTTGGCTAAGTCTTCATCGGATATCCTCTTCGAGACCCAGATGCTCCCCCATCTCGACTCGCTCTACCGTGCGGCGCTCTCGATGACGCGCAACGCTCAAGACGCCGATGATTTGGTTCAGGATACGTTTGTCCGTGCCTACCAATTTATTGATAAATTTCAAGTGGGAACTAATGCACGGGCCTGGCTGTTTCGCATACTAACAAATTTATTTATCAATAACTACCGACGGAAAAAGCGAGAGCCGGAGAAGACTTCCTACGATGAGATGGAAGACTTCTTTCTCTACAATCGCTTACAAGATGCCTATGTCTCCGGCAAGGCAGATACTCCCGAATCGGCAGTGATGGGTAAAATTCAGGTGGAAGCCATTCAAGAAGCCATCGGGAACTTACCAGGTGAGTACCGAGACACCGTGATTCTTGCAGACTTGAATGAGCTTTCCTATCAGGAGATCAGTGAGATCTTGGAGATACCGATTGGTACGGTACGTTCCAGGCTCTCCCGAGGGCGACGGCTTGTCCAGCGCGCCCTGTGGGCCTTTACGGAAGAAAACCCACGCTAGGATTGTATACGACCATGGATAAGGCTCCGATCGAGTCTCTAGAATTTAATCAATGCCAGCAAGCCGTCGAGCGGCTCAACGACTTCCTCAGCCGTGAGCTTCATCCGGAGGAAGAGACACTAGTGCAGAGTCACCTCCAGCAGTGCAAGGGCTGCTTCGAGAAGTTTCACTTTGAGGAGACACTCTTAAAGACCCTACGCGAAAAAGTAGGTCAGGTGCAGGCCCCGGATGGGCTTCGCCAGCGCGTCATGGGCCTGCTCAAGAGAGGCTAGACCTAGCTAGGGCTTGTTTGTCCCCTCACGACCATAGGCATCTTGGAGACGCACGACGTCATCGAGGTGTGGGGTCGACACCTCTAGGACATCGGAGTCTTCAATGGCCTCGATGGTGTGGATCTCCAGAGGCCGGTTGCGCCACTGATGCCCCTCCGCGATCTCCGTGACCGTGAGTGTATCCACCGTCGCGCCCTTGGTGAGCTTCATGCGCCCCTTGAGCAAGTAGCTCGTCTCATCTTTAAAGTCATGGTACTGCAAGCTGAGCTTCTGGCCCGCATTGACATGAATGATCTTACCAACATAGATGTCGGTCCACGCGTACCAAATCTCATAGCCCCAGGGTTTTTCGACTCGTACGGGGAGGTCTTCAGGTTTAATGTCCATACAGCCCCTATTGTACGGCAGGAAACGCAGTACGCGACACAGAACCAGGCTTTATGTTTTCCGATCCTGTCATCTCACTCGGTCCTCTTGCCTTCCAAGGAGAAAACGCAACCGTGTACCGTGTGGTTACGGAGGGCGGGCAACAGCTCATTCAAAAACTCGGTGCGACTTGCCGCGAGGGTGAAGTCGTGAGCGCTTTGGCGGCCTATCAGCCGTTGGTTCCCGCGTTTCGGGGCGAGGATGCGAGCGGCGCGCTGTATTTTTCGGAGCTGCCTGGCATCAACTTGGCCGAGGCATTTGAGCAGACACCTGAGCGGCGCACGGCGCTGGCGGAGGCTTTTGGCAAGGCGCTCAAACTGATTCACACCTGGGAGCCGCCAATCCCCAAACCCGAAACACTCTGGCGCGATGAAGCCCTGGCTCGGGTGCGGGCAACGGCAGAGAAGCGCTTTTGGGAGAGCATCGAACTGAGCTACACGCCGTTTGCCGGGGAGCGCTACGCCGATGTCGCCGACTGGGTTGAGCGCGAGAGCCCTCATATCTCCTCGCAGCTCGCGTTCTGCCACGGCGACGCCTGCCTGCCTAATTTTATGGTCGAGACGGGTACAATCACCGGAGCTGTGGACTGGGGCGATGGCGGCTGGGCCGATCCGCGCTACGATCTGGCGACAGCGCTCTGGAGCCTACGGCGCAATAGCAATGGTGACCCGAAGACGCCTCACTACCAAGACGCGTTTCTTCGTGGCTACGGCTGGGAGGGCGGCGTGGAGGCTCTCCGGCTTTTTGAGGCATTTTATACCCTATGGAACTAGACCAAGATTTTTTTGAGACCAACGGCTATGTAGTCGTGAAAAGTGTCGTTCCCAAATCGCTCTGCGACGCAGTAGTTGCCGCAGAGTACGACTTTCTAGGCTTTGCCCCCACCAACCCTGATGGCTGGTACCAGGAGCCTCTAAAGCGCGGCGGGATGCTGGAGCTTTATCAGCACCAGGCGCTCTGGGACACGCGCCAACACCCCGGTGTCCACGCCGCTTTCACCCAGATCTATGGTACAGAAAAGCTCTGGGTGAGCTTTGATCGCGTGAACTTCAACCCGCCGGTGCACCCCGACCACCCAGAGTACGACCACCTGGGCATGATCCACTGGGATATTGATCCGATGGAGGCGCACACCGCGCCGTTTCGGGTACAGGGCGTGCTCTATCTGTCGGACACACCCGTCGAGCGCGGCGGCTTTTGCTGCGTCCCCGGCCACCACAAATTGATCGAGCGCTGGGCCGCCACCCGAGAACAAGTGCCTGGAGCCCCCGATGAAGGCAAGCGCTCGCCACGAGATAAGAGTGAGATTGAGATCGTGCCGATTGCAGCCGAGGCGGGCGACTTGGTGATCTGGAACACGCGGCTACTGCACGGCAATGGCCGCAATCTCTCGGATCAGCCACGTCTGGCGCAGTACATCACGATGTGGCCGGAGCGCTACGACAACCAAGCGGAGCGCGATGACAGAGTCATGCGCTGGCGGGAGCGACGTAGCCCCGAGGCGGGCTGGGCACCCGGCGACCCGCGTGGCTGGGAGCAAAAATACGGAAAAACCGCTGAGCTAACCGAGCTAGGTAAAAAACTTTTGGGATTGGAACCCTGGAACTAGATGATCATTACGACGGAGCGCATCACGCTGGAAAAGCTTATCCCCCTACGCATCAGCCGGGGCGTGAGCGGCAACGCAACCAATTTATTTGTCACGATCGAGCACGACGGGATTGTCGGGCTGGGCGAGCTTGGCCCCAATAGTGTCAGCGGCGACAAGGCCCACACGGGCGAGGCAGATATTGAGAGCCTTCGCGCCCCCCTCTCTGCCCTCTCCCCCGGCGAGCTGGATCGTGTGGAGGGCGTTCTGAGCGAGCTTCCGTCGGCAGCAGTGGGTTTTGGCGGTGTGGGCGGTGGCGGTGCGGTCAAGGCTGCCATTGAGATGGCCTGCCACGACTGGCTCGGTAAGAAGCTAGGTGTGCCTGTCTGGCAGCTCTACGGACTGGACCCGACGCGCACCGTCGAGACATCCGTTACCGTGGGCATTCAGTCGCCGGAAGAGGCTGCAAGCCAGACCTTGGACTGGCACGCGCGAACCGGCGCACGGGTTCTCAAGATCAAGCTGGGCAGCCCTGAGGGAACAGACGCAGACCAAGCGATGTTTGCTGCTATCCAAGGAGCGGCCCGTCCCGATGCTATTTTCCGCGTGGATGCCAATGGCGGCTGGAGCGTCGCGGATGCTCAGAAGATGATCCCCTGGCTGGCCGCACGCGGCGTCGAGTACGTCGAGCAGCCGCTGGAGCAAGGCAACGAAGACGGTCTCGCCGCGCTACGCCCCGCTCCAATCCCGATCTTCCTCGACGAGACGATCCGCGTCGCCTCCGATGTCCCCAAAGTGGCGGGCATGATTGACGGCGTCAATGTAAAACTCATGAAGTGCGGCGGCCTGCGCGAGGCGCTACGCATTGTCGCGGTAGCAAAGGCCCACGGCCTACACACCATGCTCGGCTGTATGGGCGAGTCGTCGCTGGCCATCACGGCAGGTGCACAGATCGGAGCCGCCTTCGACCACTTGGACTTAGACAGTCATCTCAATCTCAAGAACGACCCCTTTGTCGGTGCGGCTTGGAAAGACGGCAAGGTACTCCCCACCGACGTGCCGGGCTTGGGAGTGAAACGAAATTGAAACTCACCGCCGACCGCAAGCTCGCGCTTCTCATGCACGAAGCGGTTGTAGGAAGCGGGGGCAAGATGGGCTTCGGTCTACTGCGCTACTCCGATGCGCAGATCACCTGCGTCATTGACCGACAGACAGCAGGACAGGACCTAGCCGCGCTCACGGGCATTGCGCGAAGTGTCCCCATTGTCGCCCGCATTGCAGAAGCACGCGCGCTCGGGGCCGACACGCTCGTTCCTGCGATTGCCCCCGCAGGTGGGATCTTACCTGCGGAGTGGCGAGAGGAAGTCATTGAGGGCTTGCGCGGTGGGATGTCGCTGGTCAATGGCCTCCACGAGCGCATGGCCGACGCCCCTGAGTTCCGCGTCGCACTCACGCCAAACGCCTGGATCTGGGATGTGCGCCAGGAGCCAGTTGGTCTTGAGAACGGCCTCGGGCGAGCGTGGGAGGTCAATGCGAAACGCATTCTCACCGTCGGCACCGACATGGCCATTGGCAAGATGACGGCCAGTTTAGAGCTACACCAAGCGGCACAACGCCAAAATCTCACCTCGGCGTTTGTCGCGACGGGTCAGATCGGAATCTGCATCTCGGGGGCGGGAATCGCACTAGACGCTGTACGCGTGGACTTCGCCTCAGGCGGTGTCGAGTGGGCAGTGCTAGAAGCAGCCAAGACACTCCCCTCCTCCCGTTATCGGGAGGAGGGGCCGGGGGAGGAGGGCCTGATCTGGGTCGAGGGCCAAGGCTCCGCGCTCCATCCCGCATCGACGGCCTGGCTGCCCCTGATCCGTGGGAGCGTGCCCACGCATCTGATTCTCTGCCACCGCGCCGGGCAGGAAAGCATTGCGCGTGCGCCTTGGGTAACGTTCCCACCGCTCAAAGAAGTCGCGGCCCTCTACGAAGCGGTTTGTGCGCCGATCTTGCCTGCACGGGTTGTCGGGATTGCGCTCAACTGCGGCCACCTCACCGACGACGAGGCAAGAGTCGCGTGTGAGCAGACTGAAGCCGAGACGGGCCTTCCAACCACGGATGTCGTGCGATTTGGCGGCGAGAAGCTTCTCCGCGCGGTGCTTACAGGGTAGAATAGCCCCAATGAAGATACTGGTAACGGGCAGCGCGGGGCGGATAGGCAAAGTCGTCACGGCGCTTCTGGAAGCACATGGGCACACCGTTCGGCCCTTTGACAAGGAGCAGGGCGATCTGCGCGATATCGAGGCAGTGACCGCTGCGGTTGAAGGCGTGGATGCCGTCGCACACCTCGGGGCGATTCCCTGGGCAATGCCGGGTAAGGACTACGAGGTCATGTCGGTGAATGTCCAAGGCACTAATAATGTCTTACTTGCCTGCGTCCAGCACGGCGTAAAGCGAGTCGTGGCCTACTCCAGTGTGAATGCATTTGGCTCGTTTGGCGTGGATCGGAAAGTGGTTCACTTACCCGGCGGCGATGACTACCCTCACGGCTCTTTTAACATCTACCAGCTCTCCAAACACGTGAACGAAGTGACCTGCACCTACTTTGCTCAGAAGCACGACATGACCATTCTCTGCCCCCGCCCTGTGTTTGTCAGTAGCCCCGAAAACTACGCCAAATGGAGTAGCGGCGATGGCTATGTCCCCGACCTTATCAGCTACGTGGATGTCACCGATGTGGCGGAGGCAACACGACTAGCACTGACCAAGCCCGAGCTGTCTGGCTTTCATGCGTTTCTACTTGCCGCCGACGATACCACCTCTGCCACTCCTACGGCAGAGCTGGTTCAGAAGCTTCTCCCTGATGTGCCTTGGTGCATCTCCCAAGACGAGTGGCTGGCAGAGAGTCCCTATCGCGGCTTGATTGACTGCCGGGTCGCCAAAGAGCTTCTCGGGTGGCAGCCCAAGGTGAGCTGGAGGGCATCTGCATGAACCCTAAGCTACTGGTCATCGGTGGCTCCGGCCACGTCGGGGGCCTCATCCTCCCCTATCTCGCAGAGCACTACACACTTCGCGTCTTCGATCTCAAACAACCCGTGCTCGGTGAGTGGATTCAGGGCGATGTCCGCGACTTCGAGGCGCTGAAAGTAGCGGCGCAGGGCTGCGAGAAGCTCCTCTACATGGCCATGGGCAACCACGACGGCAACGCCAACCCCACCGCGCAGTTCGATGTGAACGTCACGGGGTTGTATCTTGCGCTCCGAGCCGCCCATCAGGCAAGCATCACGCATGCTGCCCTTACCAGCTCCATGTCGGTCTATGAGCAGCTTGGCCAGCGCTTCTTCTGGGACGAAGATGCCGAGCCCGATGCCCACCACCACTACGGCCTGACCAAGCGCCTCGGGGAAGAAGTCGCACGTGCGGCATGGCGACAGTGGGGAATCTCCATCAATGCCTTGCGCCTCTGCCTCCCCGTCACCGAAGAGACCTGGCAGACGCTCGCCGCAGAGGGACGACAGGACATCCATACAGAAGCCAGCGATGTCGCCCACGCCCTCCTCGCCGCACTAGAGCACTCCTTCGGTAGCTACCAGGCCTTCATGATCTCCGGCGACTGGCAGCAAAAGCGCATGAACATGAGCAAGGCAAAGCACCTGCTCGGCTGGGAACCGCAGATGGGCCGCTAGTCAACAAATTTATACTTCAAAATCGTCCAGACCGCAGAGAAAGCATCTTTAAGTCCGATTTTCTTCCCCTCGCTATAGTCACGACCATAGTAAGAGATCGGGACTTCGTAGATATGACACTTACGCCCCGTCTCTGGGTGTTTCCAGCGAGAGATCTTCGCCGTCACTTCCGGTTCAAAATCAAAGCGATTACAGTTCAGTTTGACGCCTTGAATCACCTCACGCTTAAAAACTTTGTAGCAGACCTCCATGTCCGTTAAGTTTAAGTTCGTGGTCATATTCGAGAGATTTGTGAGCAAGGCATTAGCCACGCGGTGCCAGAAGAAGCAGACCCGGTGCGTCCCTCCCAGGAAGCGTGAACCATAAACAACATCGGCATCGCCACTGAGCAAGGGTTTCAGCAAAACCGAATAGTCATCAGGATCATATTCAAGATCAGCATCTTGGACAAGCACAAAGTCACCCGTTGCCTCACCAATTGCGGTGCGAATCGCGGCGCCCTTCCCTCGGTTTTTTTCGTGGTAAAACACCTTCACATCAGGAAAGGCTCCCTCGACTTTTTCTTTCAGAATCGTGCGGGTTCCATCTTTACTCCCATCGTCTACAAGGATGATCTCTTTGGGGATATCAACCGCACGCACCCGATCCAGAATTTCCAGAATCGTATGTTCCTCGTTATAAACCGGAATTAGAACTGAAAGTACAAAGTTGCCTATTACCTTATCTGCCACTACTCCCCCTCAAAACACCCATTATTTCAATGGGCCAGAATCTGCCCACATCGTACCATATCGCTTCTCTATGGTACCCACCTTCGAAGGACTTCAACCTAGACTTGGCGAACGTGCACTCTATGAACAACGAGGAAACACTCACAGCGCTCGGTAGCTGGTTTGCCGGTAGTGGTGAGCGCCCTGAGCTCCCTGCGGCATGGGATGACTCGTGGACTCTGCGCGTGGTTGAGGAAGCAGCGCGTCTGGAGCGAGCCGAGCATGCACGCCGCGGCATCCCGGCAGAGGTCACCGAAGCGACTCTTCAGGATGTGGGAATCTGGACACGGCACTGTGAGCGCACTCGTGGGACGCATGGGATCGCGGACATGCACCTAGGCTGGTTCAAGCTCCACGCATCGGGGAAGCTGTGCCGTCTGGGGAGGCTCCAGTTTGCAATCGAATCCTACACTTGGGAGGATGTGCCGGGGCTTGTGCAGGGCGACAGCGTGCTGGGGATGCATATTCCCGCCGAAGCGCCGCTGGACATCGAAGAATGCAAGAGGTCTCTTGCCGCGGCGTTTCCCTTCTTCGATACCTACTTCCCCGAGATCTCCCCTGCCAGAGCGATTGTCTGCTCATCGTGGATGCTGGGGGACTGGGTGCCTGAGGCGGCAGGATTGGGAGGCAGCCTAGATCGCTTCCAGCAGCTCTTCCATCTTCTGCCGGGCGGCAATAGCCCCGGAAGCGCTTGCTACTTTGTCTTTGGCTACCGAGACGTAGATCCTGCCACGGCTCCCCGAGATACGCACCTGCGTCGTAGCCTGCTGGAGTTACTCGAAGCAGGCAAGCCGGTGAACTCAGGGCGGTGCTACCTACTCCGAGAGGAAGTGCGGTGAACCGAATCGGCAAGCCCGAGACGATGGCTTTGTTCCGGGCGCAATCTACATTCGCACCGTCTCTGCGACCCAAGCTAAACGCGAAAAGCGTATGTGGCGCGGGCCTGCCTGGAACTCCATGAC
Organism: Armatimonadota bacterium; assembly: GCA_026392155.1. GTDB lineage: Bacteria > Armatimonadota > Armatimonadia > Armatimonadales > Armatimonadaceae > Armatimonas. The sequence goes on along the minus strand of JAPLCP010000054.1, from coordinate 34,342 downwards.
CCTCTGGGCCGCGGGTGGCTGTATTCGCCTCGGTCATCCTGAGGCGGCACGACAGCTCCTAGAACCCGCACTCGTAAACCCCACACACCCTTTAATCGGCCGTCGCCGGACTACTTAGGGCACAATCCTCTGCTGGCCATGGCCCGTCTCTGGGAGGAGTGTGAGGAGTGACGTGGCGAATCTAACGCCATGTTAAAGATTGCCCGCGCCGAGCGCTTTGTGCTCAATGTCCCCTACACCCCGCGCTGTGAGGAGTGGAACGCCCTGATGGTACGCCAGTGGCGGATTGTGGAGATCATCAAAGTCACCCTGGCCGATGGCACCGTGGGCTGGGGCGAGTCGCTGCCGCACTACACCTGGGCCAAGGCGAGCGATGCCATGCTGCAAAATATTGTTGGGCAGAACGCGCTTTCCCTGATCCACGACGATAGCCTTGGGGCAGGCTTGCAGATTGCGCTCTTGGATGCGGCGGGCAAGGCGCTGGGGCTCCCGGTCTGGGCGCTGGTCGGTGGGCCATTGTTGCGGGAAGAAACGCCGATCGCTTGGTGGAACACGGAGATGAACCCTGAGGTGCTTGCCGAAGAGGCCAAGGATGCCGTGGCGGCAGGCTACACGTTCCACAAGATCAAGGCCCGCCCGTTTCTGGACACGTTCGCGCAGGTCGAGGCCATCTCCGCCGTCACGCCGTCGCACTTTCGCCTGGACATGGACTTCAACGATCTTCTTCTCCACGCCGGAATCGCCGCACCGATCTTGCAGGAGCTGGACACCTACGAGAAAGTCGCGCTCTACGAAGGCCCCATCCCCCAGCGCGACCTAGAAGGCTACCGCAAGCTCCGTGAGAAGATTGTCAAGCCCATCGCCACCCACGCCGATGTCCCACCGCTCCAAATCGCACTCCGGGAAGAGAACTGCGACGGCTTCGTGCTCTCGGAGTGTGGCCTGAGCAACGCCAAGCGTGTCAATGCGCTCTGCGCGGCGTTTGAGAAGCCTTACTGGCTCCAGGGAGTCGGGGTGGGCCTGATGACTGCCTATCTCGCACACCTCGGGGCTGTGCTCTCCCACGCCCGCTGGCCCACCGTGACCTGCATGAACAACTACGCCGACGATCTGCTTGTCTCGCCGCTGAAGATCAAAGACGGCTTTGTGGAAGTGCCCATGACACCCGGCCTTGGGGTAGAGTTTGATGAGAGCGTCTTAGAGAAATACGCCATGGAGCCCCCGTATCACCTGCCCGAGCGGCGGCATATCGTCACCATCTCCTGGCCCTCAGGCCGCCAGATGCACTACGCGTACTTAGTGAACCGCCTCGGCAACCACGCCGCCGTCCCGTTTTCGCACGCCGCCAATGCGTATCACTTAGACACCAACCGCCAGTGCTGGGAGGACTTCCTGCTAGGCAACCAGCCCATCGAGCCCCGTGGCGTGCACCTCTCCGTCTGGAAAGAAGACAACACTGACGCGTGGGCAAAACTCTACGAGCGCTGCCTGCGGGGGCCGGTGCGGGGGTAGCCTCGCCCAAATTTGCATGCTCCCCTTACTTGTGGTATGTTGTTCAGGTTCAGGAGCACTTGCTTCGAGAGCGGGCGTGCGGCTCACCGCCGGGGGGCGGAAGCGCAGGTCGAAATTAAAAACCCTTTGAGGAGTTATGTAACCCCCATGCCATTACCGTTAGACAAGACCGCAGGCGTTATCGCCGACTACAAGACCCATGAGAGCGACACCGGCTCGACCGATGTGCAGATCGCTCTGATGTCGGCCCGTATCAGCCAGCTCACCGAGCACCTGAAGGTCAATAAAAAAGACCATCACTCCCGCCGAGGGATGTTCCTGCTGATCGGACGCCGCAAGCGAATGCTGGCGTATCTGGCCAAGACGGATATCGAGCGCTACCGCACCCTGTGCCAGCGACTTGCCATCCGCACCAAGATTTAAGGGACGCGATAAGCGACCCGAGTACAGAGGGCGCACCGCGACAATAAAGCGGCGCGCCCTTTGTGCATTCCTGCCCCTTTTGGGCATATTGCGTTGTAAGAAAAGAGTATAAAAATCTATGTCCGTACAATCCGTTGAGTTCACGCTCCCCGATGGGCGCGTGGTCTCCCTTGAGACGGGAAAGCTGGCCAAGCAGGCCAATGGCTCCGTCGTCGTCAAAGTAGGCGATACCTATGTCCTGTGTAATGCCACCATGAGTGGCGAGCCCAAGAGTGGCCTTGACTTCTTCCCCCTGACCTGCGACTTCGAAGAGCGAAAGTACGCCGTCGGAAAAATCCCCGGTGGCTTTGTCAAGCGCGGGGGCCGTCCTTCTGAGAAGGCGATTCTGACTTGTCGTTTGATTGACCGCCCGCTGCGCCCGCTGTTTGACAAGAACATGCGCAACGAGTGCCTCTCTCCGTCGAGATGGAGAACCTCCCCGATGTCTACGCCGTTCTCGGAGCCTCGGCAGCGCTGCATATCTCCGACATTCCGTGGGCCGGGCCGATTGGCTGTGTGCGCGTCGGGATGAACGAGGCAGGCGAGTTTTTAATCAACCCCAGCCAAGACGCCATCGCGACCAGTGATCTCGATCTCGTTGTCGCCGGAACCGCCAAAGCGATCTTGATGATCGAGGCCGGCGCTAATATGGTCTCCGAGACCAAGATGCTCGAAGCCTTTGACTACGCCCATGAGGTCATCAAGACCCAGTGCGCCGCGATTGAGAAGCTACGCGAGATTGCAGGCAAGCCCAAGCGCGAGATCAAGCTCCACGAGTACAACAAAGACATTCTTGAAGTCATCCGCGAGCGCTTCTCTGCTGAGCTGCGCGCCGGGCTACAAGATCCCGACAAGGCCAGCCGCGAGGCCGGTCTGACGATCCTGATCAATGGCGTGGTAGACGCCCTCAAGCCTGAGTACCCGGACAACATCGCCGACCTCAAAGAGCTGGCCGATAAAGTGGTCAAAGAGCAGCTGCGCGATCTGATTGTCACCGAGGGCAAGCGCCCCGATGGCCGTGGCACCAAAGACATCCGCGAGATCACGTGTGAAGTGGCGCTCCTGCCGCGTGTGCACGGAACCGGGCTCTTTACCCGTGGCCAGACCCAGGTGCTGACCGCCCTGACCCTTGGCTCACCGGGCGATGCCCAGATGGTGGATACCCTTGAGGAAGACGGCGAGAAGAAGTACATGCACTTCTACAACTTCCCGCCCTACTCCGTTGGGGAGGCTCGTCCTCTGCGTGGTGCGGGTCGGCGTGAGATCGGCCACGGCGCACTCGCGGAGCGTGCTCTGGTTCCCGTGCTCCCCGAGGGCAAGGACTGGCCTTACACCATGCTCCTGACCTCCGACGTGATGGAGTCCAACGGCTCGACGTCTATGGCGTCTACCTGTGGCTCCACTCTGGCGCTGATGGATGCGGGCGTTCCGATCAAGGCTCCGGTTGCGGGAATCGCGATGGGCCTGATCAACGAAGGCGACAAGTTCGCCGTTCTCACCGACATTCAGGGCATGGAGGACTTCTCTGGCGACATGGACTTTAAAGTCGCAGGAACCGCCGAGGGGATCACCGCTCTTCAGCTCGACACCAAGATCCAGGGCATCCCACGCCACGTGTTCGTGGACGCGTTTGAGCAGGCTCGCGTGGCCCGTCTCTATATCTTAGACAAGATCACCGAGGCGATTCCTGAGTCCCGCACGACGGCGAGCCAGTACGCCCCGCGCATTATCACGGTGCAGATTGACCCCGAGCAGATCGGCATGATCATCGGCCCCGGCGGCAAGACGATCAAGAAGATCACCGCGGACACAGGTGCCAAGATTGACATCGAGCAGAGCGGTCTGGTGCACATTACCGCGACCGATGGCATCGCCGGAGACGCGGCGCGTGCCATTATCGAGGGCATGACCAAGACTCTCAGCCCCGGCGAGATCTACGACGGTGAGGTGGTTCGCTTCCTCCAGTTTGGCGCGTTTGTCGCGCTGCCGGGTGGGAAAGACGCGCTGGTTCACGTCAGCCAGCTCTCCGATCCGCCTCCGAGCCGTCCTGAGGAGAACCTCAAGATCGGTGACACGATCCGGGTTCGTATCACGGAGATTGACAGCCAGGGCCGCGTGAACGCGACGGCTCGTGATCTGGACTCTCCCTTCGACCCAGCCAGCCCCGAGCCAGGTCGTCCCCCCCGTGGCCCACGCCCCGGCGGCGATAGAGACCGAGGCGGACGCGGCGGAGACCGTGACCGTGGCCCCCGTCCTGGTGGTGATCGCGGCGGAGACCGTGGTGGCTTCCGTGGTGGCGACCGCGACCGTGGCCCACGTCGCGAGGAGCTAACCGCCTCATCGCCGAGTCTCGACCCGGTGGTACAGCCTGTTGAGGAAGACGGCGACGATCTTCCGAAGGCACGCTTCCGCCCGCGCCGCTGATCCCTTCTCCCCCTGCCCCCTCCTCCTAATTCTGGGAGGAGGGGGTATTATTTTGGTATGACAAACCCACTGGCTTTCTCCACCCTAGGCTGCCCCGCCTGGGACTTGGACACCATTCTCACCAATACGGTCGCGTTCGGCTACGATGCCATTGAGCTACGCGGCTACCTCGATGTGATGGACTTGCCCCTTGCTGCCCCGTTCACACCAGAGAACCGTATCGAGACAAGACGCAAGCTCACCGATGCGGGGATCGCAGTCTGCTGCGTGTCGTCGTCAGGGGTGATCGCGCAGGGCAACCTCGATCATGTCAAGAGCCACTGCGAGCTGGCACGTGATCTCGGAGCCCCCCATGTCCGTATCTTTGGCGGCAAGCCGGAGAGCCGCGAGTTAGCCCTCAACAATCTGGCCGCATTTGGCGATGCCGCCGCCGAGGCGGGCGTGAGCCTGGTGCTCGAAACGCACGATGACTTCTCGACCGGCGAGACCGTCGCCACGCTTCTGAGTGAAGCGGCCCATCCCGCCGTCTTCTCGCTCTGGGATCTGCACCACCCGTACCGTCAGGGCGAGGCCATCGAAGACACGCATCGCCTACTCGCCCCAACGCTTCGTCATATCCACATCAAAGATGGGGTTGAAGGCAAGGGCTACACGCTACTCGGGGAGGGCGATGTGCCCGTCTTCCCCATGCTCGCGCTCGCGCTAGACTCCGGCTACACCGGGGCGATCTCGCTAGAGTGGGAGAAGCGCTGGCACCCCGAGCTCCCCGAGCCCGAGCTCGCCTTCCCCCAGTATGCCAGCGCCGTTCGTGCCTGGCTCCAAACTAGGTAAACTACTCCCATGGCATTTCTTGACTACCACTATTTTTCGCAAGCGCTCGGCAAGCAGACCGCCGCCTATGTCCTGCTGCCCGAGACCGGCGAGGGCCCGTTTCCAGTGCTCTATCTCCTCCACGGCCTCTCGGACAACCACACGATCTGGCTGCGGCGCACGAGCATTGAGCGCTATGTCGCAAGCCTTGGCGTGATCGTGGTCATGCCCGATGGGGGCCGTGGCTTCTACACCGATGCCGCTGAGGGCTATGCCTACGGAAAGGCAATCGGGGAGGAGCTGGTGGCGCGGATAGATAAGACCTTTCCCACACAAGCCAACCGCGAGGGGCGCGTGATCGCCGGTCTTTCCATGGGCGGTTACGGTGCAGCACGGCTGGCACTGTCCTACCCCGAGACATTTCGCGCCGCGCACAGCCTCTCCGGAGCGATGGGCTTTGGCCACAAAGACCCCAACCCCGACGATGCCCGAATACCGGAGTTTCAGCGCATTGTCGGGAAAGACTACAAGGGAAGCGACCACGATCTCTACGCCCTCGCCCTGAAAAACAAAGCAGAAGGCACCCTCCCCGCCCTACGCATCGACTGCGGCACAGAGGACTTTCTGATTGAGGACAACCGCGCCTTCACGGAGTTTCTCACCGAGAACAAAATCCCACATGAATACGAAGAGTTCCCTGGAGCGCACACCTGGGAGTACTGGGATGTGCATATCCAGGATGCCCTGAAGTTCTTCTTCCCTGCCTGATTCGCACGGTACAATAATTTCATGCTCCGCTACTTCACCCTAGCTATCGCTGCTTGCTGTCTCGCACTCTCGGCCCATGCCCAAAAAACCACGCCCCCAGCGGAGAGAGGCACCTACTTTGGTATCTATCTGAAGGATCTCAAGCTGGGGCACATGTACCAGGAGACGGACACAAAGGCCACGTACAACGGCAAGCCCGCCAACAAGCTCATGGCCCGCTCCGTGATGAACATCGGCATGATGGGCTCCGAGAGTACGATCAAGACCAGCGCGACGGTCTTTATGCACCCCAAGACCGGGGCGACTCTCTCCGAGGACTCGACCACGGAGGCATCGGGGCGGGTGACCACGGTGAAAGCGACCTACACAGAGCGCTCGGTAAGCTATGTGGCGGATATTCAGGGGACGAAAAAGTCGGGGACGCTCACCCTGAAGCCGGGTGAGACTTTTCTGCGCGATCCTTCGGACACGCCAGGAAGCAAGCCGATTCCAGGTACCCACACCAAAGGGAAGTCTTTCTCAGCAGACACCCAGACCCTCGTGGACACCGAGATCGTCGTCCGTGAGAAAGAGCTTGTCGTCGTGGGCAACAAGTCCGTGATGGCCTATAAGATCCAGTCGCTCGGCACGGTTCCCTCCACAACTTTCGTGGACGACTCGGGCGCCATGCTCCTGACCCGCGTCGCCTTGGGAATCGAGATTCGGCGTGTCCCGCGCGAGGTGGCGCTTGGCTCTAATGGCAAGGGAGACCTCGCGGAGCTGGTGGGAACCCGCCCGACAGGAATATCACTGGAAAAAATCGCCCGGGCATCGCGTACTGCCACCTACGAGCTTGGCAGTGTCACCCGCCCCTTACCCGCCAATGACTCCGTCCAGCGCTGGGAGGAGCTCCCGATTCCAGGGAGAGAGAAGGGCGAAAAGACACTGAAGATCACGGTCACCAGCCTGGATCTTCCGACCAGCACCACGGTTGCGCTCTTTGCCAGCCCCGAAGCCGCCCCCGAGCGCCTACGCCGGTTCTTGAAGGCTACCGAGTTTGTCCCCAGCACCGATGCGTCGTTTATCGCGCTTGCCCGGCAAGTGATTCGCGGTGAGACAGACGCTGCCCGAGTGGCTGAGCTTCTGGCGACGTACACGCATAAGAGCATCAAACCTGATCCCAGTATCGCCGCTGTTCGCACGGCAGGTGACATCCGTAAAGATCCGCGTGGAGTCTGCCGCGACTACACGACCTACTTTGCAACCCTCGCCCGCGCAGTGGGGCTTCCCACCAAGCAGTGCACCGGAATCGCCTACGCCAACGGTCTCTTTCTCTACCATGCTTGGCCGGAAGTTTGGCTGGGTACCGATGAGAACGGTGCCGACCTCTGGGTTGCCCTAGAGCCGACCTGGGGAGCCCCGTTTGCCGATGCCACCCATATAAAGCTCACCGAAGGGGAGATCACGGATGTGGCTAGTATCGCCGCCGATATGGGCCGCTACACAGTTAAGGTTCTCAGCATTCAATGATCCGAGGGACGACGCGGGTTTGTGGTGTCTGGGGCTGGCCGGTTAAGCACTCCGCCTCCCCAGCCATGCATAACGCAGCTTTTGCAGAGCTTGGCCTCGACATCGCCTATGTGCCATTCTCGGTAGCCCCAGAGCAGCTCCAAGCCGCGGTCGCCGGTGTGCGTGCACTCGACCTACTGGGTATCAATGTCACGGTACCCCACAAAGAGCGCGTCCCTGAGTTTCTGGACAAGCTCACGGATCGTGCCGCAAGGCTGGGGGCTGTCAACACGCTTTTCTGGGAGGGCGACGCGCTCTGCGGCGACTCCACGGACGGGCCGGGGTTTCTGGCCGCACTCAACCAGGCAGAGTTTACGATCACTCCAGGAATGCAGGCTGTGGTTCTAGGAGCGGGAGGCAGTGCCCGTGCAGTGGTGGATGCGCTGGTGCAGTCGGGAATTAGAGTGATTGTCGCCAATCGCACTATCGCGAGAGCCCAGGAGCTGGCTGACCGCTTTGGTGCCAGTGAGGCGATTGCTCTCACCGAAGACGCGCTGCGCCCCGCGCTGAAAGCCGCAGCGCTTCTGGTCAATACGACAAGTATCGGGATGTATCCCCATGAGTCCGAGTGCCCCCCCGTTCCCACAGATGCCCTTCACCCCAAGCTATTTGTGAGCGATCTGATCTACAACCCGGCACAGACACGCCTGCTGGCGCTGGCGCAGGCTCAGGGCTGCCACACCCAAAATGGCATCGAGATGCTGGTGCAGCAAGGAGCACTTGCGTTCACGCGCTGGACAGGCGCGGCTGCCCCCACAGAAATTATGCGTCAGACCGTGAAACAATTACGAGGAAAAACCGATACAATACAGAAAGCCCTATGACCAGCCTGACCGAACGCTTCACTGCCTACTTGGATGATGCCAAGCCCATCACCGATAACCGTCCTACTCGGGGCATTGTTGGTATTGTTGCGGGGATTCTCACTCTAGGTGTCGCCGTTGTACTGGCCTACTACTGGCGCAGGTTGGTGGCCGCGCCGTTCTTACCGCTCGGGCTGTGGCTGATTGGTTGGGGTGTCTGGCAGCTTGTTTCCGTGCGCAGGGATCAGAGGCTCGCCGCGACGGTTCGTCGTATTGTGGAGCGGGGCCAGCGGGTCAATGCCTACGTGGTACGTGCCCACGATTCCCTCTACCGCCCCGGCTCGCACGTCCAGCCCTGTCAGGTTCTTATCAGCTTTCAGCCAGAGGTCTCGGGGGATAAAGACTACATGCTGCATCTGGCCCAGCGCTGGGCAGAGCAGACCCGCGACCGGGATTGGAAAGTGCGCTACCGCCGGCACCAGCTCCCCCTTACACTTACCGATGGCTCCGAAGTCTACTGCTGTGATTTGTTTCTCCACCCCGGCATGCTCTCCTCGGGCTATCTCACCAGCATGGTGCTCCCCTGCGTCGCGGAGTACGGTGAGCAAGCCGGTATCGAGCTGATTCCCTACTGGCTCCTTTTTCCCTACGTCGAGTCGCCTCTCAGCCAGCGCCAGTGGGTGTAAACGCGAATGAATATCGAAGCCATTCGGGCGGGGATGCCCGCTCTCACCGAGAGTTTACAGGTCAACTCCGGCACCAAGGGGATCTGCGCCGCGCCGGTTGTGGAGGCACTGCTGGAGAACACGCGACGCGTGGAATACGGTGGCTATCTCGGCTACTGTGAGATGCAAGAAAAAGCGGCTCGTGCCAAGATACGCTTGGCAAGCCTCTTCGGCTGCGAAGAGAGCGAGCTGGCCTTCACCGGTAACGCCAGTGTTAGTCTCAATGTCGCCCTCTCCCTGCCCTGGGAGCGCTGGGGTGGTGGAGCACCCATAGACGTGCTGATCTCCGACCACGAGTACCCGACCACCAACATGGTCTTTGGGTACTTGGAAAAGATCGGCAAGGCGCGGCTTATTCGCTACGTGCTCTCTGAGGACACGGAAGTGGTGCGAGCGTCGCTGGAGCAGAGTATCACGCCGGGCACCAAGCTTCTCGTGGCATCGCATGTCTGCTGCAACACCGGCCTGCGTACCGATGCCCAGGCGCTGGCGGCGTGGGCACAGAACCATGGGATAGTGAGCTTCATCGACGGTGCCCAGGCCGCAGGACAGTTCCCCATTGACCTCCACGCCCTAGGCTGCGATCTCTACATCACCAACGGCCATAAGTGGCTCTTCGGCCCCAACGGAGTCGGGCTGCTCTACGTCAAGTCCGGCTTTGAGAGCGAGCTTACCCCCACTATGGTCGGAATGGGGACAATGGATTTTTCCCAGCACGGCGCATGGTCAGCTGGAGCGCACCGCTTTGAGCTGACAGCGACAAGGCCCGCACAAGTGCTGGCGACGATGCATGCGGCCCTCGACTGGCTAGAGCGTCTGGGACTGGAGAACATCTGGGCACGGCAAAAAAGCCTCACGGCGTATGTCAAGAAGCGCGTGTTAGAGATGCCGGAGCGCTTCACGCTACTCACACCATGGGAGTTTGAGAAATCTTCGGCGCTCGCCAGCGTAAAGATCACCGATAAAACGGGGGATCAGATCGGAGCGTTTGCCGCCAAGATGCTTCAGGAAAAACGAGCCTTCCTACGCCCTGTCCCGGAGTTCGATGCCCTCCGCCTCTCGATGGCCTACTACAACACCGAAGAAGACTTCGAACGAGCCTTTGAAATGCTCAAAGAGATGTAGACTAGCAGCGCCAGCCCCGCGAGCACCAGCCCGAGCTTTACGGAGCCGGGTACGGTTCGGTCAGGGCTGGGAGCGTCTTGGCCTGCCGTGTTATGGTAGATCACCATGTCCGTATCTGAGTAGACGATGGGCAGTTCGGTGGTGATTTCGCGCTTGGGGGCAACAACGATATACTTCGCCCCCAGTGCGACGGCGGCTTCGACACTCTTAATGAAGACGATATTGCCGTTCTCCTCGGGGCTGGGATTGCGCCCCGTCGCCGCCTCAATCCGGTCTTTGGACTTTTTGTAGAACAGCGAGTCGTAGCCTGCGATGTCATGGAGGCCATAGACCGTGAGAGAATTAGGCGGCAAGACGGCGTTTTTGGGAGGCAGGTGGCTGTTGCTCCAGCGGTCGTTGATCGGGGCAATCAGCGCGTCTTTGGCGTTTTGCTGGAGCCAGGCAACACCCGGAGTGATGGGGTAGACCTCGCGTGCAGGAGCTGTCGGGTTGTAGCCCCAGCCCCAAGCGAGCAGCTCCAGCAGAGTAACTCCAACGGCGAAGGGTCGTGCGAGACTCTGGCGAGGCCCAAGAAACAGAATCACTGTGCCCAGAGCGAGCCAGATCAGAGCAAGGAGGAGCCCTGGTTGTGCCTCAGAGAACGCCGTGCTCCAGTTGACTTGTAACGTGCTGGCATGATTCATTGCGAGAGTGAGGCCAATCGTCATCGAGAAAATCACCGTCACCAAGGCACCACCCCGAAGCCGTACCGAGGCCGTCTTGAGAGCATCCAGGCCAAAGCCTGCCAGCAGCGCAAGGGCGAACGCGGAGACGACAAGCACACGGCCCGGGTTATCGGTCTGTGCCCAGCCTGGCACTAAAAAGAAAAACGGCAGATTAGCCCAGGTTCCAAAGGCCATCAGGATGGTGTAGAGAGCCAGAAAGGCGAAAAAGCGTGCGGGGCGAGCCGCAAAGGCACCAAGAAGGGCAAGCAGAAGCGGGACGATCCCCACATAGTTGGCCCACTCTGCATAGTTATTGGGCGCGATCTTGCCATCGGGGAAGTGGTTGGCATTCCAGTAGATTCCCGCTCCCTGGGATGGATTCCCGAAAAAATTCGGAACGGTAAAAGTCAGCAGGCTCTGTGGGGGCAGACCATAGGCACTTTTCGTGGCGAATAGCGCCAGATCGGGACGTCCGTTCGCCGCGCGGTGCGATTGTTTGGAGAGCTCTAGTGAGGGGAGCACTTGAGGAGCGGCGAGGCAAAGTGCGAGAGCGCCTGCAGCGATCAGACCTCCCCAGCCACGTTTTTGGCGACCATGAAGCGTGATGGCGTAGGCACTGGCGCTGAGTAGCACAAAAAGTGCCACTTGCAGGTGGCCCGAGAGAAGAACGAGCCCACCCCAAAGCCCAGCATGAAGCACCTTGCCTTGGCGAATGGCACGCAGGAGCCAAGGAAGCCATGCCGCAGCACAAAGAAATGTTGGGAGTGCCATCCAGCAGATCACCGGAGCGGAGAGACAGAACGTCGTCACGGAGAGAAGCGCTCCCGTGTGGGAGACGGCGAGCTCTCGGGCGAGGCGGTAGATTCCCACAGCGGCCAGTAGGAAGTGTAGCGCCGCGGAAAACCCAAAACCCCACCAGACATTTTTCTCCCCTAAAAGGGTTAGTACGAGATTTGGGGGATAGAGCGGAGCAGACTGGGAGTTCGCGAGGAGGGGCGTCCCACCGTCCGCCGAGAACGCGTAGGGATTGACAAGAGGCAAGCGGCCCGCATGCCACTCACGTACGGTCTGGAGTCGCCAGGGATAGAACTGCGTGATGCCATCAAAGCGTAAGACATTCCAAGCACTCGTTGTCTGGCCATCACTCTGCCACGGAGAAAGCTGCCGGAGCTGGTCGGTAGGCAGAAACGCCTCACCGAGAAAGAGCGGTCTGTGGAAGAGAAGCAGAGGCAGAAGGAGAAGAAATGCCACCACCAGACCGCGTTGCTTCACGGCTAAAAGTCTTTAAGGAAATCGAGCTGCTGCTGGGCGTCATCGTTGAAGGGATCTGCCTTCAGCACCCATAAGAACATCTGCTTGGCCCGCTCAAACTCCCCAAACATCGCCAAGGCTTTTCCGTAGCTGATGATATAGAGCAAGTTATGAGGGGCAAGCTTGCACGCGTACTCCAGAGTCGGCAGACAGTCATCTGTCACCTGGAAACTAAAGACCAGCCCAAGCTCGTGGTAAGCGTCCGCATTGTTAGGCTGCTCCGAGATCACGGATTTGAACAGCGATACCGCCTCATCGTACTCCCCATTGATTCGATGCTGAACCGCTTTCTGGAACCGTGCCACCACGTCTTCCGCCATGCACTCATCCTTCCGCACCACGCCCATATTTTTAGGACTGTGGAATTTTACGCAGAGTATACCTTGACCTGCTCTCTGACGGCAAGCGCTTTGCCAACACAAACACGACTTAAAAACGCAGCTCGGAGAGATCGGCATCCCCGACAACCACACAGGCGACTTTACGCTTGATGCGCGCCAGCGCGTTGTCTACGGACTTGGTCTTACAGGAGAGCTCATCGGCGATCTCACGGTAGGATTTACCCAGCTGATACCCCGAGAGCACCATCCACTCGAAGTCCGAGAGAAGACGCTGAAGATTATCCCTCAGCTCACGGGTGTCCTCACAGCGCAGAACCACTTCCTCTGGGTCCATCGCGTTCTCGCTAGTGAGCACTTCAGAGAGGTTCCAGTCAGCGAGCGGATCCTCCGAGGGGCTTTCCAGAGAAAGCGACGTGTTCAGGGGCTGCTGTTTCTGACGCGTGGCTGTTTTGATCGCCGTAATGATATGTCGCTGGATACAGACCTTGGCAAAGGCGGGGAAAGAGATGGCCTTGTCGCAGCGGAAGTCCACTACGGCCTGCCAGAGCCCGATCATCCCGACTTGGAGCAAGTCGTCTTTTTCCGCACCTACCAAAAAATAGGACTTGACCTTGGTTTTGACTAAGTTACGATACTTATAGAGCAGGTACTCTGCGGCTTCCGCTTCGCCTCCCTGGGCTCGTGTCACGATCTCGCGATCAGAAAACTCGGCGTACCGAAGTAGACTGGTGCGAGGAAAATCTATACCGGCTCTCGTCGTGGATGTCACGCGACGTTGTCCTCACTACGTTTTGTGGGATAATGAAAAGTCATCAGCTTGGGTTATCCGGAGAGTTGTCCCCGCCTGAGGTCACTGCCTGCTTCCATGCTGTTGGCTATTCACTCCTCACCCCGCATTATACACACACATCCCGCAGGTATCAAGAAAAAAAACAACAGATTTTGAAGGATTCTTTTCCGACAGGACTCTGACTAGGAGAACGATGCCCGTTTCTTCGGAAGACATGAGATGGCCTACTCTATGACCGGCACCAGCACTCCCTCAGCCACGACTGAGGCGGAATCTCCTCGCCATGTAAGTTTTCATGGAGATGCCGAGCTGGCACGCCGCGCCGCCGAGGGGGATGCCGGAGCTTTCCGCCTTCTGGTGGCACGCTACCAGCGACCGATGGCCGCTCTTGTCTCTCGCATGATCCGTCGCTCAGACGACGTAGACGATATCGTTCAGGAACTTTTTTTACGCGCTTGGCGTGGCCTGCCGCGCTTTCGAGGAGAGAGTCAGTTCTCTACCTGGCTCTATAGGATCGCGGTCAATACGGCCATAAAGTACAAGCAGCGATCCAAGTCCGAGCTTCAGCAGGCCTTGCCCACCGATGAGACGGGCGGGGGACTTGAGGCGCTCCAGGCTTCCGCAGAGAGTGATCCTGAAGCCCTAGCACAGAAAGCAGAGCGGGAGCACCAGCTCCGCAATGCTGTGATGCACCTGCCGGAAAAGCAGCGAGTCGTGGTTCAACTGCATTATTTTGAGGGGAAATCATGCGAGGAGATCAGCCTGATCGTAGGCTGCTCCGTCGGCACTGTCTGGTCTCGGCTGCACTACGCCTGTAAGCGGCTTCGGTCGGTTCTAGGAGAAGCATTTTAACTATGGGCATCTTTTGCCTCTTTTATCAAGACAAACTAGCGGCCCTTGCCTCGCAAGAGCTGCCTGAGGGCCTCGCAAGTCGCGTCGAGCGGCATTTAAGTGCTTGCCCCGACTGCCTGAGTGAGTGGGCAGCTCAGGAGCGTATGGCCTCTTATCTGCGTGGAGCCTCGCCGGAAGCACAGTCCCCTTCCCCCTTTCTCTGGGAGCGACTTGAGGCTGCGATTCAAGCGGAGGTTCCCATCGCCACTCCTACGCCCTCACCTTTCCGTCGCCTCGCTCCCCTTGGTGGGCTGGCTCTCGCAGGAGCCGCCGCCGCTGCGGTCCTTGTGGTTCGAGCTCCTCAAAAAGCCGCCCCTCCTCTCCCGTTAGCTCCAGCGCCTGTCGTCGTAGCGAAGTTTTCGTCCACGCCAGAGCCAGAGTCACTCCCAAGCCCTACTCCTAAGCCTGTGACGGCAATTCAACTGGCGCGGCAGAGTGAGAAGCTAGCTCCACCGAAGCCTCCGCAGCTCTCACCAGATCCCTTCCGCAAGCAACGGCCTGCTGGCATGGGTAGCACGCGACGTCCGCTCAGCTCGCTGCCTCGCGTGGCACAGTTTACTCGCTGGAAGCGCCTCCCCGAGCCAATCGAGCCGGAGACAGAGATTTCCGCTCCCACGCAGCGCCATGCCGTTGCTGTGATGGAAGTGGGAATGCACCGGATCACGGAAGAGGCACAGACAGCAGAGCTGAACCGCCAAGTGACGGAGACGGAGCGCAAGGAGCTTGGAGCCCCACAGCGTGCGGCTTTTGCCCCCACGGATGCGATGTCGAATGCCCAGCATACCAGGAGTCTTTTCCAATGACCCCCGCACTCGTTCAACAAGTCAATATCCGCCCTGCGGGACTCTCGCAAGCGACACTCAACTATCTGGCGAAGGGCGATCAGAGCATGCGCCTAGGAGAGCTGTCTGAGGCGATTCAGAACTATGCCCATGCCGTTGAGCTCGCTCCGAACTCTCTGATTGGACGCTGGTCGCTTGGGGTTGCTCTCTCCGGTTCGCGACGCTTCGAGCTTGCCGTCAAACAATACCGTGAAGCAACACGAATTGCGGAAGATGACCTTATCACCGCACTTCTGCTTCAGGGAGCACTCCAGGAGTATGGCGACCGAGGGGGATCTCAGCAAGTCTATCTGGATACGGTTCGTCGCTTCACTCGACTGGGAAAACCTGGCCTGGACGCCTCAGGATCGCTGGAGCGCTTGGAGGCGGCCCTGAAGCAACGCCCGGACTCGCCCATCCTCAGCCTGCTCTACGGCGATACGCTCCAAGTTGCGCTTCGCTTCGACGACGCGGGCCGTGCCTACCGCCGCGCCAGTGCCCTGGCTCCCCTCTGGACAAAACCACAGATCAACCTGGGTCTCTCGTATCTGGCTCAGGGGAAGGCAAACCAAGCCGTCGCCGCTTTAGATGGTGCCCTTAAGTCGGATCCTAAAAACCCACGGGCGCTACTGGCACTAGGAGACGCGCAGCTTCAATCGGGCAACAATGCAGGCGCTCTCAAGGTCTACCAGCAGCTCTTGAAGATTGACTCGGTAGCCGTGCCCGCCGCAACAGGTGCAGCACGGGCCAGCATGGCACTAGGACAGACAGGCAATGCCGTTACCAGTCTTCAGGATGCTCGCCGACGTGCTCCACAGGATCCCTCACCCGTCGCGGCACTGGCAGAGATTCAGATGCGAGCCGGGAGCTATAGCGAGGCCGCAGAGTCCTATACCTCCGCTCTCAAGCTCTCCGAGGCAGGAGGGCTCTTTGCCGCTCGTCCTAGCCTCCAGCGCGCCCTTGCCGAGGCGCAGCTCTCCGCAAAACGGCCCGTAGAGGCTCAGAAAACGCTCCAAAAAGCCCTGCAAGAAGACCCGGAAAACGAGGCACTCTGGCGGCGCTTACTGGCCAAGAGCCTACTGGATCAGAACGACCGCCCCGCCGCCGAGATGGAGCTTAAACGTGCACTCAGCAACGAGACCTCGCTCTACCCACAAGACACTCTCCAGGCTATTGCCGCAGAAGGCTGGGCGGAGAAGTTTATCGCCAGCTACCGCGCCGATATTGTGGGAGCCCGAACGGGGATTCATAGCTCGGGCGGGGGGCAGTCAGGGATCGTGGTGCGCTCCACCTCTGTATCGAAAGAAGCGGAGCTTGTGGGACTTACCGGGCTAGCCCATCTCTTACGCTTCACCGGAGCCATTAAAGAGGAGATCAGCACCCGCCGTGACCTTGTGCGCCTCCGTGGCAGTGGAGCCGACTGGTTCCTCCTCGCACAAGCACAGGAAAGATCAGGAGAGAACGCCGACGCCCGCGCTTCCTACAGCCAGGCCATGAGAAAGGGAGACCTGTCGTCCGCGATTCAGAAGCTAGCCCTCGACCGTATCCGCAAGCTAGCCAGCCTGCCTCCCAAACAGGACTGACAGATTACAAAAGTATGCGGAACCACGAGGGTTCCGGCTTAAGAGGCTTGTTCTCAGGGGCTCAGCCCCACGGAAATTTCGTGGGGTTTATTTTTAGCGATAGAGAAATTCGCGTATCGCTGCGGCTGGCATTGCCCCGGCTTGTTGCGCTACCAGGGCTCCGTTTTTAAAGAGCAAGAGTGCCGGAATCCCTTGAATATCGTACTGCGCGGAGAGCCCTGGTAGCTCCTCCGTATTGACTTTCACAATCAAAGAGAGGCCCGCCTCTTGCTTCGCGACGATAGCAAGCTGAGGAGCCACCATCTTGCAGGGGCCACACCAGGCTGCCCAGAAGTCCACCAGCACAGGAAGCACACTCTCGGCGATCAAGGCGTTAAAGACTCCAGCGCTAGGAATATCCACGGGCGCGTTTACCAGGGAGAGAGCTTCTTGGCACTTCCCGCACGTGCCCTCCGTCGCAAGACGGCCATACGGCAGGCGGTTCTTCTGGCCACACGCAGGACAAACCGAGATCACGCCTTTGGGATCGGCTTTATAAACAGTGCTCATGTCTCTATAATATCCCCCAAAAATCAGGTACGCTCAGGCATGAGTTTTCCCATTGAGACTGTCCGTGCCCAGTTCCCCGCCCTTGCGCAAAACCCAGACCTGAGCTTTTTTGATAATCCTGGCGGGACACAAGTGCCACGGCGTGTGATTGACGCCATGTCGCACTACTGGATAACAAGCTGCGCCAATGTCGGAGGAGCCTTTGCTACCAGCCAGCGCACCGATGCCACGGTCGCCGCCGCACGTGCTGCGATGGCACGCCTGTTAGGGACACCTGACCCGTATGAGATTGTCTTCGGGCAGAGCATGACCGCGCTGACATTTCACCTGGCCAGATCGTTTGGCCAGACGATCCAGCCGGGCGACGAAGTCATTGTCACCGACTTAGACCATGATGCCAATGTCGCGCCGTGGCGAGACCTAGAGGCGGTAGGGGCGGTGGTTCGTCGCGTGCCCTTCGATCCCAAAACGGGACAGCTCAATATGGCAGCCCTGGAGGCAGCTCTCCAGCCAGGCAGGACGCGGCTCCTAGCGATCACGGCGGCGTCCAACGCACTAGGCACTCTCCCGGATCTGAAGCAGGCCATCAGGCTCGCCCATGCCGTGGGGGCGCTGGTCTATGTAGACGCCGTGCAGTTTGTCCCCCACTGCCCCACCGATGTCACCGCCCTCGACTGCGATTTTCTTGCCTGCTCCGCCTACAAGTTCTTCGGGCCACATGTCGGCGTGCTCTACGGGAAGCGTCAGTACCTGGAAAGTCTATCCCCCCATAAAGTCCGCCCCGCCAAGAACACGATCCCACATTGCTGGGAGCAAGGGACGCTCAACCATGAGTGCCTGGCAGGTGTGACGGCGGCGGTGGAGTACATCGAGAGTATCGGTATAGAGATGATGCAAGCCTACGAAGCGACACTGGGAGCATACTTACTGGATGGTCTGAGAGATATTTCCGGTGCTACCATCTATGGCCCCGGCAAGACAGAGCGTGTCCCAACGGTTGCCTTCAATATCGCCGGCTACACGCCGCGTGCGGTCTGCGAAGCTTTAGGCGCGGCGGGAATCTGTGCGTGGAGCGGCAACTACTACGCGGTCGGCGTGATGGAGACTCTGGGCCTGACCGAGGGTGCCGTTCGCATCGGGCTGGCGCACTACAACACGCTCGCTGAGATAGACAAGCTTGTAGATGTTCTTCAGTCGCTACCCAAAAAATAAAGCAGCCCCGCTGAAATCTTAGCTTCCAGCGAGGCTGCTCTTTCGGATTAGACTTACTTATCCCGGATTAGACTTACTTACCCAGCCACTTCTTGATACGGTAGACCGTCGTGTCTCGGTTAAGCTCCGCAATCGCGCGGGTGAGGGGGATCTCTTTGGGGCACACTTGAACGCAGTTCTGAGCATTGCCACAACTTGCAATTCCATCATCACCGGAGATCGCATCCAGGCGGTCTGTTGCGTTGAGTTTGCCTGTTGGGTGGGAGTTGAAGAGCCGGACTTGACCAAGCGCTGCAGGGCCAATAAAGTTGGACTTCTCACTGACCTGTGGACATGCCTCCACGCAGCAGCCGCAGCTCATGCACTGCGAGAAGTGATACGCAAGCTGTTGCTCTTTGGCCGACATACGCTGGCCAGGGCCCAGATCATAGGTGCCATCAATGGGAATCCATGCCTGAACTTTTTTAAGATTTTCAAACATCATCGAGCGATCCACAACCAAATCTCGCACTTTAGGGAACTTACTCATCGGGGCGAGATGCAGACGGCGAGTATTTCCCTGAAGAGGTGCTACTTGGTCAATGAGTGCAGAGCACGCTTGGCGAACCCTACCGTTGACTCGGAGCGTACAGGAGCCACAGACCTCTTCAAGACAGGCCTGATCCCATGCCACAGGTGCCACACGCTCACCTTTAGTATTAATGGGATTAGCCTGAATCTCCATCAGAACCGAGATGACATTCATACGTGGCTTATAGGGAACATCAAAAATTTCCTCATAGGGGGCCGAGTCAGGGTCTTTTTGCCGCAAAACAGTGACTTGAATAATAACTTCAGACATATTTTTCTCTTTCCCTCTTCGCTTGCCGTAGAGGGTGGCCGACTTAGCGGCGGGGTGAGGTTAGTTCGACGTGTAGTTGCGAAGGCGAGGCTTCACCTGTGACAAATCAATCGCTTCGTGAGTGATCTTAGGATCACAGGGGTTAGCAGGATTGAACTCTGCGACAGTTGTTTTCTGCCAGTTTTCATCGTCGCGCTGAGCGAAGTCGGGCTTGTAGTGTGCACCACGACTCTCGTTGCGCAGGAGCGCTCCCTTGGTCATGATCTTGCCGAGAACGAGCATATTCTTAAGCTGACGAGTGAAGGGAATTACTTGATTTGACCACTGCCCCACGTCCGAGATCCCGATATTTTCATATCGCTCCTCCAGTTCGTTGAGCTTCTCTATGGTGTGCTCAAGGCGTTTGTTGTAGCGCACCACCGTCATATTTTCCGTCATGATAGTCCCCAACTCACGCCAAAGCAGGAAGGGATTCTCAGTGCCACTCATTGTCTTAATGCGTTCGTATTGTTCCACGCGAGACCGCTCTTGTGCGCCCAGCTCCGCTTCGGTGCCATCCACGTGCTTGCGAAGACCCTCTACATAGCTCACCACGGCAGGGCCTGTGATCTGCCCACTTGTCAGACAAGAGAGCAACGAGTTGGCTCCCAGTCGGTTCGCACCGTGGTACTGGTAGTCGCACTCACCCACGGCAAAGAGCCCTTCGACATTGGTCTGATGGTAGGGCGTCGTGCCAGGATCGGTGCCGTCATTGACCCAGATACCCCCCATCGAGTAGTGCACGGCAGGGAAGATACGCATCGGGACATCTCGCGGATCGTCTCCGACAAACTTCTCGTAGATCTCCAACACACCACGTAGCTTCTCATCGAGCTTCTTACGGTCAATATGTGTCACGTCCAGATAGACCTGGTTCTCGCCATAGACGCCCATCTTATCGTCTACGCACTTGGCGAAGATCTCGCGGGTCGCAATATCACGTGGCACTAAGTTGCCGTACTTGGGGTACTTAACCTCTAAAAAATAGTCCCGCTCGCTCTCAGGGATGTCCTGACCAGGACGCGGATCACCGGGCATTTTGGGAACCCAGACCCGCCCGCCCTCACCGCGAACGGACTCAGAAATCAGGCGCAGCTTGTCTTCTCCGGGCACTGCGGTGGGGTGGACTTGCACGAACTCGCCATTGGCATAGTGCACGCCCTGCTGGAAAATCGCCCCCGCTGCCGTCCCCGTATTGATCACCGAGTTGGTAGACTTGCCATAGACCATGCCGGGACCACCCGTCGCCAGCACCACCGCGTCGGCATGGAACGCCTTGATCTCCATGCTCCGAAGATCCTGCGCGACGATCCCAATGCACTTTCCGGCACCGCCCTGGTCACGTACAATTCCAAGAAACTCCCAGAACTCGAACTTATTGACTTTGCCCTCGACCTCAGCGCGGCGAGTCTGCTCGTCTAGTGCATAGAGTAACTGCTGCCCCGTCGTGGCTCCAGCGTAGGCCGTGCGGTGCTTAAGAGTTCCTCCAAATCGCCGAAAGTCTAGGAGGCCTTCGTGTGTTCGGTTAAACATCACCCCCATACGGTCCAGGAGATTGATAATTCCTGGGGCCGCATCACACATATTCTTGATCAGTGTCTGGTTGGCGAGAAAGTCTCCACCGTAGCAGGTGTCGTCAATGTGCAGTGCTGGGCTATCATTTTCGCCTTTGGTGTTTACCGCGCCGTTAATTCCCCCCTGTGCACAGACGCTATGACTACGCTTGACTGGCACGAGCGAGAACAGATCCACGCTGCCCCCTGCCTCGGCGATCTTCACCGTGGTCATGAGCCCGGCAAGGCCGCCACCCACCACGATCACTCTTGCTTTTGTAGATCCTGCCATAGTTATTACTTAGCCTCCTGAACCAACATCTTAACGAAAGCCTTGTGGTCAGGCTGTGCCTGACGGTCGGCGTGACCCTTTACGGAGAAATTAATCGCCACTGCCGAGCCCAGAAGTGTCAGAGCGATTCCCAGCCCCCAGCCGAGGATAGCAATGACTTTCTGCGCCTCCTTGCCAATGGCCAGGCCCCAGCGGATTGCAAAGTTCAGCACGCCATTGCCCAGATGCAGACACGCGGAGGCGATTCCTAACAAGTAAAACGCCAGGTAGAGAGGATCGGCAAAGCGCCATGCCATCGCGCGGTAGCTGATGGACTGGAAGCCTAGCTCTTTGCCCGCCTCACCTGCCGTAAGCTCCCAGGTGTACTTCAGCACCGTAGTGTCGTAGATGTGGTAGCAAATATAGACAACCGCGAGTACACCTGACCACCGCTGAAACGTATAGAGCCAATTTCGTCCGTAGCCATAGTGCGCTATGTTGCCACCAGGCCCCGGCATTTCGGCGACGATCATCAAGCCGTAGATCGCATGAAAAAGTATAGGCAACATAATCGCGCCCAGCTCCAGCAGGATCACAAAAGGCGCGTAGCCAATCGCTTTCACCGCCGTATTGAAGGCTGCCTCGCCGTCACCACGAAGGCTATAGGAGTTGATCGTCAGGTGAAAGATCAAAAACGCCCCGATAGGAATCACTCCGGAAAGAGAGTGAAGCTTATGCAGAAGGTAGCTGTCTTTAAAAAATGACTTGCTTCCTGGCTGCCCACGTTCAATGGTTGTTGTTGCCATGGCTCTATTATAGGCGACCAACCAGTCAGAAGTAAAGCGAATCTTTCCGATAACGATTATGCGTTTTACTTCAAAACATGAACCCGTTCAACTCACAGGCGAACGGTTTTCCAGCGTGCTAGGACTGCTACGGGCAGAGCGATTAAGAGATTGAGCAGAGCTCCCACAAAAGTAAGTGAGAGCCAGTGGGCCAGGCCAATGCGCGGGTTAGAGAAGCCGTAGAGCACCCCGGACAGGACACTTCCTGCACCCACACCCAAGAGAGTCACTCCCACACCGACTCGGACAAATCGTCGCCGTAGAGCACCCACTGCCCATGCGGCGACGATTCGCGTGATTAAAAACGTTCCCAGTGTTGGCCCCGCAATGGCGGCAGTCACCAAGCCGGAGATAAAGCCTGCACCCGCTCCAATCAAGGCTTCGGTGAGCAGTGCGACACAGAGGGCCAGTGTGAGTAAAAAGTCCGGCTGAGCGCCCAAGAACGTCAGATGAACCGCCACCGACGACTGAAGGCCAATCCCAGCCGCTAATAAGATCAGATAGAGTATGAGGGCACGCCAAGAGATCTCTCTCTCAGCGGTGCCCCCCAAAGTCCCTCGGCTCATGGCCGCGGTGCCGCCAGCACAAGCACCTCACGTACCATCCCCGGCTGTGGGGCATGGGGACGAATACGGGCAATTTTGACGAGATGTGTCTGATCCTCATGTACCGACTCGACAACCCCAATCGGAATCCCTGGAGGAAAAACCCCGCCTTGCCCCGAGGTAGCAACCGTATCGCCGGGCTTGATATCTGCCGTTTTATCCAGATGTACCAGATCAATGCTGTAGCGCCGCTTCAGCTTACCATCACCCTCTTCGATGCCCTTTAGAATCCCGAAGGCTTTCCCTGCGCCTACGACCGCTCCCACACCCGAGTCTGGGTCGGTCAGGAGGCGGACTTTTGCGCTCAGTGGCCCGACTTCGATGATCTTTCCCAAAAGCCCTTCAGCCGTTCGTACGACTTGATCACGGTGGAGACCTTGGCGTGTTCCCAGAGCAATAATCACAGTCTGCTCGAGAGGCGAAGGAAGCCAGGCCACGACTTCCGCAACTTGTGGCTTGGGATTCTTGGTAGCGACAATGTCCAATAAACCACGAAGGCGGATATTCTCCGCCTCAACCGCTTTCCGCTTCTCCACTTCAAGAGCAAGAGCGGAGACTTTTTGCGCCAATGCCTGGTTCTCCCGCTCTAGTGCGACACCCCCAAACCAACCATGCCACGTCGAGGAGCCCCCTTGCTTTGTCCGTGCTGCGACAACCTGCGCAGGCAGGACGATCGTCTGGGTGCCGCTAATAATGGGATTGGGCTTACCCTGGGAAGTAAGGCGGTTATTGATAACTCCCAACCCTACTGCGCCGACAACGAGCATACCGACGACAGTGCCTCGGGCGATCTTCAGACCACGCCGCTCAACGCGGGGGTTCCAGCCCCCTCTCAGCCGTTTCTGCCCCATAGCCTACCTCCCTTTACCTTGGAGTTAAAGAGACCGACTTGACATCAGTGCGTTACGAAGACCCGGATGGGACTCCACCTCTTCTAAGACGGCTCCCGCTCCCAGTGCCACACAAGAAAGTGGATCCGGTGCGATCTTGACGGGCATCTCGGTCTCGGCTTGAATTCTTCGATCCAAGCCGCGGAGCAGTGCACCACCGCCTGCCAGGTAGATTCCCAGATCCATAATATCCGCGGCCAGCTCAGGAGGTGTCGCCTCCAGTGCCATCTTAACCGCATCCACCACTTGGTTGACGGGCTCTGCAATCGCTTCCCGGATCTCTACACTCGAAATCGTGGTCGAGCGTGGCAGGCCGGTCAGTAAGTCACGCCCCTTGATGATCATCGTCAGCTCTTGCTCCAGTGGAAACGCAGAGCCGATCTGAAGTTTTACTTCTTCGGCTGTTCGATCTCCGATATAAAGATTGTACTGACGGCGAATATAGGCGACAACGGCCTCATCTATCTCATCACCCGCCACACGGATTGAGCGACTGGTAACGATTCCCGAGAGCGAGATCACGGCGACTTCCGTTGTTCCACCGCCAATATCCACGATCATCGAACCGGTCGGCTCCGAGACAGGCAAGCCCGCCCCAATCGCAGCGGCCATCGGCTCCTCGATCAAAAATGCCTCGCCCGCTCCTGCTTTTTTTGTGGCATCAATCACCGCCATGCGCTCGACTTCAGTCACACCTGATGGGATCCCCACTACTACTTGAGGAAGGTCGAAAGGACGGCGGTGCATGACTTTTTCGATAAAGTAGCGCAGCATCCGCTCAGTCTGATCAAAGTCTGCAATGACCCCATCTTTGAGCGGACGAACCGCCACAATGTGCCCCGGAGTGCGGCCCAGCATTCGCTTGGCCTCATCCCCCACTGCCTCAACCGTCTGCCGGTTTACATCATAGGCGATTACCGAAGGTTCACGAAGTAAAATGCCCTTGCCGTGAACGTGAACCAGTGTATTGGCCGTGCCGAGATCTATTCCCATTCGGCGACGCCGTGAAAAAAAACCAAATAAACGCATGGTGATGTTTCGCCTACCCGAGCGCTGCCTGAGTCACTCTCTCTGGCATTGCAGAAAGACGCTACGGGACGAGACGCTAGGGGGAATTATATCATGTCTCCGTCACGTTTCCGTTTCCAGATCCCTCTATTCCTGCCAGTGTCACTAGAACAAAGCAGCCACGGCACGGTACACTGATCCCTATGACGTGGAGCGTTTTGGATCTCATTGTGGTGGCGGTCTTTATCGCACAGCTTGTGGGCTGGTTTTGCGTGGCAGGGGCTGCCTGGAAGATCAAAAAAGGCCCTATTACACAGCTCCAGAACCAAATTATCCCGCTGACGGAGGCCGGTAAGCTCCTGGCGACGCGCAGTACGGAGCTTGTTGCACGGCTTAAAGTTCAGATAATCTCGCTCGTCTCTCGCACCAGAACCATCCGCAGGAGGCTGCGAGTGAGCGAGCCTCCCCAAGGGATGTGGATCGAGCCTCGCCATCTCAAGCAAGCCGCGGGATTTCTTGCGGCGTACCGCCAGCGGCCCGTAGGCAAAAAGCTGGCATCGAAAAAGAAGCTGCCTGTCTCCATGGCGCAGAGACTCGGACTGCTCCCCCCCGTTTTGGTTCGGCTTGCCCCGCTCGGTAAGATCGCCCGTATCGCGCTCCAGACCCTCAAGCAGCTTCGGCGCTAGTTTCCCAGCTCGGCGCAGATATGAGCCGTCGCTTTGCTTTTATTAAGAGTGTAGAAGTGAAGACCGTCCACACCACCTGCTATCAGCTCGCGGCACTGGGCGATGGCATGACCAATCCCTACCTCGTAGACCGCCGCAGGATCGTTTTCGACGGCTTCTAGCTTCAGGAGCAGCTCTTGCGGAATCTTGGCACCACAGCGGGTGACAAAGCGCTTGATCTGGGCGACATTTTCAATCGGAATGATACCTGCGACAATCGGGACGGTGATCCCTGCCACACGACACTGATCCCGCCAAACAAAGAAATCGGCGTTGTCAAAGAAAAGCTGGGTGATGATAAAACGTCCCCCGGCATCGAGCTTGGCCTTGAGCGTCTCAATGTCGCGTGTGCGATTCAAGCACTGGGGATGTCCTTCGGGATAGCCCGCCACACCGATACAAAAATCTTGGCGTGCGGCGACAAAAGCGGCTAGCTCATTGGCATAGGCAAACCCATTTTTGGGTGCTTTAAAGACAAGCTGGCCGTTCTCGGGATCGCCACGCAGAGCCAAGACATTGCGGATACCGCCCTCCCAGAGTGTCGCCAGGTGCGCCGCCATCTCGTCTTTGTTGTGGTGCAGACATGTCAGATGCGACATCGTCCGAATTCCCAGCTCGCGCTGAATCCGAAGGGTCAGCTCCAGAGTCTGCTCCGTACCGCCGCCCGTTCGCGTGATCGAGATAAAGTCGGGCTTTAGCGCTTGTAGCTGGTGAATCGTCTGGAAAAGAGTCTCCGCACCCGCATCATTTTGCGGGGGATAGAACTCGAAAGAGATGGTGGGGCGCTCGCCCCCAGAAAGAAACAGCTCGTCAATACGCATGGTTCTCTATTCTATCGCAGACGGTATACTGGTGGGATTGTTATGCCCGACTCGATTTTAATTGTCATCCCTACGTACAACGAAAAGGAGAACCTCTCCACTCTCGTTTCCCAGCTTCGTCAGAGTGTCCCTGAGGCGCACTTGCTGATCGTAGACGATGGCTCCCCCGATGGCACAGGGACTATGGCGGATGGCTTTGCAGCCCGCGATCCTCAGGTTCATGTTCTGCACCGCACCACCAAAGATGGCCTAGGGCGCGCCTACGTGGCAGGTTTTTCCTGGGGCTTGTCCCACGGCTACAGCAGGCTGGTGCAGATGGATGCGGATCTCTCCCACAGCCCTGCCGATGTCCCACGTCTGCTCGCCGCCGATGCCGATCTGGTAATCGGATCCCGCTATGTTACGGGCGGGGGCACGGTGAACTGGGGGCTGAGCCGCCGGATTCTCTCACGCGGTGGCTGCCTCTACGCCCGCACGATTCTGGGGCTCTCTTTGCAAGACCTCACCGGAGGCTTCAAGTGCTGGCGACGGCCTGCGCTGGAAGCCGTGAACCTGCCCGAGATCCGCTCCAACGGCTACTCGTTCCAGATCGAGATGACCTGGCGAGCGCTCCAAGCAGGCTTTCGTGCCACCGAAGTGCCCATCGTCTTCACGGATCGCGTGGACGGCGTGTCGAAGATGAGCAAGCGGATCGTCTTTGAAGCGGTTGGGATGGTCTGGCGACTACGCCTGTCGCGCCCGACGACGCGCCAGTCCTAGACCAAGC
This sequence comes from Armatimonadota bacterium, assembly GCA_026392155.1. Taxonomy (GTDB): domain Bacteria; phylum Armatimonadota; class Armatimonadia; order Armatimonadales; family Armatimonadaceae; genus Armatimonas. The sequence goes on along the minus strand of JAPLCP010000054.1, from coordinate 7,599 downwards.
GCTCCCATTCCCAGTAACGCCAGCGTTCCTGGCTCAGGTGCCGCTGTCATCGCAGGAGTGAACTGCAAGCGCATCACAGGTGCTAAGGAGGCGTTGATCCCATCCGCTGTCGCGGCGTTGTACCCAACAGAACCAACCGACGCGACCTGAGCACTATTCGTCTGTGCATCGAGTCCAAAGTCCGTCGCGCCGTTTCCTGTATGAGTCAGCTCTACCACAAGGTTACCCCCGGTGTAGCTGTAGTTCCCTCCCAACAAGTTGAAGCCGATAATCGCCGCAAAGTCATTTGGCCCCGCCGGGTTGGTGCGTGGGAAGTAACCTGATGCCAGACTCAGCGCACCACCGCGCACTTGCGTCTTCGTCCCAGGAACGTAGTTACTAGAAAACGTGTTGCTCAGCGTACTTGGCGTGGTTGCCGCCTGCCCAAGATAAATATCGTAGTTTGCAAAGTTAATGGCAGCACCCGGCTGTGCTGTAAACGCTGTATTATCTAACCGAAATGTCAGTCCGGTGATCTGTCCATTGAGCACCGAGGTCAGCTCTGAGGCGCTGATTACGGTTTGCAAACTGCGGGGCAGGGACCGGATCATGGTACTAAGCCCATTACTACCTTCAACGGCGGCGTTGGCACTGGGTACGGTAGTGAGAGACTGTGCGTGTGAACGGGCGGCCACCAAACCTACCAGCGCTAAAAATACGATTCTTTTCATGTTCTTTTCTCCCACTCTACAAAAAGTGAGAAAATACAAGAACCATGCCAGACTCATTTCAACGCCGAATGCCCTCACGGGCACCTCATCCGTCCGGCAGGACGTTCGGTGCGAAGCGTCTCCCGCGAGGAATTTCAAACTCCTCGCCGAGCCAACCACGACCGACACAGGCCGCATTCCAATGGACAAAAAGTATCAAATCTTCGTCAGTTCCACCTACGTCGATCTCATTGAAGAACGCCAGCAGGTCATGCGCACCATCCTCGAAATGGGCCATATCCCCGTCGGCATGGAGCAGTTCAGCGCCGCCGATAAGGAGCAATGGAAGATCATCCAGCGCCAGATAGATCAGAGCGACTACTACGTCGTCCTCATCGCCCACCGCTACGGCTCCACTACTCCAGGGATTCAGTAGCGCTACTTTCAACCGGTGGGTAAAACTCCCACCAGAGTGCTTCCAGGTGCATTCTCATGTTCTCGAAGGGCGCGTTGTTTTGGCGAAGAAGCGGCAGAAAACCAGCGAGTGCTCCTAATTCCCACAAGCCATCATGGTTGCCTGTTCCCGTTGCCTCCATGGGGTGAAAGACTCCCTCGGCGCTTGCCTCAGGGTGTGCGGAGAGCAATTCAGCAGACTCCCACGAGACGACCTCTAGCCCGACCCACACAATCGAGAGCATCGGCCCCATCGGAGGTGCATCGGAGGGAGGAGTGTAGTGATCAGGAATATCCCAGAGAAAATCGAGCGATTGGATTACCATACTAAGCGCTCTGGATGCCTGTTGATCGGAGCTACCCAGATCGTCCAATAGTTCAAGCAGCAGGCGTAGTGCCTCCTCCTCCCAGAAAAAACGATTCTGCCAATCCACCGGGATGTACGTTGGCTTCGTTCGCGTTAGGAGAGGACGCCGCTGGCACTGACAGGTTAGCGCAATTTTCTCCGCTTCGGATAGGAAGGTGGGAAGCGTCTCCAAGGCGAGTCCCACACGGACATATCCTGTAATGTTATATTCTATGGCCGAGAAAGTGGGCACTGCTCGATCAATATCCATTTTTAATTCTAGCCTTTTGCAACACGGCTGAGATATAAGTGACACTCATGCGGCTTGCTGGAGGTGTTTTCGGGCGCGGGCTTTGACGAGGCGCATGAGATGCTCGAACTGGGCGTAGTGATCTAATTCGCTCTTTTCTTCGTCGGTAAGGGTGCTGGATTTTTCATGGGCTACCAAGTCCCAGACACGGGCACGGGCTTCGTCGCGGGGTTTGAACTCCAGAACATGCGGCGCGGTGGCGAGCAGGTCAATGATTTCACCGTCGGCGCGGGCGGTCGTCATGGGCAAATTATACCGCCAAGGCCACCGGTTGAAAACCGGCGTCTGCAACGGCGCAAGTGCCGCGAAGCCCGTGCCGGGCTGAGGGTTTGCTGTGGTGTAGCCCGGCACGGGCTTTGCAGCCGAGGGACGAGGCTACCTTGACGCCTAATTCCATTGGGCGGCTCGATTCGCGGTAAAATGCGCTCTGCATGAGCCTCATTACAATCTCTGAACTTGGTAAAGACTACGGCCCTCACACGATTCTCGATGGCATCTCGCTGCGCCTGGCGCGGGGAGAGAAAGTAGGGATTGTGGGCAAGAACGGCGGCGGGAAGACGACCCTGCTGCGGCTGCTTCTAGGCATTGAGGAGCCGACGCGCGGCAATATCCGGGTGGCGCGGGGCGTGCGGATTGGCTATCTCTCGCAGATTGCACGGCTGGATGAGTCTAAGACGATCTTAGAGGAGGCGGAGACGGCCCTAGCGAGTGTGGCCGATGCGGAGGCGCACTTGCGTGAGACGGAGCTTGCACTGGCAAGCGAGCCGGAGAACGAGGACTTGCTCGATGCCTACGGCGCGGCCCAGGACCGCTACGAGTTCTCTGGTGGAGAGTCGGCGCGGGCATCACTGCTGGCGTCTTTGGAGGCGATGGGGCTCCCCGAGAAAGACTGGGACAAGCCTGTCTCGGTGCTCTCGGGCGGCGAGAAGACCCGGCTCTCGATGGCAAAGCTGCTGGCCACCACGCCCGATGTGCTGGCGCTCGATGAGCCGACCAACCATTTAGACATTCGCGCCGTGGAGTGGCTGGAGGGATTTTTGCAGCGCTTCCCCGGTGCCGTCTTGCTAGTCTCGCACGACCGGCGCTTTTTAGAGAACACGGCCAATGCGATCTGGGATGTGGAGGCGACTGGCGTCACCCCCTACTCCGGCGGCTATGCGTTCTACAAGGAGAAGCGCGAGCGAGTGCGGGCCGAGCAGCTAGAGCTCTACCAGCGCCAGCAGGCCGAGATCGCCCGCACGGAGGAGTACATTCGGCGCAATAAAGCCGGGCAGAACACGCGCATCGCGATGGGCAGGCAGAAGCGGCTCGATAGACTGGAGCGCCTGGAGCGCCCCGATGCAGAGGCGCAGGGGGTAAAGGCAAAGCTCGCCAGCTCAGGGCGGAGCGGTGAGAACGTGGTGGTGGCAGAGAAGGCGTCCAAGAGCTTTGGCAGCAAGCCGATCCTCGATAAAGCGGACTTTATCCTGCGTCGCGGCCAGAAGATCGGGATTGTGGGCCCTAATGGCACGGGCAAGACCACGATGCTAGAGATCCTTCTAGGTGAGCAGCCGCTCGACTCAGGGTTTCTGAAGCTCGGGCATGGTGTGACGGTTGCTGTACACCGCCAGGACGAAGACGATTTCGAGGGAGAGGAGACGGTTCTGGAGGCGTTCTACGAGCGCTCGGGGCAGACCATTGCGGAGGCACGAAGCCACTTGGCGAAGTTTCTCTTCACGGGTGACGATGTCTTCAAGCCGATCTCCGCGCTCTCAGGCGGCGAGCGGAGCAAGCTTCGTATGGCGCTGATGGTGCTCTCACCTGCCAACGTACTGATCCTCGATGAGCCGACCAACCACTTAGATGTCTGGAGCTGCGACGCGCTCACCGATGCCCTGAAGGCGTTTCCCAGCACGCTGCTCGTTGTCAGCCATGACCGCGCCTTGCTCGATGCCGTAACCGACCACACGCTGGCCTTTGAGGGCGATGGGAAAGTCGCGCTTCATGAGGGCAGCTACGCAGTCTACCGGGCGACGAAAGCGACACCTCTCCCCACAGCTCCTACGACCCGGCGCAAAGCCGAGCCTGAGCCCATAAAAGCCAATGCCTTCCAGCTCTCCAAGGAGCGGGCGCGGCTCCAGAAGCGGGTTGCGGCTCTGGAAGAGGAGATCGGAAAGCTAGAGACAGAGCTTGCTACCGTCGAGGCCGCGCTGGCGTCGGGCGAGGGCGATGCGATCACGCTGGCGGCAGAGCACACGAAGCTTAGCGGTCAGCTGGAGGCTAAACTCGCCGATTGGGAACAAACCGCCGCCGATGCTGAGGCGCTAGTCTAACCGATTATCCCGCAAGCCAGGATGGAAATCATCCGCACCCAAAGGGTACTCGGGGGCGCTTCCCGTACGGTAGAATGGACGAGGAGAGAGAACGAATATGGCAACGAGTACCTTAGAGGAACGTGTGGCGATTCTGGAGCAGAAAATAGAAACCCTTGCCCCTACCTCCCCCAAGCCTGCCTGGTGGAAAAAGATTGTGGGGGTCTATAAAGATGACCCTGAGTTCACGGAAGCGGAGCGCCTAGGGCGTGAGTACCGCGAGTCACTTCGTCCGAAAGAAGACCCGGCGGCTTGATCTACGTCCTGGATACCGATCACCTCAGCTTGCTGGAGTGGGATAGCGCAGACTCTATCACGCTTCAGATGAGACTGGAGCGGATTCCTCAGGAGCGTATCTTCACCACGGTGGTGAACTATGAAGAGCAGATGCGTGGCTGGCTAGAGCGTGCCGCCCGCGCTGATACGCGTGAGCGACTATTGTCTGCCTACTCTCGCCTCGAACTTCATATCAAGACCTTCGAGGGCATCCCACTTCTCTCGTTCGACACCGGAGCCGCCGATATTTTCGAGCAGCTTCAGCGAGCCAAAGTCCGGGTCGGGACGATGGACTTGAAGATCGCCGCTATCGCTCTGGCAAACGAGGCGACGGTTCTGACCCGCAACCTCGCCCACTTTGGGAAGGTGCCTGAGCTTCTTGCGGAGGACTGGAGCGGCACCTAGTCCGCTCCGATCCCCCTAATCCCCGCCGCTTGTACTCGCTCTCCTTCTTCACACCCGTCGAAGCACGGGCGCATAAATGGGCCCGCGGGTGCGGCAAGCAGGCTAAAGCCCGCTCGGCTCCGGTGCGCTACGAATATCTCCATTCACACGAACGACATCAAGCAACACGCCGTTCAAAAAATCAAAATCTGCGTCTTCCGTGAGTAGGGTTGCATCCAGACAATAAGCCGTAGCAGCAATCCAGAGGTCGTTCTTGCCCATCTTGAAGCCGAGGCGACGGCTGAGTGCATCCAGTGTGGCGTAGGCTTCGATTATGCCTGCGGTTTCTAGTGTAGCCCGGAGAAAATACTGGAGGACATACTCCATTTGCTCAATCTTGTCCTCACCCCAGCTCCACTGGAGCGCCAGCGAGCGCAGCTCGCCGTCCGTGACGAAGCTATAGACCGGGTGGGGCTCAGCCATCATGGGGTCGAATTGTTCCTTGATCGTTTCCCACGAGCTATCGCGACGGCAGGCATGAACCAGGATATTGGTATCGAGGAGGTAGAGAGGCTTTGCCATCAGGAGAGCTCTTTGAGTGCGGCGTCTACCACGGCATCGGATTCGTCACCGGGCCAGGTTCCGACTACCAGTTCCTCTAAAGTCTTCCCCTCTAGCAAGGGCTTAGCAGGTCGTGAAGCGGCAAGTATCGCGGTGCGCAGTGCGGTGCGCTCGTCAGGCGTACGTTCCATTAAGGTTCGCAAGGCTCGATCTAGCGGCGATCCCTCGCTACTTCGCTCTACCAGTTGTGCGACATAGACATCCAGCCCCAGCCCGACCATGGCAGCCTGTGTTCGCAGTCGCGCGGTAGTTTCGGCGGATAGCTCAATTGTAACGCTCATACGGCACCTCCTGTGGCATTATATCGCCGAGGACGGGCACATCAACGGGCGTGGTTGCGGGCGGCTAAAGCGGCCCGCTGTTTCGGCAAGCAGGCTAAAGCCCGCTGAAGCTCTCCGTGTCTGGAGGCCCATTTATGGTTCTTGCCGACCACCCAAAGGGTACCCGGCGGGTCGCTTTAGCCACCCGATGAACAGCAGGCCCACAAAACAGAAAGGCCAGAGGCAAACGCCTCCAGCCTTTCTCCGCAATCTCTCCCCTCCCCCACCCTTCCTCCCAGGATTGGGAGGAGGGGCCGGGGGAGGAGGGCTCTACTTGTCGCTGACGCCCTTGCCGAGTGCGGCTTGTGCGGCGGCGAGGCGGGCGATTGGGACGCGGTATGGGGAGCAGCTGACGTAGTCCAGGCCGATGTTGTAGCAGAACTGAACCGAGGTCGGCTCGCCGCCGTGCTCGCCACAGATTCCCAGCTTGATGTCAGGCCGCACCGCCTTGCCCTTGGCAATGGCGATCTTCATCAGCTCACCGACACCAGTCTGGTCGATCGACTCGAACGGATCGCCGGGCAGGATCTTGTGCTCGACATACGGGCGCAGGAACTTATCGGAGTCGTCGCGGCTGAACCCAAAGGTCATCTGGGTCAGGTCGTTGGTTCCGAAGCTAAAGAAGCTCGCCTCGACGGCGATCTCATCAGCGGTCAGCGCACCACGCGGCACCTCGATCATCGTCCCGAACTGGTAGGGAATCTCCACTCCCTGCTCGGCGACAACAGCCTTGGCGGTTTCCTCTAGGCGATCCTTGACGAACTTCAGCTCATTGACATGCCCAACCAGCGGGATCATGATCTCAGGAACGGCCTGGCCGCCCGCCTTGATCACCTGTGCGGCTCCCTCAAGGATAGCGCGGGTCTGCATCTCGACAATCTGCGGCATCACGATGGAGAGGCGCACACCGCGCATTCCCATCATGGGGTTGACTTCGTGCATGGACTCAATCGCAGCCAGCAGGGTTGCCTTCTCCGCGACGGTCGCGCCGGTTGCGCCACGGTTGAGCAGCTCACGCAGCTCGGCAGCAACCTCTCCGGCGTGGGGCAGGAACTCATGGAGCGGCGGGTCGATCAGGCGGATGGTCGCCGGGCGGCCACCGAGCGCCTCAAAGATTCCCTTGAAGTCCTCGCGCTGGAACACCAAGAGATCGTCGAGAGCCTTCTGGCGCTCGGCATCGTTCTTGGCCAGGATCATGCGCTGCACCACAGGGCGACGCTCGCCCTCGAAGAACATGTGCTCGGTGCGGCACAGCCCGATTCCTTCAGCACCCAGCTTGATGGCAAGCTCGGTATCGGCGGGAGTATCGGAGTTGGCGCGGACACCAAACTTGCCACGGAACTCATCGGCCCAGCCTAAGAACTCGCCGAAGTCGCCGGTCATCTTGGCCTCTTCGACCGGAACCTGGCCCTCGATCACCTCACCAGCGGCGCCATTGAGGGAGATAAAGTCGCCCTCTTTGATCACCTGTCCGGTGGCATGAACAATAAACGAGCCCTCGGAGACCGCGATCTCCGAACACCCGGCCACGGTCGGGATACCAAAGCCACGGGCCACGAGAGCGGCGTGGGAGGTCATACCACCACGCTCGGTCAGAACGCCCTGTGCGGCCAGCATTCCCTTAAGATCATCGGGGTTGGTGTCGGCGCGAACCAGGATCACACGCTCGCCCTTGCCGCCCTTGCCCAGCTCAGCGGCACGGTCGGAGGAGAACACCGCGATTCCCGTTGCGGCACCAGGGCCAGCGGGAAGTCCCTTGGCAATCACTTTGTACTTCGCATTGCTTGGGATCACCGGCAGGAGGCACTGGGTCAAGAGATTGGGCTCAACACGGGCAATCGCCGCCTCT
>JAPLCP010000051.1 GCA_026392155.1 Armatimonadota bacterium | reverse complement strand
TGAACGGCGAAGGGCTTGCCAAAGAGCTGTGGCCGTGCTGCCTGCAGCATCGCTTGGAAGTCACTCTGATGTGTGGGAAGATCCGCGAGCAAGAGCTGGACGCCATGGCCAATGACCATGGCATTGAGAGCCAAGTAGGCCAGCGTGAGAACAACCGCAATCCCCACAGCTTCCTGAAAGCCTTTGAGAAACACAGCCCCGAGCAGGAGTAGCAAGAAAAGCGTGATCCCGATCTGCCAGGCAGTTGGGTTATGCTCCATAAAATGCGCCACAAAGTGGTTCTCACGGACGTGCGCGGCGGCGTCGGCGGCGGAGAGGGTCATCGTGATAATGAAGTCCGTCGCCACAAAGCCCAGCAGAATCAAGACAAAGAACTTGCTGTACCAGCTCTTGAGCAGCGCCTCCAGCATCGAGATCGAGCCCTCGCCGTGAGGACTCTCTTGGGCAACACGGCGGTAGATGGGGAAGGCTCCAAAGAGTGTGAGCAGAATCAGCACCAGAGTGGCGATGGGCGAGAGGGCTCCTGCTGCCAGAAACGCGATTCCGGGCTGGTAGCCTAGGGTGGAGAAGTAGTCCACGCCCGTGAGACACATTACTTTCCACCAAGCGTGAGGCTTGTGTCCGTGCTCGTGCTCCTCTTCAAAAGCCCCCTCGGCGTTGGAGACATAGCCTTCGAGAAACCACTTTTTAAACTTTGCGTTCATGGGAAATTCTTGTCTTAGCCTGCGACATGGACAATCGGGCGCTTGCCTTGATCGGGCTGGGCGCGGCGCAGAATCTCATGGGTGAGGGGCGCGACATCTCCTTGGCCGGTTAAGAAGAACTTGCCTAAAAAAGAGAGAGGGCTACCGTTGATCCAGTTGAAGTAGATATGTGCTCGTCTATTATGCCGCTTTTGAAGCTCCAGCGCCACGGCAGCGATCGCATTGGGCACGGCGACCCCGTGGCAACGGAGCACCCAGAACCCGCCCTCATTGATGCCTTCTACCCGAAGCGACGACGAAAAATTCGATGCGTCTTGGATGTAGACCTCTAGGAAAGCGTAGCGCTCTGCGGGGGAGATCTGGTGGTCTTTTTCTGCGTCAAATGTCGCGCGGGAGTACTCGGCGGCATCGCGCGCATCGGGGTGGTTGGCGATAAAGCGCACCTCGGGCTGCCTGGCAAGCTCGGCCATCATCTGGAGTGCTTGCTCATCAAAGACGATCTCGTCTACCCTAAGCTCGACCGTGCGCCAGACGCGTGAGACGGTGGAGATTAGCAAGATCGCGAGGATAAAGAGAAACGAGATCCCGAGCCCCTCGGCCTTGTTGCTGATGATATTAGCCAGGATGGTGTAGATGAAGATCGCCGTGACGATACCAAAGCCGATCAATGCCACGCGCTCTTTTGCCCGCCAGGCGGCGATTGTCACGGCAATGGTCGCGCTTGTCATGAGGGCCAACACGCCGGTGGCGTAGGCACCCGCTTGGGCATCCACATCGGCCTGGAAGAGCAGAGTGACGAGAAAACAAATCCCGGTAAAGATGACGACCAGAGGCCGGTTGGCGCGTGTCCATTCGGGGGCCATGCCGTAGCGGGGGAGATAGCGTGGGACGATATTCAGAAGCCCCGCCAGGGCGCTCGCCCCGGCAAACCATAAAATCAGCACCGTGAAAATATCGTAGACCGTCCCGAACGTCTCCCCAAGATAGGTCTGGGCCATGTACGCCAGAGCACGGCCATTGGCAACACCAGGCTTCTTGGTTGCAGAGAGCTTGTAGAGAGCGCCGCCACTGATGGAAGTCACGGTCAGGGTCACGGGAACCGGTTTCTCGACTACCTCTGAGGTGCCCTCTCCCTCCTTTGCCACAATCGTGCTGGTTCCGAGTGGGGGAGAACCGGGCACTTCGACGACAAAGATCGGCTCTTTTTCCTTCTTGGGATGAAGGGTTATCGTGGTGCCTTTTACAAACTCGGTGGCGGGAATCGTGCGCTCCCCCATGAGCGCGGGGAGATACTTGTCTGGGGAGATCAGTGTGGTGGTGACGATACTACTGCCGATCAGCAAGACACTCATCAGCACCGCTGCCGTGGTCAGCAGGTGCCCTGCGTTGCGAATACGGCCCTTGGGCTCGTCCTCGGTGTCCGTCTTATCGCCCCCGACTAGGGGCATCACCACAACACCCGTCTCGAAGCCCGAGAGTCCTAGGGCGAGCTGTGGGAAGACAATAATCGCTGCGATGGCCATGTGAGCTGGTGTCGGGTGGATCGCCAAGAGACTGCGCTGCCACTCTCCCAAAAGCTCCGGGCGGTGGGAGATCTCCTGAATTCCTCGGACGATCACGGCGATATTCAAGCCGATGTAGACCACCACAATCCCCACCGCGATTCCAATGGCCTCCTGAAAGCCTTTGAGAAACACAGCCCCGAGCAGGAGTAGCAAGAAAAGCGTGATCCCGATCTGCCAGGCAGTTGGGTTATGCTCCATAAAATGCGCCACAAAATGGTTCTCGCGTACGTGCGCCGCAGCATCGGCAGCAGAGAGGGTGATGGTGATGATAAAGCCCGTCGCTGCAAAGCCAATGAGACAGAGCACCAGTAGCTTACCCTGCCAGTAGGGGAGCAGCTTGGCCAGCATCGAGATCGAACCATCCCCATGAGGGCTTGCCTTCGCTACCCGCTTGTACATGGGGAGCGCCCCAAAAAGCGTGAGGAGGACTAAGACAAAAGTGGCGATGGGAGAGAGTGCTCCGGCGGCAAGCGCGGCAATTCCCGGTTGGTACCCAAGAGTGGAGAAGTAGTCTACCCCCGTGAGACACATGACCTGCCACCAGGGATGGGGCTTGTGTCCGGGCTCATGCTCCTCTTCAAAGGCGCCTTCGACATTGGAGACGTAGCCTTCTAAAAACCAGTTCTTAAATTTTGTGTTCACTATAGTTCGTACCGGGTAAAACGAGGTTATGCTACCGCTAAATTCGCGGATGTCAAATAGCAGACCCTATCATAGCAGGCAAGTTGCACTTTGGCTTTAAGACAAGGCATAATAGAGGTATGGCAAGGAAGCATATTTTTCTCGGAATGACACTTACGGCGGGGCTCGCTCTCGCGGCTAGTATCCCCGCGCTCCCTAAAATCACCCTTGCGGAGCGGGGGCAGGGGGGGGCTTTGGAAGACGTTTTCCAGCGTGAGCTCTGGCCGGTGCTCAGTAGCCAGTGCGCCTCGTGCCATGGCAAGAAAAATCCCTCGCAGTTTTTGCTGCCGACGGACTCGCACACCGCGTTTCTCAAGCTTATCGCCGAGGGGCAGTTCGACCCGGACAACCACTCCAGCATTGTCTACCGCGTGACGACCACGGATAAGAACATTATTATGCCTCCGCAAGGCATGCACAAGCTCACCGTGGCGCAAGTGACTAGCTTCGATCACTTTGGCGAGGCAGTTCGCGCACAGCAAGCCGCCACCGGGAAGAAACCCGACGAGCAGTTTCCTACCTACCTGACCCTGCCTTTCACGGGCGCAAAGAAGCCCAGCTTTGACAATACCTTTATCACGTTTCGGCAGCTCCGGGGCAAGACTCTGGCGATCTTTGGCGATGATGGTGAGCGCGAAGACCGTAATTTATTTATGGACAATGCCCATCTCTTTGGCGGCGCGGACTTTATCAAGCGCTTCGACGAGACCTCGAAAGCCTCCCCGACATTTCTTTCGGGCGTGGAGCTGATCGGTCGTGAGCTGGCGAGCAAGGCCTATCTGAACCGCACGGGGCCGTTTTCGGGCTTCAGCGATGCTACCGCAGAGCGCGAGGGAGTGACGCGGCTCTGGAAGAAGCTACTTTTCCGCGAACCCACGGCCTCCGAACTCGTCGAGGCGCAGGCATTTCTCAAGAGTGTCGCGGCGGCGCAGACAAGCCTCGCGGAGACCGCCCCGAGTGACCTGCGTTTCTCTCTCGCGGTCACGGATGAGCGGGGTCAGCGCGTGCTTAAGGAGCTGGGAATCGCCGTGCGCAGCGATGACCATGCGCTCACGACGCTCTACGTGGATCAGGAAGCGGGGGAGCTACCCGAAAAAGAGCTAGGGAGTTTCTCTCTGGTTCCCGGCGACACCGGCCAGCGCGTGATTATCAGCAACGCCGAGAGCTATGGCAATGTTAGTGTGGTCGGGATTCGGGTGAAGGGCGACTCGGGCGAGAAAGTTCTCAAGGTGGGCGAACCGGGAGTCTTGGTCGAAGGAGCCTGGAAAGTCAGCGGGGCCAGTGCGGAGGACAATAGCGAGAACAAAGGCGCATCGCAGATCACGTTTCCGCTAAGTGTCGAAAAGCCCGGCAAGTACTCCGTGAGCTTTCTCTGGCAGCGTGCCGCCACGCCCAAGGCGAGTGCGAAGCGCCCGGCGGGGAAGAACCTCGCCCCAAGCTCGCTCTGCCGTGATCTCTGTGTCCAAGTGCTCAGCCGCGATAGCGTGAGTCGTGTTGCGACACCTCCCACGCCAGACGTGCCCCCCAAAGGGGAGGCGCACTTTGTCATTGACCAGAGCGTGGACAACCGGCCTCATGCAGACTTAAAGTCATCGTTTGTCTTTGGGGCAAGCGGCGGCATTGAAGTGCGCAACGACGGCACCAGCAAGCGCGTGGTCGCCGATGCCGTGCGGCTCTTTGCGCCAACTAGCCCTACGCCGATTCTGCTGCGAGCAGGTAAGGCAAAAAATAAAGAGCAGTGGGGCAAGTTTCCCGCCGAGAGCTTCAATCCCTACAATACAGTCGGGCCAGAGCTGCTGCAAGACCTGGGAACGGATGGCAGCAAGAGGCCCCTGGCCCTGCTCTTTCCTCCCACCACGGGCGAGGGCTACGACCCGACCCGCGCCTACCGACCTGCCATTGTCTACCCCGGAAAAGCCGATAACGAGACCCGAGTGCCGATTGTGGTGAAAGCCGAGTCCTCGTCGCCGATTGTGCAGCTTGCCGCGCCACTGATTGCCCACGCCGGGGCGCAGATCGTCGTGGACGCGTCGTCGTCGTATAACATTCAGCGCTCGGCCTTGACCTTTCAGTGGACGCAGATCGGGGGGCCACGAGTCGTGCTGGCGAACCCAAAACAGCCCAAGCTGACATTTACCGTGCCCAAGCTCTCCGCCAAACAAGCCGCGTGGGAAGGGCTCTGTCGGGCGCTCTTAGCCCACCCCGACTTTCTCTTCACCCGTCCCCGCTCGCTGACGGCCACCACCGACCCTAAAGTCCGCAAGCGCTTGCAGCTCGTTAAGCTTGCTCAAGACTTGGTGGGGCGCACGCCAAACGACACCGAGCTGGCGCAGTGCGACTCCGGTGTCGCGCTGGAGAAACTCACCGACGGCTATCTCGCCTCCAAAGAGTTTGCAGACTTCTACTTTCACCGCACACGGCTCTATATCGAGAGCCACGGGACGCCAGAGCAAGATGAACCAGCGCGGCTCTGGACCTACCTGATGACCCAGAACCGCCCGTTCAAAGAGCTGCTCACCGCCGACTATACCGTCAATACCGCGTTTCAGCGCGAGCCGCGCCCGGCCTACTTCGGTAAGACCGGTGTGCTGACCATGAAGGGGTTTATCCAGGGCAAGCCTAGCCTGCCGCACTTCAACTACTCCGCCCAGGTCTGTGAGAAGTTTCTGGGCTACGCCTTTGAAGTCCCGGATGAGATTGTGCAGTCGCGCCAGGGAATCACCGCCTCAGCGACCACCGACCCGAAGTCGGCCTGCTACACCTGCCATAAAGTCCTCACGCCGCTCGCCTATCAGAGAGCGCACTGGGACGACCTGGGCAACTACCGTACGCACGATGAGTACGGCCTCGCCATTGACCACTCGGATCGTGACGAAGTGGCGGCCTATCCGTTTAAGGGCGAGGGAATGGAAGCGTTTGCGACGCAGGCCGTCGCCAAAGAGCGCTTTATCCGCACGATCCTGCAAACGCACTTCGTCTGGTACTTTGGCCGCGAGCTGCGCTGCGAGACCGACGAGCGTGGCCTCTACCTGCGGCTCTGGAATGCTACCCAGAAAAGTAATTTTGCCATCAAGCCGCTCATAAAAGCGCTGGTGCTCACCCCGGAGTATCTCAATGGCACGGTCACGGCACCACTCGCCCCCGATCCCAAGAAGAAGCGCCTCGCACAGCTTTCCACTTTTCATCAACGCATCCAAAAAATGAAGAGTAAGCAATGATAAAGGTTATTGATGGTCACTACCTTCCCGACGATCTGGATGAGCTTCTTGATCTCATCAACGAGGCAACATGCTGGAATCTGTCGGTGGTAAGTGATCAGGCAGAGGTCTGGGGCTGTGGGAAATACGATAATTGGAAACCAGCCCCGTCGGCTACTGGCATTTGGGAAATTTTTGCAGGGCATGGGCTTGTGGCAGAATGTGACTTACGCGAGGAGATGCTGGGGTTTGTCAAAGGTGTATTCTTCGCTGCATTTCAAGGAGAAAACAGAGCTAGTATTTTGAACTTTCTGAACTGGCAGAAGGCCAACACCGTCGATTATGTTAACGTACGATAACGAGTCTGGTTTGAATGGATGTTTCCGCAGGATAATCCCATCCCCATACCACGATATGAAAATATAGAAATGGAGCTAGAGCAATGACACTATTGCTTGAGAAAGCATTTGGCAAAGCCTCAGAACTAGAAGCAACAGAGCAGGACGATTTGGCGCAGTGGTTGCTTGATGAGATTCAGCACGAAGAGCGCTGGAAACATTCGTTTCGTGAATCTCAGGATATTCTCGCACTGCTCGCCGATGAAGCATTGCTTGAGTTCAGGAGCGGAAAGACAAAAGAGCTAGAGCCAGAGAAACTGTGATATCACGGACAACTCAGAGGTTTCGAGTGCATCCCGGACTACGTTTTCGAAATGTTCACGAAACACAGCCAATTTACTCTGCAAGAATCAACCAGAGCTATCGTGCGGTGGGAGTCCGAACAGGTGAAACGATTGTCTGGTTCTGGATTGGGAGTCATGCGGAATATGATCGCCTATTAGATCGTTTGTAAGGAAAATCAACATGAGTGACTATCACGATATCGAAGAGGGGGCCGTGGAGTTTTCGGAGTGCCCGGAGCTGGGGCCTTCGGTTCTGGACACGCACTTGCCCAAGCCAACCGTGAACCCGTGGGCGGTGACGCGGCGGGACTTTCTGCGTCGCGGGGCGACGGCGGGGCTGACGCTTGGGGCGGCGGACTTTCTGGGGTACTTACTCAAACATGGCGATCCGAATCAAGGCGCGGCACTGGCGGCGAGCTTGGAGGCAAAGGCCGCCGAAGGGGCTGACCCCCACTATCTAATCTACTGGTTTGTGGAGGGCGGCTGGGAGAGCTACGACATGTTCTCGCCGCTGGACACTGAGAACAATATCTTCCCCAAGACCCGCCTGCCGTTTGAGAAAATCAGCGCCGAGCGCTACCGGGTGCTGAACTTTAACACACCTGGTTACCGGGTGGACGGCATCTGGAACGGAAAGATCAACTATGGCTATCTCGCCGAGCCGGGCAAGAGCCTGTTTCCGGAGATGGCCGTGCTCTCGTCCATGCACACCGGCCAGTTTCACTCCGGCGAGCGCCTTAAAGCCCACATGGGCAGCTATGACCTACGCCTCCAGGCGGACCGTGATCCCGATGAGCGGAGCGTCATGCAGGCATTTGCTGAGGTCTATGGCCAGAGCTACGCGCTTCCTAATCTCTCGTGGCACTGGTGGCTTAGCGATGGCGAGCTCAATGAGGTGCAGTACACGGGGCGCAAGGGCTACTACCATGCCCTCGGCCCCGCCCACGCCCACACGATCTATGGAGGCACGCCCGCCAATCTCCGTGACTTTCTGCTACGGATGCAGGGCAGCGCCAGTGATGTGGTCAATCGGCAGATCGAGAAGTTTCTCGACAATGCGCATGCCGGGCTGCGTAAAGACACCGAGATGGAGACCATCAAGAGCTACAACTCGGCGCGGCAGATCTATGCGGGGCTTTCGAGCAAGGGCAAGTCGCTGGATCGGGGAGCCCTCTCGCGCCTCTTTACCGACCCGACACTCAAAGAGAAGTTTAAAGTTAAGCCCGTGGACGAGCTGATCACCTACCGCTCGATCAATGGCAACAAGGCCCGCACGAAGTTCTGTCCTGCGACCAATGTGCAAGCCATGATGACCTACGAGCTGATGCGGGAGAACCTTTCGTGCGCTTACTTTATCGAGACACGCGATATTCGTCACTTCGACTCGCACCACAGCCGCAAGAACCTCTGGGCAGGCGATGGTGTCACGCCCAAGGGCCAGCCAGACCAGACAACGGGCCTCAAAGAGGAGCTCTGGGAGCCGCTCCTCACTCTCGTGGAGCTGCTGAAAAACACGCCGCATAAGACCACCGGGAAGCCGATCTGGGACTACACAACTGTCGTGCTGACCAGTGAGTTCGGTCGCTCCATTCATGGCGATGTAGACGATATTATCAAGTCCAACCTGCCGATGTCGGAGAAGAAGCAGAAAATTGACGGTCAGGATATCTCCGAGCACTGGTTCGTGACCAGCGCGGCGTTTCTGGGGCCAAAGGTCAAGGGCGGGACGCAGTGGGGGCGCGTGGGAACCAAGACCATGCAGGCCATCCCGCTCCAGCCCGATGGCTCCCTCCACCCGGACTTCGATCCCGTCACCGGCGAAGGCCCCGTCGGCTGGAACGATAAGACCAGTGCTCGCTACAATGCCACCAAAGAGAAGCTCTACCGCGATGCGATTCCCAACCACGGGGATGTCTACGCCACGGCGCTCTATCTCTGTGATATTCCCAAGCGCAGCCAGACGGGGCGTAACGACCGAAACCCGCTGGCGTACATCAAACGTTCCTCCGGTTGAAACGGACGGGATATAATACGCGTCGTGATTGAGCTAAAAAGTGTCGGGGTGACGTATCCGACCGGAAACGTGACAGCACTGACCGATATCTCCCTAGCGCTCCCCGCCGGGGACTTTGCCTTTTTGGTGGGGCCGACCGGAGCCGGGAAGTCTACGCTCCTCAAGCTACTCTACGCCGATGTGCGAGCAACGTCGGGGAGCATCTCCGTGGCGGGCCGCGACATTACCAAGATCATCCCCCATGAGATTCCCGCGCTCCGGCGGCAGATGGGGATCGTCCTCCAAGACTACGGCTTACTTCCCCAGCGCACGGTCTGGGAGAACATGATGTTCGCCTGCGAGGTTCTTGGGCTACCACGGCCCGAGGCACGCCAGCGGGTGCGAGAGCGCTTGGAGCAGGTGGGGATGCTGTCCCGGTGCGATGCCTTTCCTGCTCAGCTCTCCGGCGGCGAGCAGCAGCGCGTTGCGATTGCGCGGGCACTGGTGGGAAAGCCCGCCTTACTCATCGCCGACGAGCCCACGGGCAACCTCGATCCGGAGACGAGCGCCGGAGTTATGGACGCCTTGCTTGCCGTGAGTGATGAGGGAACGACCGTGCTGGTGGCGACTCACGACAAAAACGCTGTGGATCGCCTGCGCCGCCGCGTGATCGCGATCGAGCGTGGCACTCTCGCTCGCGACGAAGCCGAAGGGGCTTACGGGTACGCCTCGTGACACGTGCCTTTCCGTTTCTCTTTCGTGAGGCGCTGATCAACCTGCGGCGGCATGGCCTGATGACCGTGGCGGCCATCACGACCATTGCCGTGGCGCTCACGCTGGTCGGATCGTTCTCTCTCACGTTCTCCCAGCTCCGCACCATGAGCCGTCGCACGGTAGATGCCTTTGAGATGCGCGTCTTTTGTCGGCCTGAGATCACCCGAGAACGCCTAGATGAGACTGAGGCAAAGCTACGTGAGCTGCCAGGCGTGGCAGAAGTGACCTACCGCTCACGGGACGATGCTTTTGCCGATGCGGCAAAGAGCCTCCCCATTGACACGGTCGGCCTCCCAAACCTCATGCCCGACACGTTCGTGGTCAAGCTCCGTAGCGCCGAGCGGGCGTCTACCACGGCAAGCACGATTCGGAGCTGGCAGGGGGATGTCGAGAACGTGGATGTGCCAGAGGAGGAGCTAAAAGTGGTTCTCCGGCTGGCGGACTTTATCCGAAACCTGGGGCTACTGGGCGGAGCGCTCTTGCTCTTTGGTGCCCTCGTGGTGGTCGTCAACACCATCCGCCTCTCGGTGTTTTCCCGTCGCCGCGAGATCCAGATCATGAAGATCGTCGGTGCCACCCCCGGCTTTATCCGCCTGCCCATGCTGATCGAGGGGCTCATTCACGGAGTTGTCGGAGGGCTCCTGGCAGCTTTGGCCCTGATTGCCCTGCTTCGCTATACGGACACTCTAACCGTCGCGATTCCCTTGCTGGCGAGCTACCTGGAGCCCGTCAACCTCCCTTTACTGGCGATCTCTCTCGTTTCCGGCGGAGGTTTCCTCGGGGCAACCGGAGCTTGGCTCAGTCTCTCTCGGTACCTGCGCTAAAGCGCTCCGCCCAGTCGAGCATCTCCCACAGGACATGGAGCACGCTCTCACGTGCTCGGTAGCTGTGGCTCTCGTGGGGCAGAAGGGCGAGGCGTGCCGTCGCTCCGTGCGCTTGAAGGGCTTGGTAAAAACGCTCGGACTGAATCGTGTGCGTCCCCGGATTATTGTCTACCTGACCATGGATCAAAAGAAGGGGGTCTTTGATCTTGTCGGCGTGGGTAAAAGGCGAGAGCTTGTGGTAGATCTCGGGCGCTTCCCAGTAGCTCCGGCGCTCACTCTGGAAGCCAAACGGGGTGAGGGTGCGGTTGTAGGCACCGGAGCGGGCGATCCCGGCGCGAAAGAGTCCGGGAGCGTAGGCAAGGAGATTGGCGGTCATGAACGCGCCGTAGCTATGTCCCCCCACCATCACGCGCTTCGGGTCGGCGATCCCGCGCTCCGTGAGGGTGTGGATGGCCGCTGTCGCCGCGCCGACAAGCTGCTCGGCAAACGTGTCGTTCATGGTCTCGGGGTCACCGACGATCGGCATGGCGGCATCCATCAGCACGGCCCAGCCGCGCAGGAGAAACCAGAGGGGGCTGGTTCCCATGAGCCGAGTGAAGGTCTTGTCAGAGCCACGGACTTGCCCTGCCGTCGCCGCGTCGCTGTACTCTTCCGGGTAGGCCCAGAGCAGAAGCGGCAGGTGGGGCTGGGAGTCTGGCGCGATTCCGGGGGGCAGATAGAGCATCCCTGAGAGCGGAACCCCATCGGCCCTTTCGTAGCGCACCAGCTCCTTGTGAAGCCCGGTGACTTCCGGGTGCGGGTCGGTGTAGTGGGTTAATGCTCGGCCCCCCCCGCCCCCAATAATGGGGGAGCCAATGTAAAAGTTGGTTGGCTCCGTGCGGCTCTGGCGGCTGGTGAGAAGCTCGTCGCCGATAAAGGCGAGGAACGTCTCAAAGTGCGTGTCGCCGCACTGGAAGACTCGCTCTTTCTCGCCGGTACTGAGATCGAAGGCATCCAGAAACGGGCGGTCACCCTCGGGCGTGGCGCCACGACCTGCCAGAAAAACACGGCCCCCCCGCGTGTCCATGACCCGCTCGCCCGTGGGCTTCTGGGTCGTGATAAAGCTCCCCGGATCGCCGTAGGCATCGTTGACGGAGAGATCAAAGAGTGTCTTGCGTGCTTCCCAGCGTCCCCACGTAAAGTAATACGTCGTCCGCCAGCGCCGGTCACGGTCGTACTCGGTGACAATGGCGGCGTGCGGGTCATCCGGCCAGTCCCAGCCCGCAAACCGATGTGTCAAACGGAAGCTTTCCATCGGTTCCCCCGTTCGACGGGGGCTAGGGGGGAGTGAAAGCGTCATTACTTTGTCGCGGTGCTCGACTTTGGCGAGGGGATTGCCACCGTCGAGCGCCTCGACAAAGTGGATCGTGGCGGGGAGATTGGGCTGCCACTGTGCACCTCGTGGGCCGGTCGGGACACCCTGCTGTGGGACTTCATCGCTGATCGGGAGCTCGGCAATCGTGTGGACAAGCTGACCCGTCGCTCGCTCCCAGACCTCCGTGCGGCGGGCGAAGAGCTGGTAGGGGACGCGGTAGGAAAACGGCGGGACGAGGCGCGTGACCAGAACAAACTCTCCGCTCGGCGAGGGGCGTGCGCTCGTGGCCAAGACGGGGGAACCGACGTGCGTGAGAGTCTGGGAGAGAAGATCGAAGGTCGCAAGCTGAACCGTGGCCAGGTAGGTAAAGAGCGCCTCGTCGTAGGGGCTGGTGAGCAAGTCCTGATAGGTCGCCGCGCGGGTCTGCTTGCCACTGGCCTCCTGGACAATCGGGCCGTCGGGGGCGGTCGGTCGTGTCGGGGCGGCTCCCAAGTCCGCGACGAGAGTCAGAAAGAGGGTCTGGTTGTCTATCCACTGGATCGGAGCCGCCAGCATGTCTGAGAGAGAGATTTCTGGCAGAGTCTGGGCGGTTGCCGTCGCAACCTCACCGAGTGCTAGAGAGAGCCCTCCGCCCGGACTCTCGACAAAGAACGCAAAGTGCCTCCCATCATCGCTCCAGACCGGCCCGCCGGGAATCGCCTCGGCAGGCAGTCCCGTCACGGGGCGCTCGCTGCCCTCAGACGTACTGAGAAGCGTCAGGTTGCTGTACCGAGTCAGCCGCTGCGTCCCTGGGCGTGTCACATCAAAGCGAACCCCCGCCAGCTTTTCAAAGGGCCGTGCGAGATCTGAGATAGGGGGGTAGGCCTCGTAGCCCAGCAGCAACAAGTGCGACCGATCCGGGGAGAGCGAGGAGAGCGGAGTCAGGGGCGCATCGAGCAAGGCAACGAGGTCATCGCCGGGCGTTTGGTAGGGCATAGGAGGGATTCTACCCGACTTTGACGAATGAAAAAGCTATTAGAAGTCATTAGGGAGGCACTGTGATGTTGTTGTTTCGGACCTTGGCGGGAGTCTTTGCAATCGGGATGATCCTGATCGGTTTACTTGCCTCACTGATTGGTGGCTTTAACGCAACTCAGTTGTACGTGGGAGTTGTGCTGACATTCATCACAGGGTGGATTGCCTTCCGCCGACATGCCTTGATCTGGTTTTCGTCATTCTATTGGCTAAGTATTGCTGGGATTGTTTGTCTCTCTGCTCCCTGGCTTCCTCTCGTGACGGCTGTTGATCAGCTTGCGAAAGGCACACCTCGCGAAGAAGTTGTACAGCGTTTAGCACCTTGGCTTGAAGAGGAAAAAATTCCCAAAGGAAACGAATCTTCGGCTTGGTCACCCTTCAACACTCGGACGAGTCAGGCGTGTCGGTCACTTCTCTCTCCACCCGAGGCTATGGAATTGAGTTTTCGAAACAACAGGCTCCAGCATATCAAGATATATTGGGACTGAGAAAAGCCTGCGATAGAATAGCGGGGCGGAATCGGAAGGACAACGACTTAATTTTATGCGCTGGGCTGAGATTGAAATAGCGGCGGTGGGGGATGATCAAGAGCTGTACTCTACCCTTCTGACGGAAGTGGCGGGGTGCCAGGGTTTTTCGGCAGACTCAAGCACAGTGAAGGGGTATCTTCCTGTGGATGAGCGTCTGGAAGGCTCGCTGCTAACACTGCGCGCTGCGGCGGGGCGTGAGGTGACCATTCGGTTTGTGCAGGAAGAAGACTGGGCCAACGCTTGGAAGCAGTACTTCAAGCCGCAGCGGATCGGAGAGCGCATTGTGGTCAAGCCGAGCTGGGAAGCGTTTTCCCCTAAGCCCGGTGATCTTGTCGTGGAGATGGATCCTGGGATGGCATTCGGGACGGGGCTGCACGCCACGACGCGGCTCTGTCTGCGTGCGCTTGAGCAGCACGTCAAGGGCGGAGAGACCATCGCCGATGTCGGGACCGGCTCGGGGATTCTGGCGATTGCTGCGATTCTACTCGGCGCAAAAAGCGCTATCTGCACCGATATTGACCCGCTCGCCGTTCGAATCGCGCGGGAGAATATCGAGCGCAACAAAATGACCGGCATTGTCGAGGCCGTTGAAGCGACACTGCCGCCACCGGGGCAGTTTGATATCGTCGTTGCCAACATTCTCCCCGATGTGATCCTAGGAATGGCAGAAGAGCTCATCGCCGCCACAAAGCCAGGTGGTCTTCTGATGGTCTCCGGCATCATCGAAAGCCGCACGGAAGATGTCAAAGCAGGTCTAGTGGGACTTGGATTAAAGATTCTAGCGGTTGAGACGGAAGGAGAGTGGGTCGGAATTCTGGCACAAGGGGAATAACCTAAAACCCGCCTATTTGCAGTGCTGTCTATTACTTGATATAGTTTAGCTCACTGTTTGTGCGTATTTCCTAATCTCACTAATACTTATAGACATGAAGTCTGAGTTCGTAAAAAACTATGTTTAATACCGATTGTTTAATCGTTGGGGCGGGATATAGCGGCTTAGTTGCTGCAGAACGCTTAGCAAATAAATACGGTCTTCGAAGTATTATTGTTGAACGACGCTCCCATATCGGGGGGAATGCTCATGATGAATATGATGACCATGGTGTTCTTGTGCATACTTACGGCCCTCACTACTTCCGTACAAATGCAGAACGAATAAAAGACTATTTATCGCTATTTACCGAATGGCATCCTGTTGATTATAAAATTTTATCCTATACAGAGGGGAAGTACTGGAAGTTTCCCATTAACTTAAATACATTTGAACAATTAATTGGCCGCGATTCTTCCACGGAAGAAATGGAGGCATGGTTGGCAGAAAAACGGATTCCCATCGAGAGTCCGTCAAATTCGGAAGAAGTTATTATCTCTCAGGTAGGTTGGGAACTCTACGAGAAATTCTTTAAGGGTTATACAATTAAACAGTGGCATCGGAGTCCTAAAGAATTAGATGCTAGCGTTTGCGGACGTATTCCTATTCGGACGAATCGTGATGATCGTTATCTTCGCGAGACATTTCAAGCCTTGCCTAAAGCGGGATATAGTCGGATGTTTCAACGCATGCTTGCTGCTTGTGGGGATTATGTTCGACTTCTCCTAAATACGGATTATCGTGAAGTGATGTCACAGATAAGCTACCGGCACTTAATCTATACAGGACCAATCGATACTTTTTTTGATGATTGTTATGGAACACTACCCTACCGGTCACTACGTTTTGAACGCGAGTCGTTTGATGCAGAACAACTCGAAAGGCGTATAGAAATTTCAGGGCGCGAAGGTTTTTGGCAGCCTGCGATGCAAGTGAACTATCCAAATGATGAAAAATTCACGAGGATTGTGGAGATTAAGCATGCAACGGGGCAAAAAACTTCAAACTCTACAATTGTACGGGAGTATCCTGATAATTTTGGTCCTGGGAAAGAGCCGTATTACCCCGTTCCTGCACCAGATGCATCCGCGCTCTACCAGAAGTACCAAGAGCGCACTGAGGCTCTCACTGATGTGAGTTTTATAGGTCGCCTTGCAACATATCGCTACTATAATATGGATCAGGTTGTCGGAATGGCTTTGATGACAGCAGATAAGATAGGTCCTAAACTTCAGACAGGGAATTCGTAGTCAGTATGGCCAAGAGACAGAAAATTATATTGTTTACTAGCCTTCCTAAAGTTGGTGGGCACAGTACTTTGACATTAGGACTATGTAAATTTTTTATTGAATGGTTTGATATAGTTGAGATCTGGTGCAAGATAATGCCCGAACACGGCCATTCCGATGATGTACAACTAGCTTTAGAGAAGATGGGGTGTCGAGTCGAAATTAT